>OMVL01000019.1 GCA_900314485.1 uncultured Eubacteriales bacterium
AATCAATAAACAAAAAGGAGTTGTTGCCTGAATGCCAAAAAGACGCTCCAACGGTGAAGGAAGCCTCCATAAGAGGAAAAACGGACTGTGGGAGTGTACAATCATGGTCGGCTATCATGAAGATGGCCGACGCAAATATAAGAGTTTCTATGCCAGAACGCAGAAGGAAGTCAAAGAAAAAGTTGCAAAATACAAAGAGGACATTGCCAATGGCTTGAAGCTTGATTCCAACCTTACCTTTGGAGACTGGGCAGATGAGTGGTACAAAAACTACGAGGGGCAGGTTTCTGCCTGTACCTATGAAAACTACAGGTACACCATCAGCTTGCTCAAACAGGGATTCGGAGATCAGAAACTTGCTGACATCAAGACGTCTCATGTGGAAAGCTACTTGAAGCAAATGGTGAAGGAGGGACGTTCTCAGTCCTCCATCGCCAAGCTGCGGGGGATGATGTTCCAGATCATGAAGAAAGCCGCCGCCAATGATCTCATTCGTAAAAATCCGGTGGAGTATGCGGATAAAACCAAAATGGCGAAAAATCAGGAATCCTCAAAGGATTCCTTCAATGCAAAAGAGATTGAACGGATGATGCGCTTTCTACCGGATGACCGCATCGGACACAGCATCCGGCTTCTGCTGGGGACGGGAATGCGGACGCAGGAGCTGCTGGCTCTGGAACCCCGGCATATTGCGGAAGATGGTTCCAGCATCCAGATTGAGCAGGCGGTGACCATGGTGAAGGGTACGCCCCAGATCGGCCCAGACCCAGACCAGCTATCGGGAAATTCCGGTGCCGGAGAAGTTTCGTCCCAGCGCCTTGTTCCTCCGCAACACCGCCATGAGATATGTATGGTACGCTCAGCGGTCGGGACGCTTCTGCAACCCCAGCTCCTTCCGCAAGCAATACAAGACTGCGCTGGAGGAATTGGGTGATGTGCGGATTCTCTCCCCGCACTGCTGCCGTCACACTTACGTCAGTCAGTTGCAGGCACAGGGCGTTCCGCTGGAGACCATTCAGGCGCTGGCAGGTCATACGGAAATCGACATGACCCAGCATTATCTCCACGTCCAGCCGGAGGTAAAAACCGCAGCGGTGGCGCTTCTGAACCAGCTTGCTTTGTAACGTACCAGAATAAAAATCTAGTACGGGGCAAAAAAATTTCCGAACCTCTCGGGAAAATCTGAGAGGTTCGGATAATTCTAATCGCTCTTGGGGTGAACTCTAGTACAATTCTAGTACGGCACCAAAAACGGATATTCAAAAGAGCCGAAAAGTGAGAAAAACGGCTCATTTCTTTCGAAATAAGCCGTTTTAGTGGTCCGAGTGTTGAGATTCGAACTCAAGGCCTCTTGAACCCCATTCAAGCGCGATACCAAACTTCGCCACACCCGGATACCGTTTTGCCAACCGACTAAATGATATTACCACTTATTGCTGAAAAATGCAAGCCCTTTTTGCGATTTCAAAAAAATTTTTTTAAACGGCGAAAAATTTTTAAGAAACACAAGCCAAGAGGGTGAAACGCAATCATGACTGTTCGGGATTTGCCGGATTAGTTGTCAGATTGAACAGGAACGGGCGCAATTCCGCCCACTTTTTAGACAAGCCTTCTGCTGCAAAGGGAAATGAACTGTGGTAAAATGAAAGTTAGATACAGCTAATAAACGCGCGTTACTGAAAGATGGGAGACGAACAACAGTGCTGACTATGCATGAATTTGGGGAAGAGAACGAGAAGATACTTGTCCTGTGCCATCCGCTGGGGGTCTGGTGGGATGTGTTTGAATATGTCATTCCGATTCTGGAGGGGGAGTACCATCTGATCATCCCCGCCATGCCAGGACTTGACCCCGATCAGTCGGAGACGAACTATACCAGCGTGGAGGAGATTGCCTCTGACCTGGCGGACTGGCTGATTCAAAACGGACATCAGCAGGTGGCGTGCCTGTACGGCTGCACCATGGGCGGCGGCGTGGTGACCAGAATGCTGGCGGAACAGAGGATCAAACCTGACTGTGTCGTGATCGACGCCGGGATGACGCCCTACCAACTCCCCAGAATCCTGACCTATTTTATAGCGGTAAGAGACTGGTGCGTCATGGAGATCGGCAAGCACGCAAGCCTGAAGATGCTCAGGGGGATGTTCAGCCCAGAGAAGTATTCGGACGAGGATCTCCAGTATGTCAAAAAGGTGCTGAAGAGCATGAGCGCAAAAACGATTTGGCGGGCTTTTTATTCCTGCAACAATTACTCCATGCCAAACCCTGCCCTGAAGCCCACCTGCCCGGTCCAGTACTGGTACGGAGATGAGGAGCAGAAGGAGAGAAGGTGGGATATCGACTATATCGAGAGCATGTTTCCCGAAACGGAGTTTGTTGAGAATCAGGGAATGGGGCATGCAGAGTAAGACAAAGTGCAGGGCGTTTGCAGACGGCGTTCTGTCCGGGGCAGTAGAGCCGGTTGGGGCACTGCTGACGATCCTTGCTGCCGGTCTGATCGTTCCGGCCATGCTGTATCTGCGCAGTTTTGCCGCCGGAGCCATGATGTATGCCGTGGTAGAGGAGCTTATTCCGGAGATATCAGCAGAGAACAATCTGAACCCCAACATGGTCCGCAACTGGAAGCGTGAATTTCTGGACAACGCAGAGAGCGTCTTCACACACCCCTCCAAGTCGGAGAAGGAATCAAAGCGGAAGACACACCTGCGATTCTGAACTCGGATCAGGGCTGTCAGTTCACAAGTTTGGGATTGCAGCGCCTTGAATAGCACCCCATTTGTTAGACAGTATGGTATACTACTAACGAATGGGGTGTTGCTTTATGCCAAAAGGGATTCCGAACAAATGACCGGACTCGTCCTCGCTGGCGTCATGGCATGGCTGAAGAACCAGACGAAGCTGATTGATACCGGCATGTGGAATATCCGAACCTTCTCAGCTACGCTGGCTGCGCTGAATAATAAAAAGTCAAAATAGAAACAGCCCACTCAAATCTTCCTAAAAAAAGCGGACTTGACATTTCTTTCCACCAAGCTCGCCAAACTCTCCCAGTTCAGGCGAGTATTTCACGGTGTATTTTCTGCCGGGCAGAAGGAAACTAACAAAGCCGACAGAACAGGAACTGCGGCAAAATAAAAGGGAGGAACTGACATGAAAAAATGGATGACAGCACTGGCGCTGGTCATGGCCTTTTCTCTGGCCGGCTGCGGCAGTCAGGTAAACGATGATCTGAATCGGACGGGTACGGATCAGAACGATCAGGTCAGCAATAGCACCGCTGCGGGAGATGCCTATTACGAGGCAGACCGTGCCGGCAAGGTGGAACCTGACGGCACCTACAACGACCAGACGGCCACCAATGGCGAGAGCGGCATGGCACAGGGAACCAAAAATGTTGTGGACGGCGCTGCTGACGCGGTGGAGGACGTGACCGACGGCATTGTGAACGGCACCGAGCGGGTCGTCGACGGTGTCATTAACGGTGTGGACAACGCAGCTGATACCGTTCAGAATGGTGTGAACGATATGACAAACGGCACCGGCACCACTCAGAACGGGGTAAATCGGGCCGCAAAGGTAACCGGTTCTGCCCAGAACGGCATGAACCAGACTGTAAACGGTACCGGCCGATAACCGGACAGCACAGGGCGGAAGCAGGGAAGAGTCCCGGCTTCCGCCCAGCTTCTCTAAAGGGAACCCCCGGCAAAGCCGGTCATTTGTACAGCTGTCCGGCTTACTCTCCGTACCGCAGGGCTTCAATGGGGGGCTTTTTCGCCGCTTTGTTGGCGGGATAGAGTCCGAAGAGCAGGCCGATGGACAGAGAAAAGATGATAGCCACCCAGGCAACACCGGCGGATACATGGAAGGTCACATTGTCCACCAGCTGGGTGATGATAGCCAGAGTCAGCGCCGAGAGCAGCAGACCCAGCACACAGCCCATGAGACTGAGTACCAACGCCTCAATGAGGAATTGAAGCATAATCGTGCTCCGGCTGGCGCCAATGGCCTTTCGGATGCCGATCTCCCGGGTACGCTCTGTGACGGAGACCAGCATGATATTCATAATGCCGATACCGCCCACAATGAGGGAGATGGCCGCAATGCCGCCCAGCAGAGTCTCCAGCATGCCGGTAACCTCGCCCATGGCGTCCTCGATGATGGAGCTGTCAAAGAGGGAAAAGGCGTCCTCGTCCTTGCTGAAGCGGTTGAGCAGATAGGCCTTGATCCGGTCGTTGGTCTCCTCTACGGTGCTGTCCGAAAGGGGGGATAGGTAGAAGGTGTCGATGGTGGAGGATACTGTGCTTGCCGCCCTCTGAGCGGTGGTGTAGGGGATGTAGGCGGCCATCATGCCCGCTGTGAGCAGACTGGTCAGGGATTCATCGTCGTCGGAGAGGATGCCGATGACAGTAAACCGCAGGCCGCTCAATTCTACCGTCTGGCCCAGGCAGTCCATACCGCCCATCAGCTCGTCCGCCATGGTCTGGTTGATGACACAGACATAATTGTGATGATCCACATCTGTCTGCCGAAGAAAGGTGCCGTAGGAGACATTGATGCTGTTGACTTCCTGATAGGCGGCGGTGGTGCCGTAGAGGAGGACGGAGCCGCTCTCCCGGCCGTTTTTGCCGGTGACGCTGGTCTGGGCCATGGGAGCGGCCAGACCGATCCCGGATTCCATGATCTCATCCAGGTCCTCCAGATGGAGGGGCCTGCCCTTGTCGTCCAGAACAGAGACGGTGATATAGCTGCTGCCCAAACTGGAGATGGTGTCTGTCACATAGCCGGTGGCTCCGTCCACCAGAGAGACAAGCACCACCAGGGCAAACACACCGATGATAATGCCCAGCATGGTGAGAAAGGACCGGACCTTACTGCCCATGACCGATTTGAAGGCCATCTTTGCCGATTGCCAGATCATTCCGCCACCTCCGTCACATGCCCGTCGTGGATGCGAATGCGGCGGGCGGCCTGGGCGGCCACCTCGTTGTCGTGGGTGATGAGGACAATGGTGTTGCCCTGATCGTGCAGCTCATGGAAAATGTCCATGATCTCTCCGCTGGTCCGGGAGTCCAGATTGCCCGTCGGCTCGTCCGCCAGGAAGAGGGAGGGTTTTGTCACCAGCGCCCGGGCGATGGCCACCCGCTGCTGCTGGCCGCCGGACAGCTCCGTCGGCTTATGCTGCCGACGGTTCCATAGCCCTACTCGATTCAGGGCCATTTCCACTCGCTCCTGCCGCTCCCGGCGGGGAAGATGCTGATAAATGAGGGGCAGTTCTACGTTTTCTTCAGCGGAGAGCTTGGTGATGAGATTAAAGTTCTGGAAGATGAAGCCGATCTTCTTGTTCCGAATTCTGGCCAGCTCTGTCTCGCTGTAATCCTCAATGGGCTGGCCGTCCAGCAAATAGCTTCCGCTGGTGGCCAGATCCAGACAGCCCACAATGTTCATCAGGGTGGATTTGCCGCTGCCGGAGGGGCCGATGATGCCCACAAACTCACCCTGCCGAACGTGCATGGAGGCGTGGTCCAGGGCGCGGACGATCTCTTCTCCCACCTCGTAGGTCTTACAGACGTCCTGCAAAACGATCATTGCCGGCCTCCCGCTCTGCTGCCGGCGGTAAAGCTGTAATAGGGGAAATATCCGGCATCGTTGTAGCTGTAATAGATGGTATCACCCTCGGACAGTCCGCTTGTAATCTCCACATTGGTACCGTCGGACAGTCCTGTGGTGACTTCCTGCTCACCGGCGGGCCCGCCGGTGGCCTCATCGCAGCCGGTATAGACAAAGGTGCGGGTGCCGGACTGGTTCAGAGCGGCTTCCGGAATGAGGAGACAGTCTTCGGACTGGCTGATGACGATCTCCACCGAGGCGTTCATATTGGAGAGCATCCGCTCCGTCTTGTCAACGGTCACCTCAATGGTATACTTGGTCACGCCGCCGGAGGCAGAGCCGTTGGTGTCAATGCCGGTGACGGTGCCCTGGAACGCTTCCCCGTTCAGAGCGTCAATGGTGACGGTGGCGGTCTGGCCCTTGGAGACGGAGAGAATGTCCAGCTCGTCCACCGTGACCCGGACGGTCATATGGTCGTTGGGGGAGAGGGTGAGCACAGTGGTCTCGCTGCTGCTGCCGGAGGAGAGACTCTGGGTCAAGCTGTCGCCGCTGAGTGCGGAGGTATCCAGACTGCCCATGCTGCCCAGATCGCCGAAGCCGCCAATGCTGATACTGCTGCCGCCCAGACCGCCCAGCCCACTGAGGTCGCCCAGACCGCTCAGATCACCCAGCCCGCTCAGATCGCCCAGACTGCCCAGATCGCCCAGATCTCCCAGGTCGCCGGGAATGGCGGTACCGGGAGTGCCGGTGCCGGTCTGATCGGAGGGCTGAGTGCCGACAGAGTTGGTAAAGATGAGATTGCTCATCTCAGGAAGAACGGCGGCAGTCAGCTTGCCGTCCGTGCCTGCGGATACCTGGACCAGGAGCACATAGCTTGCGGTATCGTACTGAATACCGGCGTCTGTGCCTGGGATCTGGGTCAGCTGATAGAGATAGGCTCCCGGCTGGTCAAAGGTGAGGGGGTCAAAGGCGACAACTCCGCTAGCGTCATTCACCTTCTGCTGGAGTACGCCGTCGCCCGCCAGATTCAGGGTAAACTGACCGGCATAGTCCGAGATCTGCCCACCGTTGAGCAAAATGGCGGCGGCCAGCTGGACAGAGACGGCGCCCGCAGGCTGCTGCTCCGGCTGAGCGGGCTGAGCAGGCTGAGCGGGCTGAGCAGGCTCAGAAGGCTGCTCGACAGGGGGCTGCTCCGGCTCGTCTGAAGGGGTGGCGTTGCTCCTGACTGCGATGCCGGAGGAGGTGGTGGGCATGCTGAAACCGGTAAAGCCGGTGAAGCCGGAGGTATAGTCAGAGACGGCGGTATCTGTACCGGCTGCGGCCTCACTGTCGGAGGATACCGATTGTACCGTGCCGTCAAAGGGGGCGGTGACGGTGTTGTCCTGATAGAGGGCAGTGAGGGTCTGCATCTGACCCGCCAGCGTCTCCCGCTGGGCCAGAAGGGCGTTATATTCCGCCGTGTGTCCCAGGTCAGAGAGCTTTAGCAGCACGGTGCTGGCAGAGACCTTTTCGTTCTCCTTCACCTTGACGGAGGAGACCGTTCCCGTATAGCCGGTAATGGTGAGGGGCGTATGGATGTAAAGCAGACCGGAGCCTAAGCTCATACCGTCCTCTGTTGCAACGGTGACCACATCACCGTAGACAGGACCGTCATCGCCGATGGTGACTACCATACCGTCGGAGGAGTATTCAGAGACAATGCCCTCCCGGGTCTCCCCGTCAGAGAGGGTGACTACCACGTCGGACCCGATGGAGACGGAGGTGGAAATGGGCAGGGTGACGGCCATCTTTCCGTCCAGAGAGAGAACTACCAGGCCGCCGTACTGGGCGGTGACAGCAGCAGCGCTGTCTCCTTCGCCGGCCCAGACCAGCTTCACCCGGCCGGAGACGCCCGCTTTGACGCTGGCAGAGACCTTGTCGTCCGCCTTGCCCTTCAGCTGTTCGTCCAAATCATCCAGTTGGCTCTGGACGTCGGCCAGAGCGGTGAGAACGCTGCCCCGGTCTACCGTTGCCAGCAGATCCCCCTTGCGGACCTGGTCGCCGGCAGAGACAAAGACGGTGTCGATCTCCACCCCGGAAGGAATGGTGATGTCCTCAGCATCGGCGCTGATCAGAGTGCCGGAGCCGGAGACGGAGGTGGTAATGCTTCCGCGCTCCGCCGTGGCCGAGCGGAGGTTGGAGGCTGCTGCCGGGGCAGATGTCCCGCCCGGTGCTGCCGGAAAGAGAAGCCTGGGAAGGAGCAGAAGGGCCAGCACCACAGCGAGAACGATCACCGGGATGCGCCACTTCTGTTTGCGTTTTTTCTTGGCTGCGCTAGTCATGCTGTCAATTCCTCATTTCCGGTTCAACTCCCCATCTGAGATGGGGAGTTGAAAGATTTGTTCAATAGTTTTCTGCGTTGATCTCAAAGTAGCTCTGGGGATGGGCACAGACAGGGCAGACCTCGGGCGCCTGGAGCCCCACAACGATGTGGCCGCAGTTGCGGCACTCCCACACCTTGACCTCACTCTTCTTGAAGACCTCCTGCATCTCCACATTGTGCAGCAGGGCACGATACCGCTCCTCGTGGTGGCGCTCGATGGCGCCAACCATGCGAAACTTGGCGGCCAGCTCCGGAAAGCCCTCGGCCTCAGCTGTCTTGGCAAAGTCCTCGTACATATCCGTCCATTCGTAGTTCTCGCCCTCAGCGGCGGCAGACAGATTCTGGGCGGTATTGCCGATGCCGTTCAGCTCCTTGAACCACATCTTGGCGTGCTCTTTCTCGTTGTCTGCGGTTTTCAGAAACAGGGCTGCGATCTGCTCAAAGCCCTCCTTCTTGGCCTTGGAGGCAAAGAAGGTGTACTTGTTTCGTGCCTGGCTCTCGCCGGCAAAGGCGGCCTCCAGATTTTTCTCCGTCTGGGTCCCGGCGTATTTGTTTTCTGCCATTTTTAGGTCCTCCTGTCTGGCTTTTATAAGAATCTGAGACTAATCTTGCTCAATGCTACTATACCCTCTAGTATTCCCTGTGTCAATTCATTAGCATGCAAACTTTCTGTGAACAAAAAATAACGCCGGATGCCGTACAACGGTATCCGGCGTTTAAAGGTCAGCGCTCAGCCGGGAGGCCAGGTCATATCCCGCCCCGCCAGCACGTGGAAGTGGAGGTGGGGAACAGACTGCCCCGCCTGCTCGCCGCAGTTGGAGACCACCCGGAACGACTCAATGCCAAGCTCTTTGGTCACCTTGGAGATGACCTCAAAGCAGTGGGCCACAACGGCGGAATTCTCCGGGGTAATCTCGCCGCAGGAGCCGATGTGGCACTTGGGGATCACCAGAAAGTGGACGGGAGCCTGGGGGTCAATGTCGTAAAAGGCATAGACCAGCTCGTCCTCATAGACTTTTTTGGAGGGAATATCACCCTTTGCAATGGAACAAAACAGACAACCCACTTGTTTCACCTCGTTTTCTCACAGCTTGGAGGAGACGAACTCAGCCACGGAAGCCAGCGCCTCTTCCAGTTTCCCGGCGTCCTTGCCGCCGCCCATGGCGGAGTCAGGCTTGCCGCCGCCGGAGCCGCCGCAGATCTTAGTGACGTTCTTGATGACGTCGCCGGCCTTGATTCCGGCCTTGACGGCGTCCTTGCCGCAGACGGCCAGGAAGGAGATCTTCTCTCCGTTGACGGCGGAGAGGACGGCCACTACAGTCGGCTCCTTATCCCGGAGGAAGTCGCCCATCTTCCGCAGGGCGGGGACATCCACACTGCCCAGGTTGGCAGTGATGACCTTCAGGCTGCCCACACTTTTGGCAGAGGACAGGAAGTTCCGGGCCTCGCCCAGGGCCTCCTTCTCCTTGAACTGCTCGATGAGAGCCTTCATCTCTTTGATCTCACCCAGCTGGGCGCTGATGCGCTGCGCCAGGTCGTCGGGCTTGACCTTCAGAAGGGCGGCGGCATCAAAGAAATGCTTCTGAACGTCGATCAGATTTTCCACATTCCGCTTGCCGGTGATGGCCTCGATCCGGCGGACGCCGGAGGCCACGGAGCCCTCGGAGATAATGTGGAAGGAGCCGACCTTGGCGGTGTTGGTCAGATGAGTGCCGCCGCAGAGCTCCACGGAGTAGCCGTCCATGTTGACCACACGGACCACGTCGCCGTACTTCTCGGAGAACAGGGCCATGGCCCCCATCTCCTGGGCCTCCTTGATGGGCATCTCACGGGTCTCAATGTTGTAACCGGCCAGAATGGAGTCGTTCACCACACGTTCAATTTCCAGCAGCTCGTCAGGGGTGATGGCGGCAAAGTGGGTGAAGTCAAAGCGGAGATAGTCCGGCTCTACCAGAGAGCCGGCCTGCTGCACATGGTCGCCCAGAACGATCTGCAGCGCCTTCTGCATCAGGTGGGTGGCGGAGTGGGCACGGGCAATGGCCTGACGGCGTTCCAGATCCAGCGTGGAGACAACGGTGTCGTCCACAGAGAAGGAACCCTCCGTCACTTCGCCGTAGTGGAGGTATTTGCCGGCCTTGGTCTTCTTGGTGTCGGTGACCACGAAGACGTTATCTCCGCTGGTAATGACGCCCCGGTCGCCTACCTGGCCGCCCATCTCGGCGTAGAAGGGAGTCTGATCCAGTACCAGAATGCCCTTCTGGCCCTCAGAAATGGTGCCGGAGGGCTCGTCGTTTTCCACAATGGCAATGATCTTGCCCTCAGCGGCGGTGTCGGTGTAGCCCAGGAAGGCGGTGGGAGCTTTGTCAATGTCGCCCAGGTCAATGCGCTCCCAGCCCAGGTCGCCCAGCTTCTTCCGGGCCTCACGGGCACGGATGCGCTGTGCCTCCATCTCGGCGTGGAAGGCGTCCTGATCCACGGTCATGCCCTCGTCCTCGCACATCTCGATGGTCAGGTCGATGGGGAAGCCGTAGGTATCGTACAGCTTAAAGGCGTCAGCGCCGGAGAACACGGTCTCGCTCTTGGCCTTGTGGCCCTCCAGCAGATCGGCAAAGATCTTCAGACCTGCGTCAATGGTGCGGCCAAAGTTCTCCTCCTCGTTCTTGATGACCCGGATGATATAGTCCCGGCGGGAGACCAGGTCGGAGTATTCGCACTTGTTGACCTCAATGACGGTGTCGCAGACCTCATAGAGGAAGGGCTTGTGAACGCCCAGCAGACGTCCGTGGCGGGCGGCCCGGCGGAGCAGACGGCGGAGCACGTAGCCCCGGCCCTCGTTAGAGGGGAGCACGCCGTCGGAGATCATCATGGTGGCGGAGCGGATGTGGTCGGTGATGATGCGCAAAGACACATCCTTCTTGTAGCTCTCGTTGTAGTGAGCGCCGGTGATCTCGCTGACCTTGTTGGTAATGTGCATGACCGTGTCGGTGTCAAACAGGCTGTTCACGCCCTGACAGACCACGGCCAGACGCTCCAGACCCATGCCGGTGTCAATGTTCTTCTGCTTCAGCTCGGTGTAGTTGTTGTGGCCGTCGTTGTTAAACTGGGAGAAGACGATGTTCCACACCTCAATATACCGGTCGCAGTCGCAGCCTACCGTGCAGGTGGGCTTGCCGCAGCCGTACTCCGGGCCCCGGTCATAGTAGATCTCAGAGCAGGGGCCGCAGGGGCCGGAGCCGTGCTCCCAGAAGTTGTCCTCCTTGCCGAACTTGTAGATGCGGTCGGCGGGGATGCCGATGTCCTTGTTCCAGATCTCAAAGGCCTCATCGTCGGCAGGGGTGGTCTCGTTGCCGGCGAAGACGGAGGGATAAAGGCGGTCAGGATCAATGCCCACCCACTCAGGGCTGGTCAGGAATTCCCAGGCAAAGGGAATGGCCTCCTTTTTGAAGTAATCGCCGAAGGAGAAATTGCCCAGCATCTCGAAATAGGTGCCGTGGCGGGCGGTCTTGCCGATGTTCTCAATGTCGCCGGTGCGGATGCACTTCTGGCAGGTGGTGACACGGCGGCGGGGCGGGATCTCATCGCCGGTAAACCAGCTCTTCATGGGGGACATGCCTGCATTGATGAGCAGCAGGGACTTGTCGTTTTTGGGGATCAGGGAAAAGCTGGGCAGACGGAGATGGCCCTTGGTCTCGAAGAATTTCAGGTACATCTCACGCAGGTCGTTTACACCGTAGGGTTTCATGTTTCTTCCTCCATACAAAAAATCTGTGCAGCAAAAAACCTCCGCCCCCGGCCGGTTGGCCGTCAGGGGCGAAGGCAGAAGCTCGCGGTACCACCCTGATTTGTCCGCCGGATCAAGGACGGACATCTCGGACACTCGTTAACGGGAGTGAGACGGCCTGCTCTTCACAGGCGGCTCGGAAATGGCCTGCGCTGACCCGTTTCACGGAGATCACACCCTCCTCCGCTCTCTTAGGACCGGTCTTTCAGCGCTTGGTTTCGTCATTGCCCTGTCATTACGGACTTATTTTACCACGGAAAATCCTTCTGTCAATGGTAAAATTGGACTTTTCCCGTCTTTTTCCGTGTGCCCGTGGGGGGAAAGAGGACAGGCCGTTGCATTTTTTGAGAAATACGGTATAATAAGGACAGCCCTCAAACGACAAAGGGGCAGGAAAGGATGAATGCGATGGCAGCGGAGAAGGCTCCGAAGGCCGCAGAGCATAAGAAACCGGCTGTGCCACCGGCATCGAACCAGAACACGCAGGAGAAGGAGTATGCCCAGGCCAGCAAAATGTACAGCTGGATCCAGTGGGCCGTCGGCTCCCAAAACCGGGCGGAGATGAGCCGTCAGGCGGGAGAGAGATTCCAGGCTCTGGGCGACTATAAAGACAGCGCTGCCCGGGCGGCGGAGTGCCTTGCTATGGCAGAGCGGGCGGAGACTGAGGAGCGTGAGGAAGAGTTCCGCGCGGCCATAGAGGAGGTAGACTCCGCCAGAACCGCAGACGACTACTTCTACGCAGCCCAGGCGCTGCGCCGTATGACCGGCCACCCCGAGGCTGCCGCCGCAGAGCAGCAGTGCATGGAGAAATACCGCCGCCACCGCTGGGGCAAGACTTTCGGCAAGATCGCTGCTGCGGTACTGCTCTGCCTGCTGCTGGCAGGAGGCGCAGTTCTGACCCGGACTGGGGCGATCCAGTACGGCGTGGGCAGTGCCTTCATGACGCTCCACCGCTATGAAAACGCCGTGAGCTGGTTCCGGCACGCATCCGATTTCGGGGACAGTGAGGAGAAGATCGCAGAGTGCAGCTATCAGGTGGCAAACAGCGAGTTTGAACAGGGAGCTTATGCCAAGGCATATAAGACCTACCGGGAGATCGGCGGCTACCGGGGCGCCGAGGACCGGGCGGCGGAGAGCTTCCGGCTGATGCTGGTCAACACAAAACCGGGCAGCGTGGTGGAATTCGGTCAGACCGAGCCGGGCAAGCCGGCCAAATGGTATGTGCTGGACAACAACGGCGAAACGGCGACCCTGATCGGGGAGTTTAATGTGACCCATGCCTACGACAGCCGGAATAAGCAGAGCACCTGGGCTGACAGTGAGCTGCGGGTCTGGCTGAATACAGAATTCCTGAGTGATACCTTTTATAAGTACGAGCGGGAGCGGCTGGCCCAGCCCGCCCTGCCCAGCGACGGCGGCGCTTACGGGCTGGAGGGCGGTGCAGCTACCGCCGATCAGGTGTATATTCTCAGCGCCGAAGAGGCTGAGGCATATGCCGACATCCTCCATGCCGTAAACGGAAACGGCAAGGCCAAGGACAAATATGCGGCAACGGCCTACGGCTGGTGGCTGCGGACGCCGGGCGCCGCGGCGAACGGTGCTGCCGTTGTCGATCAGCAGGGCAACATCGACTATTACGGCCACGATCAGGCGTCTGACCAGACCGGGGTCCGGCCTGTGATCCAGGTGTCACTCACACCCTAAGAAATACAAAAACGGTCCGCTGCGGAGGAAACTCCGGGGCGGACCGTTTTTTGTGTGTTGGTCCCATTTAATCCTCCTGACTCCATCCGTCCCCCTGTGGATCGTGGAGCCAGCTGGGCAGGCTGCGCAGCCGGATGCCGGAGAGAATGCCCATGGCAGCATAGGCAGTGATGAGAGAGGAGCCGCCGTAGCTTACAAAGGGGAGGGTCAGGCCGATGACCGGCAGGACATAGAGACACATGCCGATATTCAGCATCACCTGTACCAGAAACATGCCCGCATATCCCATGGCCAGCAGAGCGTCAAAAGCGGTGCCGGCATGGATGGAAATGTGGATACAGCGGAGGATGATGGCGGTGAGCAGCAGGAGCAAAACGGCGGCTCCCAGCAGGCCCAGCTCCTCACAGCAGGAGGAGAAGATGAAATCCGTATGCCGGGCGGGCAGGGCGCTGCGATAGGCCGCCTGGGTCAGATTGCCCTGAAGGTAGCCCATACCTGTCCCCTTGCCGGACTGAATGGCCAGCAGGGACCGGGTCTGCTGAAAGCCGCGGTACATGGGGTCCAGATCGTGGTTGAGACAGACTAAAATCCGCATCTTCCAGTAGTTGTCCTCCGGCAGACGCAGCCACAGCATGGAACCGCCCAGCACGATACCCACCAGCCCCAGCAAGAACCAGGACCAGTGAAGTCCCCCGGCCCAGACCATAATGGCAAAGAGAAAGACGTACACAAGGGCAGATCCGGCGTCTCCCGAGACGAGAAAGATGAGCCCCACAAAAAAGCCCAGATGAGCGCACAGGGCGCCTACGGAGAGGGGATGGCTCAGCCCCCGCCCCTTTTGCAGGTGGACGATCTGCTTTGCAAGGAGCATGGCAAAGGTGAGCTTCACCATCTCCGCCGGCTGGACGGAAAAGACGGGGAAGGCGATCCAGCTTCGATTGCCGCCCACTGCGTGCCCTACGCCGGGAATAGCCAGAAGGGCAATAAAGGCGGCGCTGGCCCCAAAGAGCCAGGGCCATCGGGACATGACCATCTCCAGATCCAGCTGGGACAGGAGAAAGAAGAGGAGAATGCCGATGACCATGGCTGCGGCCTGCTTCATAGGATAGGAGTGAAGGGCGGGGTCATACCGGGTGGCGGAGTAGATCAGTGCAATACCGAGCAGATTGACGGCGACGCACAGCCCCAGCAGCAGATGATCCGCCTGGGCAAAGGTGTCCCGGATCAGATCCCGGACGGCAGACATAGGCAGCCCTCCTCTCACCAAAAATTTATATCATTATAGCACGACCGCTCCGGTCTTTACAAGGGAGAAACCCCACGAAGCCCGCCCTTGCAAATTCTCCCAAAGCTTGCTATACTTGTGCGGAATAGTATGACAGGGGAGGGAGCAGAGATGCGCTATACCACCGTCTCACCGGAGGAGACCGAGCGCTTGGGCGAGGGGCTGGGCCGGCTGGCACAGCCGGGCATGGTCATTGCCTACACCGGCGACCTGGGGGCAGGGAAGACCGCCTTTACCAGAGGCCTGGCCCGGGGATTGGGCATTACGGAGCGCATCACCTCTCCTACCTTTACCATTGTAGACGAGCATCTGGAGGGGCGGCTGCCCCTGTTCCACTTTGACCTCTATCGGCTGTTTTCTGCCGACGATCTCTACGACATCGGCTGGGAGGACTATCCCGCCCGGGGCGGCGTCTGCGCCGTGGAGTGGAGCGAGCGGGCGGAGGAACTGTGGGACGAGACTACCGTCCGGGTAGATATTCGCAGAGGTGCTGAGGACAGCCAGCGCCTCATCACGATCACGGGGGTGGAAGGACTGTGAAGATCTTAGCCATAGAGACCAGCGCCAAGGCAGCCTCGGTCTGTCTGTGTGAGGATGAATTTCTCATCGCCCAGAGCTATCAAAACAGCGGCCTGACCCACAGCCAGACCATCCTTCCCATGTGTGAGAGTATGCTGAAACACTGCGGCGTTGCGCTGAAGGATGTGGACCTCATCGCCTGTGCCGCCGGCCCCGGGTCCTTTACCGGGCTCAGGATCGGTCTTTCTACCGCAAAAGGGCTGGCCTGGAGCGCCCAAAAGCCCTGCTGCGCTGTCTCCACGCTGGAAGCTATGGCCTGGCAGTTGTCCCATGTGCCGGGGGAGATCCTGTGCGCCATGGACGCCCGCCGGAATCAGGTATATAACGCCCGCTTTGTCTCTGACGGTGTGACGCTGAAACGGTTGTGCGAGGACCGGGCCATTGCCCTTGCCGATCTTTTCAGAGAATTGGACGGAAAAACAGCACAAATTATCGTTGGCGATGGAGCGGAGTTGTGCTATAATTATGGCAGTACTTTGGGGGCAGCGCTGACTCTGGCTCCCCCCCATCTTCGATTTCAGTCCGCCTGGGGCGTTGCCAGGGCGGCGCTCCGCCGGGCGGCGGAGGGCGAGCTGACCGACGCTCAGGGACTCAACGCCAACTACATCCGTCTGTCTCAGGCAGAGCGGGAGCGGTTGGAACGAATGCAGAAATAAAATGTAAAGGGGAAAGCACCATGGCTAACAACGTCCATATTTTCGATCATCCGCTGATCCACCACAAGCTGGCTATCCTGCGAGATGAGCGCACCGGTACCCGGGAGTTCCGCTCCATCATCGGCGAGATTGCGGCCCTCATGTGCTATGAGGCCACCCGTGATATGCCCACCCGTGACATCCAGGTCAAGACTCCTGTGGGCATTGCCCACTGTAAAACCCTGGACGGCAAGAAGGTGGCCATCGTCCCCATCCTCCGTGCGGGCCTGGGTATGGTAGACGGCATGCTCTCCATGCTCCCCTCCGCCAAGGTGGGCCACATCGGCCTTTACCGCGACCCGGAGACTCTGAATCCCGTCACCTATTACTGCAAGATGCCCCCCGATATTTCTGAGCGTGAGGTCATTATTGTCGATCCCATGCTGGCCACCGGCGGCTCTGCCAGCGCCGCCGTGGAAATGATGAAGGGCTACGGCTGCAAGAACATCAAGATGATGAACATCCTTGCCGCCCCCGAGGGCATCAAGGCCATGCAGGAGCAGCATCCCGACGTGGACATCTACGTGGCGGCGGTGGATGAAAAGCTGAACGACCACGGCTACATCGTCCCCGGCCTGGGCGACGCAGGCGACCGGATCTTCGGCACAAAGTAATATCGTTCAGGCAACGGAGCAGAGCAGGAAAGGGGAAGCGACACTTTTCCTGCTCTTTCCAATGAATGAAAAGGAGAACCATTTATGTGTGGTATTGTAGGATTTGTGGGCGCCGAACAGGCAGCCCCCATTTTGCTGGACGGC
This sequence comes from uncultured Eubacteriales bacterium, assembly GCA_900314485.1. Lineage (GTDB taxonomy): Bacteria > Bacillota > Clostridia > Oscillospirales > Oscillospiraceae > Onthomonas. The sequence goes on from OMVL01000019.1 coordinate 16,772, forward strand.
CTCACCCGGCTGGAATATCGGGGCTATGACTCTGCGGGCCTGGCCGTCTACGACCCGGAGCGGGGGCTGCAGCTGACCAAGGCAAAGGGGCGGCTGAAGGCGCTGGCCGACCTCACCAACGGGGGAAATAGCGTTCCCGGTACGGTGGGTATCGGTCATACCCGTTGGGCCACCCACGGCGAGCCCTCTTACGCCAACTCCCACCCCCACCTCAGCAACTCCGGCCGGATCGCAGTGGTTCATAACGGGATTATTGAGAACTATCTGGAGATCAAGGAGTACCTGATCTCCCAGGGCGTTACCTTCCACTCTGAGACAGATACCGAGGTGGTAGTCCAGCTGCTGGAGTACTATTACAAGGGCGACATTGTAGACGCCGCCTTTAAGGTGCTCCACCGCATCGAGGGTTCTTACGCACTGGGTATCGTCTGTGCCGATCAGCCGGATCAGCTGGTGGCCGCCCGGAAGGACAGTCCTCTGGTGCTGGGCTACGGGGAAGGCTGCAATTTTATTGCCAGCGACGTCACTGCCCTCATCAAGTACACCAAGACGGTGAGCTATATGGAGGACGGAGAGCTGGCCGTGGTCACCCGTGATGGAATTCAGGTCTATAACAACCTGCGCCAGCCGATTGAGAAAGAGAAATCCATTGTGGACTGGGACATCTCCGATGCGGAAAAGGGCGGCTATGAGCACTTCATGTTCAAGGAGATCATGGAGCAGCCCGAGGTCCTGCGCAAGGCAGCTTTCCCCCGGATCAAAAACGGCCGGGTGGAGCTGGAGGCACTGAGCCTGACGGACGACTTTATCCGCCAGCTCAGCCGGATCTGCATTGTGGCCTGCGGCTCCTCTTACCATGTGGGCATGGTGGGCAAGTATATCCTGGAGGGCCTTTTGAGAAAGCCGGTGGATGTGGCTCTGGCCTCTGAGTTCCGCTATGCCAGCCCCATCATTGACGAAAACTCTCTCGTCATCGTTATCAGCCAGTCCGGAGAGACGCTGGACACCATGGCCGCCCTCCGGGAGGCTAAGCGGCTGGGGGCCAAGACTCTGGGCATCGTCAATGTGGTGGGCAGCACCATTGCCAAGGAGTCTGACGACGTGCTTTATACCTGGGCCGGTCCGGAGATCGCCGTTGCCACCACCAAGGCCTATTCCAGCCAGCTCATTGTTCTGGGGCTGCTGGGCGTCTACTTCACCCAGGTGCTGGGCACCATGCCGGACGATGAGCGGGAGGAGCTGCTCCGCCAGATCCAGCTGCTTCCCTCTAAGATGGAGGAGATGCTGAGCTATACCGAGGACATCCAGTATTTTGCCTCCCAGTTCTTCAACCATGAGTCCATCTTCTTCATCGGCCGGAATCTGGACTACGCCATGGGGCTGGAAGGCTCTCTCAAGCTGAAGGAGATCTCCTACATCCACTCCGAGGCCTATGCCGCCGGCGAGCTGAAGCACGGCACCATCTCTCTTATCGTGCCGGGGACCTTAGTGGTGGCGCTGGCCACCTACGATCCCCTGTTTGATAAGGCAGTGAGCAACATCGTAGAGGTCAAGAGCCGGGGGGCTACCGTCCTGGGCCTGACCACTGAGGGACGGGAGAGCCAGATGGGCAAGGTGGCGGATGCCGTCATCACCATTCCTGAGACCCATCCGCTGCTGCTGCCCTCCCTGTCCGTGGTGCCGCTGCAGCTGTTTGCCTACTATGTGGCGCTGCAGCGGGGCTGCGACATCGACAAGCCGAGAAATCTGGCCAAAAGCGTCACCGTGGAATAAAACATGGATCCGCTGTCCCTTCTGGGGGATGGCGGATCTGCGTTTTCAAAGATATTTAAGCAATCTGCCCTTGTGCCGGTGCGGGGAATGATGCTATAATGTCGCTGTACACTGACGAATTACGTAGATTTATAGCCCGGCGCAGCTTCTCCTTGCCGCCGGCAGATAGAAAAGAGTGTGATGACCATGGAGGAAACCCGGGAGCGTATAGAGGCACAGACCCGTCAGCAGGCCACAAAGACCCGCCGAGTGCGGCGCAGAAGGTGGTCTGATCTGGAACTGGGTGTGTTTGCCCTGGCGGTCATTCTTGCGTTTCTTATGACGGTCTCCGGCCTTGTCCGATTGAGCCGTCTCTTCTCCATACACACGGACGCAGAAAACGCCACCACCGTGACCCGGGGGGAGGACGGGGCCGAGGAGACTCCGGAGGACGGAGAGGGCGCAGAAAATACCGGCGCCGAGACGCCCATCACGGACAGCAGCCTGACTCAGTTTGCCAGCGATACCGGCTACGGCGGTCAGATCTACGCCCTCCTGGAGGATCACCCAGAGGCCGCCTATGTGCTGCGCAACATCGACCTCTATCCGGAGGAGCTGCTCCAGTTCGTCATCCGCTATCCCCAGGCCATGCCCTTTGCCGCCTCCTACTTGGACTTTGACCGGATGGGCATCCGGCAGGAGATTGACCTCTCTGCCGAGGGCAGGCAGGACACTGTGCCGCTGCTCATCCAGTGGGACACCCGCTGGGGCTACGAGACCTACGGCGGCAATCTGCTGGGCTGCAGCGGCTGCGGACCCACGTGCCTTTCCATGGTATCCCTGTATCTCACCGGCTGGCATGACAACGACCCTGTGACCATTGCCAAATTTGCCGAGGAGAACGGCTATTACGCCAGCGGCTCCGGCTCCGCCTGGACCCTCATGAGCCAGGCATGCGTCAACTTCGGCCTGAACAGCAAGGAACTGAATCTGGATGAGAACAAGATCAAAACCGCCCTGGACGAGGGCAAGCCGGTGATCTGCGCCATGGGCCCCGGCGTCTTTACCGATGGCGGGCATTACATCGTCATTGCCGGATATAACGACAGCGGCTTCATCATCCGTGATCCCAACAGTCCGGAAAACAGCGCCCGAGTCTGGGCCTTTGACGAGATCAGGGACCAGATCAAAAACCTCTGGAGCTTTGAGGCGGCATAAAAGAAAAGAGCGGACTTATGCTTTCTATGAAAGAATCACATGAGTCCGCCCTTTTATATGGCAATCACCCCAGACGGGACAAAATGTCCTGTCTGGGGTGAAGCATATTTCCGGGGAAATTATTTGTACAGGGGATGCTTGTCAGTGAGGGCGACAACGGCGTCCCGGATCTGGTCAGCCTTGGTGTCGTATTCCATGGCGGTCTGGCAGATCAGCTTGCCCACCAGAGCACAGTCATTCTCGTCGAAGCCGCGGGTGGTGGCGGCGGGAGTACCCAGCCGCAGGCCGGAGGTGACAAAGGGCTTCTCCGGATCGTCGGGGATGGCGTTCTTGTTGGCGGTGATATATACATCGTCCAGACGGTTCTCCATGACCTTGCCGGTCAGACCGGCGGGGCGGAGGTCTACCAGCATCAGATGGTTGTCAGTGCCGCCGGAGACCAGATCCAGACCGCCGGCCAGAATGGCGTCAGCCATGGCCTTGGCATTCTTGACCACCTGCTCGGCATAGACCTTGAATTCAGGCTTCAGAGCCTCGCCCAGGGCCACAGCCTTGGCGGCAATGATGTGCATCAGGGGGCCGCCCTGTGCGCCGGGGAAGATGGCGGAGTTGACACGCTTTGCGATCGCCTCATCGTTGGTCAGGATCAGGCCGCCCCGGGTGCCCCGGAGGGTCTTGTGGGTGGTGGTAGTGACAATATCGGCGTAGGGAACGGGAGACATGTGCTGGCCGCCCGCCACAAGACCGGCGATGTGAGCCATATCCACCATCAGGTAGGCCCCCACCTCATGGGCGATGTCGGCAAAGACCTTGAAGTCGATGGCGCGGGGATAGGCAGAAGCGCCGGCAATGATCATCTTGGGCTGATGCTGCTTGGCCAGATCCCGGACCTGGTCGTAATCAATGCGGCCGGTGGCCACATCCAGACCGTAGGAGACCATCTTGTAGTCCTTACCGGAGAAATTGACAGGGGAGCCGTGGGTCAGGTGTCCGCCCTGATCCAGACGCATGCCCATCACAGTGTCGCCGGTGTTCACCAGAGCGCGGTAGGCGGCGTAGTTGGCCTGGGCGCCGGAGTGGGCCTGGACATTGGCAAACTTAGCGCCAAACAGCTCTTTCGCCCGGTCTCTGGCCAGATCCTCCACAATATCCACACACTGGCAGCCGCCGTAATAGCGGTGGCCGGGATAACCCTCGGCATACTTGTTGGTGAGAACAGAGCCGGCAGCCACCATGACCGCCTCGCTGACGATGTTCTCAGAGGCAATGAGCTCAATGTTCCGGCGCTGACGGGCCAGCTCCTGCTCAACGGCGTCGCCCACCTGGGGGTCTGCCAGCTTCAGAAAGGACAGCATTTCCTCTACCATATTGATACTCCTTCTGCAATGACGCTGAATTTCAGTCAGTGTCCGCCCAGAGCGAACAACTGTAGTTTACGCATAATATTATACCAAAGGTGGGAAAAAAGACAATTGTGGATTCAAACTGTTTTAGGGTCGAAAATTTATGGATGTTGTGCTAAAATGATAGAGAACAACAGGGGGTGTTTCCTATGAAAACAAAAGAGACAGTCCGGTCTATCGTTGACGCACTGAAGGAGCGCTATCCGGACGCCCTGTGCTCCTTGCAATATGAGAAGGACTATGAGCTGCTCTTTGCCGTCCGGCTCTCCGCCCAGTGTACGGACGAGCGGGTGAACAAGGTGACGCCTGCGCTCTATGAGCGTTTCCCCACGCTGGAATCCTTTGCCGAGGCGGATCCGGAGGAGGTGGGGGAGTACATCCACTCCTGCGGCTTTTTCCGGGGCAAGAGCCGGGACATGGTGAAGTGCGCCCAGATGCTGCTTGCGGAATACGACGGAAAGGTCCCCGGTGAGATGGAGGACCTGCTGCGCCTGCCCGGCGTAGGGCGGAAGACGGCCAATCTCATTCAGGGCGACGTCTTTCATGTTCCGGGCGTTGTGGTGGCGGACACCCACTGCATCCGCGTCTCAGGACGTCTGGGCCTGACGGACGGGACCAAGGATCCGGGCAAAGTAGAGACCCAGCTCCGGGCCATCCTGCCCCCGGAGGAGTCCAATGACTTCTGTCATCGGCTGGTGCTTTTCGGGCGTGAGGTCTGCACGGCGAGAAGAGCCGTGTGCGAGGTCTGCCCCCTGTGTGAGTGGTGCGAACACTTCCAAAATAGTGGCAAAGAGGGCTGAATTTTGTCGATCTGTGAAGAAACTTTGTCCGGTCCATTAAAAAAAGGTAAAAAACAACCAAAGTCCCTTGCAATTTTCAGAGTGACTGTTTACAATGAAACCATCCCAAATATCAAGCGGGCAAGACCCGCACTTCAGGAGGAACGTAATTATGGCTATCACTGTTGAAGAATTGAAGCAAAAGGCAATCAACCTGGGTCAGACCGGCCTGAACATGGCTCAGACCGGCGTGGACAAGGGTATCCAGCTGGCCTCTGTGGCTAAGCTGAAGGCGCTCAATGTCAAGGAGGAGGCAAACCTCCGGGCTGCCTATGCCGAGCTGGGCAGGCTGTACTTTGCCGACCACGGCACCGAGCCTGAGGACGCCTATGCCTCTGTCTGCAGCCAGATCGCTGACATTCAGGCCGCCATTGCCGCCAATAATGCCAAGATCGCCGAGCTGAAGGTCGCTCCTGAGGCTGCTGAGGCCGCCGAGACTCCCACCACTGAGGAAGAGATCCAGGCTGCCGTAGACGAGGCCGAGTCCATCGTGGATCAGGCTGCTGCCGCTTTTGAGGAGTCCATCGCCTCCGGCGAGGCCGCTCCCGCCGACGACGAGGCTGCTCCCATCTGAGCGCCTGTGTCTGTGACGACCGACATCTAAACAAGAATCCGGCTCTGCTGACAAAAAACTGTCGGCAGAGCCGGATTTGCGTTTATTAGGCAGGGATAGATTACTCTGCGCTCTTCTCGTCCACCATGGCCACGGCAGCCTGGAAGTTGCCCTGGACATAGTTGGCAATGTCCTGGCTCCAGCCGAAGATAATGCCCTTGCGGTGGGGCTGGAGGAGGGGCTGGAGCTGACGGATGATGTCGCCGCAGTGGTCCTTCCGAGTGAAGGGGCCGGTGGAAATAGAGGCCAGGGTATAGGTTTGGTTGCTGCGGGTCAGCAACTGGACCTGAAAGAGCTTGGAGACGGGGAAGATATAATACATCCGGGTTGTGGTCACGTTGCCGTAGATCCAGATGACGTCCCGCACGGGAATGGCAAAGAGGGCATGCTGATTCCGTCCCATATGCAAAATGGCGGTAGGAGTGACAAAGCAGTTCCCGACCTTGACGGCGGAGGGAGCCTCCTGCTCAATGCGGGCGATCTCCTCGGAGGAGAACTGCCGCCAGCTGGCATCAGCCTGTTCCAGCAGCTTTTTGTTGAATACGGTCTTTTTTACGCCGCCCAGTTCATCGGCCTTTGCGGCAATATTGGGATAGTATGCCAAATCCATTTCTCTTTGCTCCTTTTTCAAAATAGGGGGATCATAAAATACCGACCTTTATTATAAGGGGCGAAAGAAACACTGTCAAGAGGCGGGCAAGGGGGAAATCGGCATTGACGTACTCTCCAATTATGGAATATTGCTCCCGGGGTATTCGTATTCAAATGAGGCCCTGAAGGATTCCACCGAGAGCAATGTGCGTCCGCCCCGGCTCAGGTGATACCGGGCGTGACAGGCCGCATTTTCCCGGATCAGCCTTGTCATAGCACCGTCCACGGGAGCGGCGAGGGAATAGGCGCTTGTGTCCAGCAGCGTGGCCTTCAGCGTCAGAGCGCCCTGCCGCAGGACGATTTCTCCCCTGCTGTTTTTCAGCACTCTGGCACCCAAATAGGTGGCCAGGCGGTATTCCTTGCCACCCAGCTGAATGACGCTGATCACACCTGTAAAACGAAACCCTCCCAGTGGGATCTCAGCCACGGAGAGCATCAGGGAGCCGCCCTCAAAGCTGCACTGAGTCCACGCATACTGACTTGGGAAGGAGCGTCCCCGGTCACCCTCAATATAACCTGTGCCGTCGGTAAAGGAGTAAGTTCTCCCGTTGATGCACAGCCTGCCGTTGACTGTATGCCGCATGCTGAACACACTGTGTCTGCACTCCATCAGCGGAACATAGCGAAAGGGACCCATAATGTCATAGCGGAGGACCTATCGGGACTTAAGTCAAACTTTTTCATGTAATCGTTCTATAATCTCGGCCTTCACTTTTTCAAGGTTGCCGCAAGTGAGCAGCGGAATCAGTTGATTGATTTCCCCAACACTTTTATCCCACCACTTGAAATCCAGCATAAGCTGAATCAACTCATCATCAAAGCGTTTACGAATTTCTGTGGCGGGATTCCCTGCAACGATCGTATATGGTGATACGTCGCTTCCAACAATGCTGTTTGCGCCGATAATCGCGCCGTCGCCAATATGAACACCGGGCAAAATGACGGCATTCTGCCCGATCCACACATCGTTGCCGATGACAGTATCACCTTTGAGCGGCATGTCGGAAGCTGCCGGCGGTTTCATATCCCAGCCTTCCAGCGTATAGAACGGGAAGGTTGATACGGCATTCATCTGGTGGTTTGCGCCGTTCATTACAAACTCGACGCCAGCAGCAATCTGACAGAACTTGCCAATAATCAACTTGTCGCCGTTCCATTCATAATGATGGGTAACGTGGCTTTCAAATTCTGAATCAGCGATATAAGTAAAATCTCCAACGATGATATTTGAATTCTTAATCGTCGGCTTCACATAGATTTCTTTGTCATAGCCCGGAATGGGATGTACCGTATTGGGATTCGGTTTGATACCATTTTTCATTCGTCATTCCTCCATCGTCATATATAACGTTATTATAAGGGGTAGGACGTTCGAAATCAATGACCGGTCGACAGACCCTTCGCGTTGCATATCGCGTATGGTCTCCCCGCGCAACGCGGTATTTTTATTAGATTATGGGAATC
>OMVL01000060.1 GCA_900314485.1 uncultured Eubacteriales bacterium
GGCAACGGCGGCGTAGACCCGTTCACCGTCCTCCACCTGACCGGGGACATAAACGTAGCCAATGCGCTCGCCGGGGAGGGAGAGGGACTTGGACCAGCTGTAAACCACCAGCGTGTTCCGGTACAGCTTGGGCACATAGGGGACGTTCACCCCGGCAAAGGCAATCTCCCGGTAGGGCTCGTCGCTGATGAGGTAGATGGGGTGGCCGTACTCGTGGGACTTCTCTTCTAAAAGAGCGGCAAGTTTCCGCAGTGTCTCTTCGGAGTAGACCGCCCCGGAGGGGTTGTTGGGGGAGTTGACGATGAGCAGCTTGGTTTTCGGCGTGATGAGCCGTTCCAGGGCGGCAAAGTCGATCTGAAAACCCTCGATCTCCGGGGGCGTCACCTTCATGACAGCCCCCACAGACTGGATAAAGACGCCATACTCCGGGAAAAAGGGGGCAAAGACCACGACCTCATCTCCCGGATTGCACAGCCCCCGCAGGCAGCAGCAGAGCCCTGCGGCAGCGCCTACCGTCATGTAGAGCTGGCTGGCCTTACAGTCCATACTGAATCTACGGTTGATAGAAGCGGCGATTTTCGCCCGTGACTCCGGATCCCCAGGGGCGGAGGTGTAGCCGTGGAGGGCGCAGGGGTCTGTGCTGTCCAACAGAGAGAAGTCAAAGACGTTGTCCCTGCCCACGATTTTTGCCCGTTGGTTCCCGTACTCAAACAGCTCCCGAATGACGGAGCGAGCCTGTCCATAGTTTACCATCTGTTCATTTGGCATAGTTGGTCACCCTCTTATCCCTTTGCAACGGCCTGGGACAGCATCTGCTCCCAAGAGGTCTGCTCCGGCCAGTTGGTGGTATCAAATTTGGTGCGGATGCACTGGAAGTAATAGGTCAGCTTCTCTTGCAGATGGACGCTGGCAAAGTATGCAGGAGGGCCGTAGTCCACATCTGAAAGCAGATATTCCATCAATCTGGCCCGGTCCTCGGTGGGGAAGGTGGTGGAATAGGCGTCAATGAAGTAGACGCTGTCCGTATCCCCGTCGTACCAGGCGGAGTCGTTGGTGGTGTACTCGCTGGAGCCGGCCCACTCGTAGCTGTCCCCGTTGGGGTCAATGTAGGCGTAGTAGTAGTCAAAGCCCTCCGGATTCATGCTGCTCCAGACTTCCTCGTCCAGCACATCTCCCTCCCACAGCCAGTGGTCCAACACGTGGGTCAGCTCGTGCACCACGTCCTGTACGGTGATGTAGCCGGTAATGTCAAAGGCCAGCAGCTCCACTCCGTCCACCAGACAGGTGAGGGCGGCGGGGTTGCTGATGCTGACAGAGGGATCGATGGGGGTCATAGTGCCGGAGAAATAGAAGCTGAAGCCCCGAGTGCCGCTGCCGCCCAACTGCTCAAAGTAGTCCTCAGGGTAGAGGGCAAAGGCCTCTTCCATCACGTCCATCATGCGGTCGATCTGGTCCACATCCTCGCAGGCGGAGAGGGTGTAGTCCGGGTAGGGGGCGTCAATATCCTGGCCCATGTGGATCTGGATGCCGTAGGTCTCCTCCAGCGCCTTTGCCCGCTCTGTCAGGCTCTCCGGCGTGGCAGGCTCGGGGAGGACGTACTCTGTCAGCTGGACAGGCTCTGTGGCTGTGGGCGTCAGTTCCCGATAGTCCCAAAGGAGATAATGCTGTTCGTCGCCCGCCCATGCGGTCATTAGTGTCCGGCCCCAGGCGCCGGGAATCGCGTCCTCACTCATCCGGCTGTCAAAGTCCGGCACCTTGCCGTCGGGATCGCCGCTCAGCAGGTCCATCTGAAAGTCGGTGCAGACCTGACGCTGGCCGTCGCTGACTGTGATGTGGTAGAGGGAGTAGTCGCTTGCGTCGTAGTCGCAGAAAATGCTGACGGTGTCCAACAGGGCGCCGTATCCGGCTGTGGGAGCATTGTACATGCCGGTGACTTCTCCCGTCTCCCGGGAGACGGTGACCAGCACGCTGGCATCCTTGGGACCGGTGGCGGTAAAGACCAGATCTTTTCCGTCCGGGGTCAGTCCCTGCATGGAGAAATAGTACAGATCCTGGGGCAGCTGACCGACCTCTGTAGCCTCGCCGCCGGCCAGCGGCTGGGACCAGATGACGCCGCTGGAGGACTGGTGCCAGAGACAGACGTCGTCCACATAGACGCAGTCCCAATAGCTGATGCCGTCCTCCTCGGACTGGGGGATCACATGGTATTGGTTCTCGCTGTCAATGTAGTAATTGTTGCCCTCATCGTATTCGTAGATCACCAGCGGGTCCACCGAGGCAATAGAGGCGCTGACCCAGTCCGACTGGTTCTGAATGGGCAGGGTGCAGATCGGCTCCAATACGCCGGTCTCCAGAGAGAAACGGCTGACTTCCTCTGCCCTGTCGCCGGAGATCAGGATCAGGTGATCCTCGTCTTCCAGTGTCATGGCAGTGATCTTCAAATCGGCCAGCGCCGGCAGTTTCAGCAGGTCGTAAAAACCGGGTGCGCCCGCAATGGCGACCGTCTCCAGATCCACCGGCTCCGGCGGTGGCGTTTCATCAGTATCTGTGGGCCCGTCAGGGGAGCCGGGCTCTGCCACAGAGGGGGCATCCGGTGCATCTGGGACGGGAATGCTGCCCCCTGCGCAGCCGGAGAGCACCAGCAGCAAGGCCAGCATCATTGCCGGAATCCGTTTCATATCATCACCCTCCTTTGAAAGGCAAAGAGCCGCCGCAGACAGGTGCGGCAGCTCTGTTGAATCAGTAAATATTAGAGACCGAAGCCGCCCAGATCCAAGCCGCCGGTAATTTTGCTCATGCTGCTGGAGGCATCCTCGTTGGCAAGGCGCAGGGCCTCGTTGACGGCCAGCAGGATCAGATCCTCTAACATGCCCACGTCGTCGGGATCGACAGCTTCAGGCTTGATGGTGACCTTGGTCAGCTCCTTCTTGCCGGAGACCACCGCCTCCACCATACCGCCGCCGGCCTTGCCGGAATAGGTCTTCTGCTCCAAATCGGTCTGCAGTTTCTCCATGTCGGCCTGCATCTTCTGGGCCTGGCGGATCATATTCATATTGATGCCGCCCATACCGCCCATGCCCCGCATATTGCGGCTGTTAAATCCTTTTGCCATTTGCATTACGCTCCTTTTATCCTGTAATCAGTCACTTGATTTCTGCGCCCAGTGCCCGGCCTGTCTCCAAAAGCTGGTCGAAAGGATCAGACTGGGGGGCGGAGACAGCGCTGCCAGCGCCCGGCGTCCCCTTTTTTACCACTGCCTGCACCGTTCTGCCCGCTTTTACAGAAGCCATACGGGCGATGACCTGCAAGAGGTCCGGCTTGTTCACTGTGCTGTAGGCGAACTGATCCGCCGCATAGATGACCAATGTGTCGTTTTCCAGCCGTCCGCTGACGCTGGCACTGTCGGTAAGGGGCATATACACCCAGGGCTTCAGCTGACCCTTGAGCGTGGGCAGCAGCCCCTTCCAAAACAGATCGGAGCTGCCGACAGGCACAGCTGCGGCCTGTTGCCTGGGAGCCTCCGGGACTGCCGCCGGCTGATGCACCGGCTCAGGCCGGGGCTGAGGCTTCGGTACAGCCCTCAGCGGCGTGGGATCGTCCCAGGGGGGAGGGTCCGCCGCCGGGGCGGGCTGGACAGGTGCCGGTTGGGACACGGGCTGAGCGGCCGATGGAGCAGGGAAGGAGACCCCGCCTGCCAGTGCGGCCTCCAGCTGGGCGATGCGGGCGGACAGACCTTCTGCGGAGGTGTCCAGAGACGGGTCGCACAGGCGGATCAGGCACAGCTCCGCATCCGTCCGCTGGCTGGCACTGGTGCGGAGGGCGGCCTGGGTGTCCTGCAGCAGCCGCAGCATCTGAATGAGACGCTGGGGGGTGAGGGTCTTGCCCAGAGTGGAGAGCGTCTCCTCGTCATAGCCTCCCGCCATCAGACCTGCGCCCCCCTGAGGGGCGGTTTTGCGGATGAGCAGGTCCCGGACCAGGCCGGAGAGCTCCGAGAGCAGGCCGGGAATGCCCTTGCCTGCGGCGTAGAGTTGGGAAAATTCCTCCAATGCCTCGGCAGTGCTGCCCCGGCGGATGTGGTTCATCAAATGGGCGGTGCGGAGATTGCCCGCCAGACCCAATGCGTCCAGCACGGCGTCCCGGTCAATTCGCCCCCCTGCGGCGGCGCATTGATCCAGAAGAGACAGCCCGTCCCGGAGGGCGCCGTCGGCCAGCCTTGCCAGCAATGCGGCGCCGTCCTCAGTCAGGTCAATGCCCTCTGCGGCGGCCACCTGAGACAGCCTGCCCTGAATGTCCGGAGGCGTAATGCGTTGGAAGGAGAAGCGCTGACAGCGGGAGAGAATGGTGGCGGGGACCTTGTGCAGCTCAGTGGTGGCCAAAATGAACATCAGGTGCTCCGGCGGCTCCTCCAGAATTTTCAGAAGGGCGTTGAAGGCCGCCACGGTGAGCATATGGACCTCGTCCACGATATACACACGCTTGCGCACGGCGGCGGGGGAGTAGACCGCCTCGTCCCGGAGGGCACGGACCTGGTCCACGCCGTTGTTCGAAGCGGCGTCCAGTTCAACGACATCCAGAATAGAGCCGTCGTCAATGCCCCGGCAGGCGGTACACTCGTTACAGGGGTCGCCGTGATTGGGATTCAGGCAGTTGACCGCCTTTGCCAGGATCTTGGCGCAGGTGGTCTTTCCGGTACCACGGGTGCCGGTAAACAGATAGGCATGGGAGAGCCGCCCGGACGCCACCTGGGTCTTCAGCGTTTCCGTAATGTGGGACTGGCCCACAACGTCTTCAAATTTCTGGGGACGCCATTTCCGATAGAGCGCCTGATACATCCGGGACACCTCCTTAAAATAGAAATTCACGGACACCGCACACATTTGCTGTGCTCTCTGAAGCGGCAAACAGCTCGAGCCGACGATCTGCGGCACACACCATGACTCGCTTAATGCTGCTCGGTTCCCCGCCTGACATGGTTCACGAGCTGACATTGCGCAGGACCGGCTGTCAACACCGAATGTCGCTTCAGACAACATAGCAAAGGTCCGGGAAGAGATCGGCTTCCCTGACAGGTGCGGCTATCCGTGAGCCGTCTTGACCTTTACAAGTCTTATATAGTTTACTATATTTACAGAGAATTATCAAGTGGGAGTTTGAATTTTCTGCGGATTTCCCAGAGAGAAGGGCAGTCCCGGGTTGGGGCTGCCGAATTGGAAGGTCGCCGTCCCCTGCGGAAAGCCGGCATCAAAGTTGGGAAAAATGACGCCAAACACCCTTCTCTTTGGAAATGATTGCCCATCTCCGCTTGTATTTTCAGGCATTATCTGCTATATTCTTAAATAGAATCGTACCAACTCTGCTCATAGGAGCGAGTGTATTCGTTACTCGGAGGTTTGTTTTCATGGGAAAACGCAGTAATATGCCGGATCGGGACGTCAACCTGCTTTTGACCTCCGGCCTGATCCTGCTCATTTCACTGATCCTTGCCGCAATGGCCTATTTCTCCCTCACACTGGGCATTATCAATCCCCCCGGGACCAGCAGCGCCCCCAATCGGGTGGGCACTCACCAGAACGGTGGCGGCGTGGCCAATCCCAACGGCGTGACGGAGGAGGAGAATGCCGCTGCCGACGTGGGGGACATTATCTTCCCCGGCTTTGTGGATTTCAGCATTACCGACGGCCGGGACTATGTAGACCTGTCCAATAACAGCCAGAACAAGGTCTATTTCAAGGTGGTCCTCACCGATTCTGACGGACAGGTGCTCTACGCCAACGAGACCATTCAGCCCGGCGCCAGCGAGCGCTGGCAGGTCACCTCCGCCTTTGACCCCGGCACCGGAAAGCACGACATTACCGCCACTGTGGACGCCTACGGCGTGGCGGACGACACCCCCTATAACGGTATCATCTCCACCTTCACCGTGGATATGGGCTGACCCAATACGAAACGCAGCAGGCGCATGGCCGACGTCATGCGCCTGTTTCGCACAAGGAGAGAGAAAGATGAAACTCCAAGTCAATTTCAACGGACTGACCGTCTACCGTAATCTGCTGAGTCTGCCTGCCATACAGGCGCTGAACGGTCTGAACGCCGAGCAGGAGGCATGGCCGGCTGCCTACGGAAATGCCTATTTCGCCCTTGCCCGGGAGGGTTACGACTCCCTGGCCGCCTATCTCACCGACCACCTCCGCTATGACGAGTCCCCCTTCGCCGTGGCAGTGGCAAAAGGGGAGGAGACGCCTGCCCTCACCGGAGCCGCCGCCCACGATCTGGCGCTGCTGAACGGCGTTTTGAGCCTGCCCTGGGACGAGCTGCGGCAGAGCGTCACCCCGGCGCTTCCTGCCTGGGAGGAGGGAGAGATCCCCACGTTGGAGGAGCTGACGGAATTTTACCGCATCAACGGCTGCGGCCAGTTCGCCCGGTATCGGGCCTTTGTCTGGCAGGAGGGGAGTCTGCACTCCGTCCGGGAGCCGGACTTTGTGCCGGTAGAGGAGATGCTGGGCTATGAGCGCCAGCGGGAGCAGGTGGCAGCCAATACGAGGGCGCTGCTCAACGGCCATCGGGTGAACAATATGCTGCTCTACGGTGTCAGCGGCACCGGAAAATCCGCCACGGTCAAGGCGCTTCTGGGCATGGAGGGCATGGAGAATCTCCGTCTCATCGAGGTGGACAAGGCAGACCTCACCGGAATCCCCCAGCTGGTGCGGATGCTGGGCCATCAGCCCCAGAAGTTCATCCTATTCATCGATGATCTGGCCTTTGACAAGGACGACAAGAGCTATTCCCTCCTCAAGACGATTCTGGAGGGCGGGGTGGAGCCCCGCCCGGCCAATGTGGCGGTCTATGCCACCAGCAACCGCCGCCATCTGGTCCGGGAGACCTTCTCCGACCGGCAGGGAGACGAGATCAACGCCCGGGAGACCATGCAGGAAAAGACCTCTCTCTCCGAGCGGTTCGGCCTCAGAGTCATCTTTAACGAGCTGACCAAGCCCCAGTTCCTCAATATGGTTCGGGAGCTGGCAAAGATCAGGGGCATCGCCATGGACGAGGAGCGGCTCATGGCGCTGGCTGTCCGCTGGGATGTCCGCAATCCCAACCGCACACCCAGGTCGGCGGTGCAGTTTATCGACTCTCTGGCGGCGATGTAAAACCGCAATACGAAATCCCACCTGTAAACGGGTGGGATTTTTTGTGTGCTAACAGAAAAGCGGCTCGGTGTTCAGAACCGAGCCGCTTTTCTAAGCTTACGCTTACGAGGAAACATTACTCCTCTTCGATAGCGCCCATGGGGCAGTTGCCGGCGCAGGTGCCGCAGGAGATGCAGGAATCAGCGTCGATCACGTACTGGGTATCACCCTCGGAGATGGCGCCGACAGGGCAGCCCTCAGCGCAGGTGCCGCAGGAGATGCAGGAATCAGAAATCTTGTAAGCCATGAGTATGACCTCCTTGTTTGTTATGCATGCATTGTAGCACGCCCCACAGAGAAAATCAAGAGAAATTTCTAAAAAAGTTGAATAAATTAGGGTTAGCAAGTGCAAACTATAACAAATTCAGGTAAAAAGTGGTGATTTAAAATGAAAAAGCCAAAGCAGACAAGGGAGTTAGCAGGAAAAAATGACACAGAGTTTTCTTCCACACTGACGCCGGATATTAACGGCGGAAGAAAGAGCGTTCCCCATGCCGGCCGGTTTGACCGGGAGCGGGGG
>OMVL01000007.1 GCA_900314485.1 uncultured Eubacteriales bacterium
CCAGCATCCGCCGGGTGCCCTCTACCGTGGTGAGGATGGTCTCCACCGGCTGCTCCACCATGGCCCGGCTGGCCGTCTGGCTGGCGGCGTGAATGATATAGTCCACATCCTCCTCCGGCAGCTCCAGAGAGGTCACATCTCCCGTCACCAGACGGAGGTTGGGGCACTGGACCAGCTGAGCGCCCAGCATCCGCTGAGCCTTCTCCTCGCTGCGCACCAGAGCCAGCACCTGAGGGGGATTTTGGGTCTGCAGGCCGTAGTACAAAAGCCCGTTCACCACAGCCGAGCCGATCAGTCCGGTGGCGCCGGTGACCAAAACGGTCTTCCCGTCCAGCTTCGACCAGGGGAGAGGGGCCTTTAGCAGCCGATCCAGATCACGGCGCATGACTTGTTCTTCGATCCACATAAGCGTCAACATCCCTTTCGGTAACAGTGCACAAACGATCAGTATATTAGCCTTTTCAGTATATCACCGGCAGGGTGGAAAGTCTACCGATTCGGGCAAATTTGTCGGGGATGGGGAGACAAGCGGCGAACAGGCGGGGTTTTACCCCGCCTGTCGATAAATGGGTCAGCTCAGCTGAAATTGTCCGGTATAGAGCTGGTAGTACCGCCCCCTCTGCCGCAGCAGATCGGTGTGGTCTCCCTTTTCCATAATGCGGCCCTTTTCAATGACGGCGATGCAGTTGGCATCCCGCACGGTGGAGAGCCGGTGGGCGATGACAAAGACGGTGCGGTCACGCATCAGAGCGTCCATGCCTTTGGAGATCAGCTTCTCCGTCCGGGTGTCGATGGAGGAGGTGGCCTCGTCCAGCACCATGATGGGAGGATCGGCCACGGCGGCTCTGGCAATGGCGAGCAGCTGCCGCTGGCCCTGGGACAGGTTGGCGCCGTCTCCCGTCACCATGGTCTGATACCCGTCGGGGAGGCGGCGGATAAAGCTGTGGGCGTTGGCAGTCTTGGCTGCCCGGATACAGTCCTCGTCGGTGGCGTCCAGCTTGCCGTAGCGGATATTGTCCATAATGGTGCCGGTAAAGAGGTGGGTGTCCTGTAAGACGCAGCCCTGTGCGCCCCGGAGGGCGTCCTTTTTGATGTGGCGGATGTCCAGACCGTCCAGCAGGATCAGTCCGTCGGAGATCTCGTAGAACCGGTTGATGAGGTTGGTCATGGTGGTCTTGCCCGCGCCGGTGGAGCCGACGAAGGCGATCTTCTGCCCCGGGTGGGCGTAGACATTCACATCGTAGAGCACCTGCTTTTCCGGCACGTAGCCGAAATCCACGCCGATGAGCCGCACGTCCCCCTTCAGCTCCACCAGCTCCAAACGCTTGCCGTCCTCCTCCACGATGGTGCCGTTTGCCGGGCGGATGATCTCTCCGCCCTTGCCGTCGGGAATGTGCCACAGCCAGTGTTCCCCATCCTGCACCAATTTGCCGCCGTTATGCTCCGGGACCTTCCAGGCCCAGTGCCGGGGCCGGTCAGCGCCGGTATAGGGGGCGACGCGGCCCTTTTCATCCACCTCGGCGGGGATGAGGTCAATGACGCCGTCGTCCACCTCCGGCTCGGTGTCCATGACCTCAAAGATGCGCTCAGCGCCTGCCAGAGCGGACAGCAGGTTGGTCATCTGCATGGAGATCTGGTTCAGGGGCTGAGACAGCTGCTTGGAATAGCTGAGGTAGGCCACCAGACCGCCAATGTCAAATCCTGCCGCAATGGCCAGTGCGCCGCCCACAGCGGCGGTGACGGCATAGCCGATGTTGGAGATCTGGTTGGCGATGGGCATGAGCACGGTGGAGTAAAAGCTGGCCTTGCTGGCCGCCTCACGGTAGTTCTCGTTGAGCCTGGCAAAGGTCTCCTTGGCCGCCTCCTCGTGGGTGAAGGCCTTGACCACCTTAAGGCCCTCTACCATCTCCTGAATATTGCCGTTCATCTCACCCAGAGCCGCCTGCTGTTTTTTGTAGTAGTCCCGGCTCTTGCCCCCCAGCTTGGTAAAGACCAGCATGAGTCCCGCCAGCGTTACCACTGTGACGAGGAAGAGAATGGGGCTGAGGTAAATCATCATCACCACCGTGGCGGTGAAGGAGATGACGGAACTGATGAGCTGAACGACGGACTGCTCCAGCGCCATCTGGATGTTGTCCGCGTCGTTGGTGAAGCGGCTCATCAGCTCCCCGTGAGGATGCCGGTCAAAGTAGCCGAGGGGCAGCTCCTGCAGGCGGTCAAACAGCTCTTTCCGCAGGATATTGCACCCCCGCTGGGCCAGCTGGGCCATGAGGGCGGACTGGGCATAGGAACAGACGGCCGCAATGGCATAGACCCCCAGCAGCTGCAAAATGGAGGTCAAAAGGCCGGGCAAGTCGGTCTGGCCGTTTTTCGCCGCCTCGGTAATGGAGTTGATAATGGGCCGCATGAAGTAGGTTCCTGCCACTGAGCTGAGGGCGGCGGCGATCACACAAAACAGGGCGATGGCGAGGAGGACAGGCCGTCTCGTCAGATAGGAGAACATGCGGATCATGGTCTTGCGCAGGTGTTTGGGCTTCTGAAAGCCGCCTCTGGCCCCTCTGCCCCCGGGACCGCCGGGGCCGCCTCTGGGGGTGGGTGCGTTAGCCATTGTCCTTCACTCCTTCCTGCTGAGAGTAATAGATCTCCTGATAGACGGAGGAGGTCTCCATCAGCTCGTCATGGGTGCCCATGGCGCTGATGGTGTCGTCCTCCAGCACAATGATCCGGTCGGCGTCCCGCACCGAGCTGATCCGCTGGGCAATGAGGAGCACCGTGGTGTCCTTCAAATTGTCGTGGAAGGACTGGCGGATGAGGGCCTCTGTGGTGGAGTCCACAGCGGAGGTGGAGTCGTCCAAAATGAGCACCTCCGGTCGCCGCAGCATGGCCCTGGCAATGCACAGCCGCTGCTTCTGTCCGCCGGAGACGTTGACCCCGCCCTGGTCGATGTGGGTGTCAAGACCGTCGGGGAAGCTCATAATAAAGTCGTAGGCCTGAGCGTCCTTCGCCGCCTGAATGATCTCCTCCTCGGTGGCGTCGGGGTTGCCCCAGAGGAGGTTTTCCCGAATGGTGCCGGAGAAGAGGACGTTGTTCTGGAGCACCATGCCGATGCGGCCCCGGAGGTCGTCGAGGGCATAGTCCCGCACATCCCTGCCGTCCAGCAGGATCTCGCCGCCGGTCACGTCGTAGAACCGGGGGATCAGGTTGACCAGCGTGCTCTTGCCCACGCCGGTGCCGCCCACAATGGCCACGGTCTGGCCCGGCTTTGCGGTAAAGCTGATGTTCCGGAGGACGTCGTCGCCGGTGCCGGCGGCCTGATACTTGAAAGAGACGTTGCGAAACTCCACCAGGCCCTTGACGTCGGCGGGCTCTGCGGCGGACTTGCCGTCCTCGATGGAGGGCTCGGTATCCAGCACCTCAAAGATGCGGTCGGCGCAGGCTCTGGCACGGGTGAGCTGCAAGAGCGCCATACCCACCATCATGACAGAGAAGAGGATGTTGAAGATATAGGTAATGATGCTGGAAAGCTGTCCCACCTCCAGCTCCCCCCGGAGCACCATATTGCCGCCGTTATAGAGGATGAGCACCGTGGCCACATTGACGCCGATCATCAGCGCCGGGGCCATGAGCAGCATTTTCATCACGGCGTTCAGACCTGCCTGGGTAAATTCGTCGTTGGCGGTCTTGAACTTCTGCTTCTCATAAGGCTGACGGACGAAGGCCTTGACCACCCGAATGGCCACCAGATTTTCCTGAATGACCTGATTGAGGGCGTCGATCTTCTTCTGCATGGTGCGAAACAGGGGCCAGCAGACCTTCATCAAAATGCTCAGCACCACGATCAGGACGGGCAGAATGACCAGCACATAGACCGCCAGCCTGACGCTGATGGTGAGGGCCACGATAATGGCGACGATCATCATCACGGCGCTGCGCACCAGCATCCGCAGGCAGATGGAGACCACCAGCTGGATGTTGGTCACGTCGTTGGTCATCCGGGTGATGAGGGAGGCGGAGGAAAAGCGGTCGATGTCGGCAAAGGAGAAGGTGTTGATCTTCTCAAATTCCGCCTGACGCATGTTAGCGCCCAGACCCTGAGCGGCCTCGGCGGCATATCTGGCGGCGAGAACACCGCCGGCAAGGCTGAGCAGGGACACTGCCAGCATCAGCCCGCCGTTTCGCAAAATGGCGGTCATATCGCCCTTCTGAATGCCCTCGTCAATAATGGCGGCCATCAGAAGGGGCAAAATCAGCTCACAGACCGTCTCTATCGCCACTGACAGGGGGGCCAGGACAGCCTGCTTGCGATAGCCCTTGAGAAAGGGGAGCAGTCGTTTGATCATGGGGTCGTTACCTCTCTTTCCGCAGCGCCCTTCGGGCAGGCGCGGGAGCAGTGCTCCGCCCTGCCGCCGATGGCCTCCATGTTATGCAGCATGCGCAGGTAAAATCCCTCCAGCTGCTCCAGCTCGTCGGGAGAAAATCCCGCATAGAGCTGCTCATCTACCCGTTTAAAGACGTCGATACACCGGCGCCGGGCGTCTCTGCCCTTTTCCGTAATGGCGATCCGCTTCTTTCGCCGGTCCACCAAGTCGCTCTGCCGCACCACATAGCCCATCCGCTCCAGTGAGGAGAGAGAGTTGGCAATGGTGGCGGGGGAGACCCGGAGCCTTTGGGCCAGCTCCTGCTGGCTGGGCAGTGCGCCGTCCTCGTCCTCCTCCCCCAAAAGGAAGAGGATTCGGGGCTGACCTACGTCCTGAAGCCCCTCCGCCGCCAGGGCAGAGAAGGTGGCGTTGTGCCGGGCCCGGTTGAGCCGGAAAAAAGCGGAGTCCTGCCCCCGGAGCGGGGGAAAACAATGACCCATAGACAGACTCCTTTCCGCGAAACGTAAGCATGCTAATCATTAGCAGGCTTAATAGTTTTAGCAGATGAGAAATCAAAAGTCAAGGGCTTTCTGCGGGATTTACAGAGTGTTCATAAACGAAAGGCGGGCGAGTCATGGCTCGTCCGCCTTTCAGTATTCCATGTGTACTCAGATCCTCGCGACTCCCGTCTCCCGTGCTGCCTCCGCTACGGCGGCGGCCACAGCGTCGGCCACGCCCTCGTCAAAGGCCAGGGGAAGAATGTGCTGGGCATTCAGGTCCTCGTCGCTGACCAGCTCCGCCAGTGCCTGGGCGGCAGCCAGCTTCATCTGATCGTTGATGTCCGAGGCCCTCACGTCAAAGGCGCCCCGGAAGATGCCGGGGAAGGCCAGCACGTTGTTGATCTGGTTGGGGAAGTCGGAGCGGCCGGTACCGACGACGGCGGCCCCTGCAGAGAGCGCCACATCCGGCATGATCTCCGGGGTGGGGTTGGCCATGGGGAAGAGAATGGGCTTGTCCGCCATGGACTGCACCATCTCGTAAGTCACCATGCCGGGGGCGGAGACGCCGATAAACACATCGGCACCCACCAGCATCTCTGCCAGAGAGCCGGACCTGCGCTCAAAATTGGTGATGGCGGCGATCTCCTCCTTGGCGGAATTCAGACCCTCACGGCCCTGGTAGATGGCGCCCTTGCGGTCGCACATGATGACGTTTTTCAGACCTCTGGCCTGCAGGAGCTTGATAATGGCGATACCCGCAGCGCCCGCCCCGCAGGTGACTACCTTAATGTCCTCCATTTTCTTGCCCACGATCTTCAGGGCGTTGGTCAGGGCGGCCAGCACCACCACGGCGGTGCCGTGCTGATCGTCGTGGAAGACGGGGATGTCGCAGCGCTCTTTCAGCTTCCGTTCGATCTCAAAGCACCGGGGCGCCGCAATGTCCTCCAGATTGACGCCGCCGAAGGAGCCGGAGAGCAGAGCGACGGTATTCACGATCTCGTCCACATCCTTGGAGCGGATGCACAGCGGCACGGCGTCCACATCGCCAAAGGCCTTGAACAGCACGCACTTGCCCTCCATCACCGGCATGCCCGCCTCGGGGCCGATGTCCCCCAGACCGAGAACGGCGGTGCCGTCGGTAACCACCGCCACCGTGTTCCAGCGGCCGGTCAGGTCATAGCTCTTATTGATGTCCTTCTGGATCTCCAGACAGGGCTGGGCCACGCCGGGGGTATAGGCCAGAGAAAGGGCCTCCCGGTCTTTGACCTCCATCTTGGGTACAGTGGCGAGCTTGCCCGCCCACTGGTAATGCAGCTTGAGGGATTCCTCTGCGTAATTCATGGTTTTTCCGCCTCTCTAAAGTAAAATGCGTATTTTTTCACAAACAAGGTCATTATAGCAATTTTGTTATCCCGGCGCAATGGAGAAACGGAAGGAAACGGGAAAGCTTTTCGCAGAAAATCCCCGCTGATTCCGTTGAAAACTTGTGAAAAATCATGTATCCTACGACTATATTGACGCTGCGAGGTGACCTGTCCATGCCTGCCGTTCCCCACGACGCCGATAAGCGGGGCTATCTGCTGGAGGAGTACCGGCTCTTCCACCTGAAGGAGACCCGTGCCCGGCGGTTTTCCTATCACTACCACGAATTTGACAAGGTGGTGGTCTTTCTCTCCGGCCAGGTGACCTACACTGTGGAGGGGAGAGCCTATTTTCTCTCCCCCGGCGACCTGCTGTTGGTGCCCCACCACCACATCCACCAGCCGGACATCGGCGGAGCCACCTACGAGCGGTATATCCTCTGGCTCACCCCGGACTTTCTGGAGGAGATGGGGATGGCGGACTGCTTTCACCGGGCGAGGTCGGAGGGGCATCTGCTCATCCGGCCGGGAGAGGGACAGAGACGCCGGCTGCTGGAGCTGCTGACCCGGCTGGAGGAGGCCATTGCGGACCGGGACTTCGGCCATCAGCTGCTGAGCCGGACCTACTGCCTCCAGTTCCTCATCGCCCTCAACCGGGCAGGCCGGGAGGACCGGACGGAAGAACCCTGGGAGACCTACGCCAGCGACCCCAAGATCGAGGAGATCATGGCCCACATCAACACCCACCTCGCCGACCCCCTCACTGTGACCGACCTGGCTCAGCGGTTTTATCTCTCCGCCTCCTGGCTCATGCATCGCTTTAAGGAGGTCACCGGCTGCTCTGTCCACCAGTATGTGCTGCAAAAACGGCTCATTCACGCCGCCACCCTCATTCGGGAGGGGGTCCCGGTGATGAAGGCCGCCCGGCGCAGCGGCTTTTCCGACTACTCCACCTTCCTCCGGGCCTTCCGCAGCGCCTACGGCACCGCACCCAGGAATCTGAAAAGTTCTTGACAAAACTTTTCCCGTGCAAAGAGCTGTAAAGGTCATGGGCTTTTTTGGCGGAGCCTGCCGGTTTATGAATAAAGTGTTACGTCAACCTGTCCGGTGCATAAAATTCGGCGGGCTGCGGAAGGGAAGCTGTGCAAAACCCTGTGCAAAATGTGCAAAACTTTTGGGGTGGGGTGAATCATCTCAAAAACAGGCACATTTTTGGGGGATGCATATTTGTATATACACTCCTGCACACCGGGACATAATAAAAAAAGAAAACCGTGAGATACCCCGCAGGCGGGATATTTCACGGTTTGAACTTTTTGGCGGAATTCAGCTCTTGTTCGCCATGCGCTCTGTAATGACCTGAGCCACCTTGATGCCGGAGGCGCCGGCCTGGGCCAGTCCTCTGGTGGTGCCGGCCCCGTCGCCGATGGCGAAAAAGCCGGTCATGGGGGTCTCCAGCTCGTTGGTCAGCTGGATGCGGCTGGAGTAGAACTTGACCTCCGCCCCGTAGAGCAGTGTATCATAGTTGGCGGTGCCGGGGGCCAGCTTGTCCAGAGCGTAGATCATCTCAATGATGTCGTCCAGATGCCGCTTGGGCAGGCTCAGGGACAGGTCGCCGGGCACGGCGGCCTTCAGCGTGGGCTGGACGAAGGACTTGCTCATCCGGTGGTCGTTGGTCCGCCTTCCCCCCACCAGATCGCCGAAGCGCTGGACCAGCACGCCGCCGGCCAGCATGTTGCTGAGAGAGGCCACGTGCTTACCGTAGCGGTAGGGCTCGTTGAAGGGGGTGGAGAAGCGGTTGGAGACCAGCAGGGCGAAGTTGGTATTTTCGCTCTGGAGGGCAGGATCGGAGTAGGAGTGGCCGTTGACGGTGACGATGCCCTCCACGTTCTCCGCCACCACGTGGCCGTAGGGGTTCATGCAGAAGGTGCGGACCTGGTCTCCGTACTGCTTGGTGCGGTAGATCAGCTTGGACTCATAGACCACATCGGTGATGTGCTGAAAGACCTTGGCGGGCAGCTCCACCCGGACGCCGATGTCCACCTGGTTGTTGATGAGGGGGATGCCCAGACCCTTGCACTGGTCGGCAAACCACTCTGCGCCGGAGCGGCCGGGGGCCGCCACCAGATAACCGCAGTCAAAGTCCTCGCCCCGGGTGACCAGACGGTAGCCGCCCTCAGGGAGGACCTCGATCTTCTCCACGGCAGTGTGAAAGCGGAAGTCCACCTTGTCCTTCAGATACTCATAGATGTTGGCCAGGATGCGCAGGTTGTTCTCCGTGCCCAGATGCTTGCACTTGGCCTGGAGGAGGTGGAGGTCATACTTCAGTGCCTCCCGTTCCAGGGCCAGGGCCTCCGGCGTGGTGGTGGAATAGACCTTGTCCGTAGCGCCGAAGCGGACGTTGACCGAGTCTACGTAGTGAATAAGGTCCATGACCTCCGTTTCTGTCATATAGTCGGTGAGCCAGCCGCCGAAGGCGGTGGTAAAATTGAACTTGCCGTCCGAGAAAGCGCCCGCGCCGCCGAAGCCGGACATGGTGCCGCAGGTCTTGCAGCCGATGCAGTGGTCCACCTTGCCCTGGACGATGGGGCAGGTCCGGGAGTAGATGTCCGCCCCCTGCTCCAGTACAATGACCTTCAGCTGGGGACAGCGCTTTGTCAGCTCATAGCTTGCAAAGACGCCCGCCTCACCGCAGCCGATGATGACCACATCTGCTCGTGTGCTCATTTCTTTTGTCCCTCCTTAGAGATGATCTGACCCGAAAGTCAGAATAAATTCCAAACATTTCTTACATTATAACGCATTGCGTCAACAGATGGTATCTTTTTAGAAAAATTTATGGTAAAATCCTAGATGAATTTTTGTTCCAGCCTGATGGAACAGGCGCGCTGCGCCAAAAGCCGAAAGGACGTGACTCATTACCATGTATCCGCAAAACCGACGAGAACTGCGCAGCTGCTACAGCCGGGCGGCCTGGGCGCTGATGGCCTATCTGGTGCTGATGGAGCTGTTTATCTATCTGAGCTATATCCCCTATTTCCTCGGGGCCTATGACCTGTATTACAGCGTGGGCTATGACGAGGCGGTCAATGCCGTTATTGTATTTTTCCCCGGCATCATTGCCTTCGGGCTGGTTCTCCGGCCCCTGCCAAAGCCCCGAATTCACGGCAAGCCGCCTAAGGCGAAGGACGTGATCGTCTGCCTCATTGTGGCAATGGGCTTTCTCTATATTGCCAGCACCGTCACCGACTTCCTGCTGGCGGGTACCGAGACGGTGGACTACGCCAACGAGTCCGTGGCGGAGGAGCCGTTCTATATGGCCTTGATTTTCACTGTCATCATTGCACCCCTCTCCGAGGAGTTCCTCTTCCGCAAGCTGCTGCTGGACCGGCTGCTGTTTTTGGGTGACTGGTCTGCCCTGCTGGTCTCCGCCCTCTTTTTCGGCCTGTTCCACACCAATCTGTACCAGTTCCTCTACGCCACCGCCGTGGGCCTGGTCATGGGCTATGTCCACATCATGACCGGCAAGATGCGCTGGAATGTGGGATTGCATATGTTTATCAACCTGTTTTGCGGTGTGCTCATCGGTTACCTGCCGGACTATGACTGGGTCTGGATACTGGTGGAGCTGTTTATCTTCTTCACCATGATCTTTGCCATCATCTATGTGCTCATCAAACGGCCCTGGCGCCGGTTCTACTCCGGACCCATGGCCAGGGTGACCCCTGGGGAAAAGCGGATCGCCTGCTTCACCTCCGTGCCCCTGTGGGTGTGTATCGTTGTCCACCTGGGGCTTTCCGTGTATTACATCAGGATCTGACCGAGCAGGATCTTTATCCCCAGCCCAATGAGGATCAGTCCCCCTGCCAGACCTGCCCAGCGCTGCCACCGGCCTCCCAATTGCCGGCCCAGCAGCCCCGCCAGGGCGGAGAGGGAGAAGGCCACCGCTCCGATGGTCCCGGCGGCAGAGAGCAGTCCCGTCTCCAAATAGGCCAGAGACACCCCGGCGGCCAATGCGTCCAGACTGGTGGCCAGGGCCAGAGCGGCCAGAGAGGGAACAGAGAGGTCATACCGGCCTGCGCCCTCCTCCTTCGGGGGAGAGACCGCCGCCCACACCATGCGCCCACCCAGGAAGGCCAGCAGCCCGAAGGCCAAAAGACAGCCCGCCTGCCACAGCAGCAGGCTGATCTGCCGGCCGAACAGGCCGCCCAGCAGCGTCATCCCCATCTGAAAGCCCCCAAACCAGAGGCCGATGGTCAGCCCCTCCCCCAGCCGCAGGCCGCCGGACTGGACGCCGCAGCAGAGGGCGGCGGCAAAGGCGTCCATAGCCAGGGTGAGGGCCAGCAAAAATACAGAGAGCATAGATCATTCCTCCTTATTCTGCACCTATCTTATGCAGACAAGTCCCCTTTCACACCGAGGAGTCCCATATGAGCGATGAATTTTATATGACAGAGGCCCTCCGCCTGGCCCGGGCGGCCGGGAAGTGCGGAGATGTGCCGGTGGGTTGTGTGATCGTCCGGGGCGGGGAGATCGTCGGCCGGGGCCGTAACCGCCGGGAGGAGATCCACGACGCCACCGCCCACGCAGAGCTGGAGGCCCTGCGTCAGGCCTCCCAGTCCCTGGGCCGCTGGCGGCTGAGCGACTGCACCCTCTACGTCACGCTGGAGCCCTGCCCCATGTGCGCCGGGGCAATCTGGAACGCCCGCATCGGACGGGTGGTCTTTGGAGCGGCGGACGAAAAGGCGGGCTGCTGCGGGTCCAGGCTCCATTTGGGCCTGGAGGGCTTCCGCCCCTCGGCGGAGATCACGGGCGGCGTCCTCCGGGAGGAGTGCGCCCAAGTGCTGGGCGAGTTCTTCCGGCAGCTGCGCTGAGAAAAAGTTTATTCTTTTGTAACATTTTATTGCGAACATTTGTAATAACTCTGTGGCACACTAAAAGCAGTACAAAGCAGTATTCCGTTTTTCATTTTTCTCCTCCTTTCTTGGGCCGCCGGCATTGAAAAATGCCGGCGGCTCTTTTGCGGCGGTAAAAGCACAACGCCCCCATCCCGGAACCTTCCTGTTCCGAAATGGGGGCGTTATTCTGATGCAGGGATTTACTTCAGATCCGCCTGATCCACCAGTGTAATGGTGATCTCCAGCTCTTCCAGCTCCCCGTCCTCATCCGGACGGAGGATCACCAGATCCAGCTTCCCGCCGATGCCGACCTCTGCCAGCATGGGCCGGACCTCCTCTACGGAGACCACCTCCTGACCGTTGATGGAAAAGATATAGTCTCCCACCCGCAGCCCCTGCTCCTCGGCATTGGAGGCGGCGTTGATGGAGGATACATACAGCCCCTTGGTGGGCTCGCCCAGCCGCTGGGCGGTCTTTTCGTCAATGCCCACGCAGGTGATGCCCAGTACCGGGCGGCTCACCTTGCCCTCGGCGGAGAGAATGGGGATGATCGTTTTGACCACCGAGGTGGGGACGGCAAAGCCCAGCCCCTCCACAGTCACATCGGTAGAGACCATCTTCATGTTGTTCACACCCACCACCTGGCCGTAGATGTTCAGCAGCGGACCGCCGGAGTTGCCGGAATTGAGGGCGGCGGTGGTCTGCAGCAGGGTCATGCCGTAGGTGTTCATGGTCACGTTCCGGTTGATGGCGGAGATGATGCCGTTGGTGAGGGTGCCCCGCAGCTCAGTGCCCAGAGGGTCGCCGATGGCCAGAGCCTCGTCGCCCACCGTCAGCTCGTCCGAGTCGCCGAACTCGGCGGGCTGAAGTCCCTGGGCGTCAATTTTGAGCACGGCCAGATCGGTCTGGGCGTCGCCTCCCACCAGAAGGGCGTCATAAGTCTTGCCGTCCCAGGTGGTGACCTCGCAGGAGGCGCCTCCCTGCACCACATGCTGGCAGGTGAGGATATAGCCGTCCTCAGTCATAATAATGCCGGTGCCGGTGCCGCCGCCTCCGTTGTCGTCATAGACGGTGATGGATACCGTGGAGGGCAGGCAGAGGGTGTAGATCTCCTGATAGCTCAGCGGTTCCTTGCCTGCGGCGGTGTGGACATCCAGCGTGAGAGAGCCGTCCGGCTCCGCCCGGGGAATGGTGGTATCCCCCTGGGACTCAGAGGATTCGGAGGACTCGCCGCCCTCCTCTGAGTCGTCCCAGGGCGTACCGCTCCAGGGAAAGCCCCAGCTGCCCCGGCTGTCCTGCCCGTCGTCGTTCCCGTCGTCGTCGCGGTGAAAGTGGTCCTCCCACCGGTCCGAGCGGTCGTCATCCCAGGCATCGGAGGAGCCGGCGCTGTCCTCACTGCCGGAGGCGAAGAGATAGCGGTCAAAGACCATCCCCACGACAAACACCAGTAGCGCCAGGGCGCAGACCACAATGCCCAGCGCCACTGTGTTCCGGCTCTTCTGCCGGCCCTCCGGGGCGGGAGGGGGCGTGGGGTAGGAATAGCGCAGGCTGTTGTCCACCGGCGGCTCCGGGGGCTTGGGCGGGATGGTATAGCCGGGGAGGATGGGCTCCGGCGCCGGGCGGCCCGGCTCCACTTTCTGATCCCCGTAGACGGGAGACCAGACCGGCGGCTGCCCCTGGGCAGGCTTGGGAGCCGCTGAAGGAGCGGCGGCGTCAAAGCGGGGCTGTGCGCCAAGATCAGGCTGGGCGTTGAAAGCGGGCTGCGCTCCCACCGAAGGCTCGGCGGTAAAGGAAGGCTGCTCCCCTACTCCGGGCTGTGCGTCAAAGGAGGGCTCAGGGCCGGCGGAGGGCGGGTCGGAAAAGTGGGTCTGATCGCCGAACGGAGTCTGATCGGCAAAGTGGGTCTGCCCCTCAAACTGAGGCGGCTGCCCCAGGGAGGGCTGGGCATAGACGGGCCGGGGTTCCGGCCCGGTCTCTCCCGGGGAAGAGGTTTGGATCTCGTCGTCAAACATGGTGTTGCTTCCTCTCTGCCAGAGGTGTTCAGCGGGCAAGGGTCAGAGTAAAGACGAACTCTGTCACATTGTCCCGGCTGGTCACCGTGATGGTCTCTTTCAAATCGTTCAAAATGGTCTTGACCAGATACAGCCCCAGTCCGACCCCCTCCTTATCCAGACTTCTGGACCGGTCCGACTTGTGAAGCCGGTCAAAGATGAGGGGCAGCTCCTCCGGAGGGATGGTCTCTCCCGTGTCCCGGATGGAGACATGGGCCTTGCCGCCTCTGGCAGCTACGGCTACGCCGATGACAGTGCCGGGGTGGGAGAATTTGATGGCGTTATCCAGCAGGTTGTAGCAGACCTGGGTGATGGCGTCCGGGTCTCCCCAGACGTAGACGGGGTTGTCCGGCAGCCGGGCGTCCACGTCCAGCCCTTTGCCGTTGATCTTCCCCTCCAGACTGATCAGCGTCTGGGCCAGCACCTCGGTCAGGTCGAATTCCGTCTGGCTGAGGACCATATCGTGGTTTTGGAACCTGGACATATCCAGCATCCGGCGCACCAGCCGGCTCAGCCGCCTCGTCTCGTCGGAGATGGTCTTGAGATACTCCCGCTCCTTTTCCGGGGGGATGGTGCCGTCCAAAATGCCGTCGGCAAAGCCGGCGATGGTGGTCATGGGGGTTTTCAGCTCGTGGGAGATGTTGGCCACAAACTCGCTCCGCTTCTGTTCGGAGAGGGCGATGGAGTCCGCCATGGCATTGAAAGCCCGGGCCAGCTCCCCCACCTCGTCCTTCCGCTGACAGGTGTGCTGCTGGACCCGCAGGTCGTATTCGCCCATGCCGAACCGGCGGACCACCCCTGTCATCTCCTGCAGCGGCTTCACCTGCTGGCGGGAGGAGAGGGAGCTGGAGAGAAAGGCGATGCACAGCACCACGGCGGCGGAGAGCAGAAAGAGGTTTGCCAATAACCCCCACATCTGGGTCAGTGCGTCGTTGGAAACGGAGACCAGCACATAGCCCAGAAGAGCGTTTTGCTCCTCCCAATCCATCCGCACCGGGGCGCCGGAGACAAAACGTGGCTCGGAGAAGAGGGAGAGTGTGCTGTATTCCACATATTCCGTATCCTTGTCCAGATGGCGGAGGAAGTCCTCCGGGACAGCCGCTCCCAGCCACTGGGCGGAAAGGCCCGCCTTGTCGCTGGCGGCGAGAACGGTGCCGTCCTCATCGCAGACCAGCACATCCGCGTCAATGAGCCGGACGGCGGTGGAGAGATAGTCGTTAAAATCCTCCCCGTCCACATCCAGGCCCATGACCATCAGCCGTCCGGCCAGAACGGCCATATAGTCCGCCTTCTCGTCCAGAGCCGCCTTCCGGTCCCGGAGGGTAAACTGATAGCTCAGCGTCATAAACGAGGCGCCCAAAAGGGCGAAGGAGAGCAAAATCATGCCCGCTGTCAGGGCAAAGTGGCGCTTAAACAGGGTATTCATAGGATCAGGCCGTCAACTCGAACTTATAGCCCACGCCCCAGACGGTCTTGAGGCTCCACTGGTCGGAAACGCCCTCCAGCTTCTCCCGCAGACGCTTGATGTGGACGTCCACCGTCCGGCTGTCCCCAAAGTAGTCAAAGCCCCACACCTCGTCCAAAAGCTGATTTCTGGTAAATACCCGGTTGGGAGAGGAGGCCAGATGGAACAAAAGCTCCATCTCTTTCGGGGGTGTGTCCACCCGCTTGCCGTCCACCAGCAGCTCATAGGAGTCCATGTTGATGACCAGCCTGTCAAACGAGAGCTTTTTCGCACTGGTCTCCTCCGCACCGCCGTACCGGCGGAGCACCGCACGGATGCGGGCCAGGACCTCCTTCATCTCAAAGGGCTTTACGATGTAATCATCCGCCCCCATTTCCAGGCCGCCTACCCGGTCCTCCGTCTCACCCTTGGCGGTGAGCATAATGATGGGCGTGTCCGAGGTCTCCCGGATCTTTCGGCAGACGCCCCAGCCGTCCAGCACCGGGAGCATAATGTCCAACAGCACCAGATCCGGCTGGAAGGAGCGAAACAGCTCCACTCCCCTGCCCCCGTCCGGGGCGGTCTGGGTCTCAAAGCCTTCCTTCTCCAGATACAGCTGTAAGAGCTGGGCGATATTGCCGTCGTCTTCGACGATAAGTACCTTGGTCATGGGAAAACCCCCTTGGTTCATTTTAGAATGAGACCCTCTCCGTCTGCCCTGGGGGGCGGACACCTCCTCCCCCGCCGGGGGAAACGGTCAGCGAAGCTGACTGAGAGGGCAAAATCGGAGACATTCCGATCATTTTCTTCCTGAATTATACGCCACCCTCCGGAAAAGGGGTGAATTTTCTGTAAATGAGTCCCGCCAGCTTGCCTGCCGCGCCGGCCAGAGGGGGATATTGCCGCAGGGCATAGGGGAGATGCCAATAGCTGCGGATGACCGCCTCCTCCGCCCGGCCCTCGGCCAGGGCGCAGATCAGCCCTGCCGGCAGCGGGGGAGCCGGCTCGGTCCGGGGCCGCTGGGCCAGCACCCGGCAGCGCCGGATGGTATAGGAGAGCAAAAAGTCCCCGTCCTCCTCGCTGCGGGAGGCCATATCCTCTGTCTCAGGGGGCAGCTCCGGCCAGTCCTGCCTGTCCCAGCGGTCCAGCACGGCCTGCGCCCACTCTTTAGAGAGGGAGAGCGCCATCATGCCGTTTTCGGCCCGGACGGCGGAAAAGGCCGTCCCCTCCAGATAGCAGGCTCTTGCCAGCTCCTCTGCCACCGTCTGGGCATTGCCGCCCGTCCGGGCGGCCAGCAGCCGGGGCAGCGCGGAGAGAAAAATGCCCTCCTCCCTTTGCAGACGCAGGGGGACCGGGCTTGGGGCCAGATACCCCGCCCGTTCAGCGGCCCGGGCCAAAACCTCCCGGGCGGACTGCCAGCTTTCTTCCATCACCGTCATTGCCCTTCACCCCTCTCCCGTACCGAAATGCGGAAGGCGTTATAGCCCGCCAGTGCGTGGTCGATCTCCATGGAGTACTCGATTTCCAGCCGGCCCCCTTGGGGGGAGATGGTGTTTTCCAGACGGCTGGTGACAATGCCGATCTCCAGATTGCCGTAGGGGGTGGAGTAGACGGAGTGATGCCGCCGGCCCTCTTCAAATACCATCTGGGAGCAGACCTCTCCCGTCCGCATCAGCGTCACCCGTACCCCTTCGATGAGGATCACCGTGGTGGTGCCGGCCATGCCGGTGACCTCCGTCTCCTCATACCGGAGCTCGCAGCCCCGGTCGGTGACGGTCATGGTGCCGGTGCTCATGAGCCGGATCTCGTCCGGGCCGCCCTCCAAATGGTCCTGACTGCTCAATATGGAAATGATCACGTCTTTGGTCATGGGAAAAACTCCTAGTATTGTTCAATATCCACCAGCTCTACCGGCTCAGTGACCGGCCGGCCCAGAAAGCGGGAGGCCAGTTCCCGGAAGCCCTGCTGGCTGTCGCTGACGCACCAGCGGTGAAGGCCGGAATGGCCGTTTTCGGCTACGGCATCGTGGTCAGAGAGCCAGCGGCCCACAGCGTGGGCCACCTCTGCCCCGGAGTCCACCAGCGCCACAGACTGCCCCATAAAAGCCCCGATGACCTCCCGCAAAAGGGGATAGTGGGTGCAGCCCAGAACCAGGACGTCCACTCCCGCCGCTTTCAGGGGGGCGAGGTAGTCCTTCACCACCGTCTCAATGACCACATCACCGGGCTGAGTCCGGCCGTTTTCCACCAGTGGGACAAAGAGGGGGCAGGCGATGGGGAAAATTTCCGCACCGGGATTCAGGGCGTGAATGGCACGCTCATAGGCTCCGGTGGAGATGGAGGCTCTTGTGGCGATCAGGCCGATTTTCCCGTTCCGGGTCAGCTCCGCCGCCCGCCGGGCAGAGGGCTCTACCACGCCGAAGACGGGGATGTCCTGCTCTGACCGCAGCACGTCGATGGCGGTGGTGCTGACGGTGCCGCAGGCAATGACCACCGCTTTTAAGTCGAAAGAGCGGAGAAAGGCCACATCCTGCCGGGCGTAGCGGGTGATGATCTCACGGCTGCGGCTGCCGTAGGGCACCCGGCCGGTATCTCCGAAGTAAATAATGGACTCCTGGGGCATCTGCTTTTCCAGCTCCCGCACGGCGGTCAGCCCGCCAAGCCCCGAGTCAAAAACGCCAATAGGGCGATGATCCATAATAAAAAACTCCTCTTGAACGAAAGATAGTTTCCTACTCCTATACTATACGTCATCCCAGCGGCGAAAACAAGGAAAACATTTCAAAGGCCGTGACAATTGACAACGGCGGGAAATATAATATACTATATCAATAGAGTCCAGACCTTATGAGAGGAGGTCGCTATCATGGAATTAAAGCTGACCACCAAGCAGTTTCGCCGGCTGCTGGATATGGCTTACATCGGCAATTGGATCTTAAACTCCGCCCGGGGAGACGACCGGTTTCAGGACTACGACCAGGTACAGCACCTGCTGTTTCAAAAGGCGGAGGAGGAGGGATTGGACGCCCTGACCCTCCGGCTGGGGCCTGTGTGTATGCCCAGCCCCGCCTACATCAACGGCGGCATCCACGATGCCATTGCCGACTATGAGGACGCCATCTTCTTCCGCATCCTGGCTGAGGAGCTGGCCCGCCGGGACATGGACGACGTGCCCATTGATGAGAGCAATATGGAGGAGCTGCACCAGCGGATGGACGCCTATATGGAGGAATTCGAGCTCCACGGCACCGACCATGTGATGGTGGAGACGGAGGAGAATTGAGACGTAAAATGCCCCGCCCGAAATCGGGCGGGGCATTTTGATGATAAGGCAGTCGGCGGGTCGTTCATGAACGACCCCTACGAACCGATTTGGGGCAGATGGGCGTAGGGGCAATTCACGAATCGCCCGTCGTTTCGCATTGTACCACGGAATCAATTCACGCCAGCGCCGCCGTAATAATCGCCATGGAATAGACTTCCATCCCGTTGCAGCCCCGGGACAGGTCGTTAACGGGGGCGTTGAGGCCCAGCAGAATGGGGCCGTAGGCGTCAAACTTGCCCAGACGCTGGGCGATCTTGTAGCCGATGTTGCCGGAATTGATGTCGGGGAAGATAAACACGTTGGCATGACCGGCCACGGCGGAGCTGGGGCACTTGGTCTGGGCCACACGGGGGGAGACGGCTGCGTCAAACTGCAGCTCGCCGTCGATGGCCAGGTCCGGGCGCATGCCTCCGGCCAGATGGGCGGCCTCCCGCATCTTGTCCACGTCCTCCCCAAAGCCGGAGCCGTGGGTGGAATAGCTGAGGAAAGCAATTTTCGGATCAATGCCGAAGATCTTGCCGCACTCGGCGCAGTGGATGCCGGTCTCTGCGATCTCCTGCACCGAGGGCTTGATGTTGATGGCGCAGTCGCCGAAGGCCAGTACCTCGTTTTCACCCGAGGCAGAGGGGCGGACCAGAATGAAGCAGGAGGAGACACTGGTATAGCCCGGCTTGGTCTTGATGATCTGGAGGGCGGGCCGGACGGTGTCGGCGGTGGAGTATGTAGCGCCGCCCAGCAGCGCATCGGCAACGCCCATCTTCACCAGCATGGTGCCGAAGTAGTTGGGCTGCTTCAGGAGGGGGAGGGCCTTTTCCTTGGTCATGCCCTTGCTTTTCCGCAGCTCGCAGAAGAACTCCACCATCTCGTCAAAGCGCTCATAGTTGTCCGGGTCGATGATTTGGGCGCCCCGGACGTTGTAGCCCGCCTCCTCTGCGGCGGCCCAGACCACATCGGGCTTGCCGATGAGGACGGGGGTCAAAAAGGTGCTGGCCAGCAGCCGGGAGGCCGCCTCCAGAATACGGGGGTCTGCGCCCTCGGTAAAAACGATGGTCTTGGGGTTTTTCTTCAGCTGCTCGATCATGGAGCCAAAACCGAATGCCATAGTATGTCCTCCTCCATATTCCACGGCCGTCTCTCTGGGACAGCCGCATTTTTCTGTTTAACAATTTAGCACTTTTCCTCTACCATTGCAAGGGTTCTGTTGGGCATTTTGTGAAATTTGCTTTTGTTAACTTTTTGACAAAGTTTTGACCCTTCCGCCGCTTTACTTTTTTGGGACAAACAGGTATCATAATATGGAAAATCAATTTCCTGTGAGGAGATTCTCATATGAACCAAGATCACATTCGCAACTTTTCCATCATCGCCCACATTGACCACGGCAAGTCGCATTCCCAAACGGCGGACCGTTTGGGAGCCCTTTCTTGATTTGACATCCTCGGCGGAAATGAATTCCGCCTGCGGCAAGGTTTTGCTTCGCAAAACGCTTGTGACGCCGCACCTGCGGCGAAGCGTAGACTTGCCATAAAAAGACTGGAGAATGATTATGGATCAATCGAACATTCGCAACTTTTCTATCATCGCCCATATTGACCACGGCAAGTCTACGCTGTCCGACCGACTGATCGAGCTCTGCGGCGCTGTGGCGGAGCGGGACATGGAGAGCCAGCTTCTGGACAACATGGACTTAGAGCGGGAGCGGGGCATCACCATCAAGGCGAGAGCCGTCACGCTGCACTACAAGGCGGACGACGGGGAGGAGTATCAGCTTAACCTGATCGACACCCCGGGTCACGTGGACTTTAACTACGAGGTCAGCCGGTCTCTCGCCGCCTGCGAGGGGGCGGTTCTGGTGGTGGACGCCAGTCAGGGCGTGGAGGCCCAGACGCTGGCCAATACCTACCTGGCCCTGGACCACGATTTGGAAATTCGCCCGGTGGTGAACAAGATCGACCTCCCTGCCGCCGACCCGAAGCGGGTGAAGGAGGAGATTGAGAACATCATCGGCCTTCCCGCCGAGGACGCCCCGGAAATTTCCGCCAAGGCGGGCATCAATATCCCCGCTGTGCTGGAGGATGTGGTGACGAACGTCCCCGCCCCCTCCGGAGATCCGGACGCTCCTCTGAAAGCGCTGATCTTCGACAGCCAGTACGACGCCTATCGGGGGGTCATCGTGCTGGTCCGGGTCATTGACGGAAAAATTGAGGTGGGCACCGAGGTCAAAATGATGGCCTCCGGCGCTTCCTACAAGGTGGTGGAGTGCGGTCATATGCTGCCCATCGGGCTGGACCCCTGCGGGACGCTCTCCGCCGGCGAGGTGGGCTACTTTACCGCCAGCATCAAAAACGTCCGGGATACCAACGTGGGCGACACGGTGACAGAGGCACAGAATCCCACCGCAGAACCGCTCCCCGGCTACCGTCCCGCCCAGCCCATGGTCTACTGCGGCATTTACACCGAGGACGGCTCCAAATACCCCGACCTGCGGGACGCCTTGGAGAAGCTGCAGCTCAACGACGCATCCCTTGTCTTTGAGCCGGAGTCCTCGGCGGCATTGGGCTTCGGCTTCCGCTGCGGATTTTTGGGCCTGCTGCACATGGAGATCATTCAGGAGCGGTTGGAGCGGGAGTTTGATCTCGATCTGGTCACGACGCTCCCCAACGTCATCTATGAGATTGAGAAGACGGACGGCACTGTCCTGCGGGTGGACAACCCCCACGACTACCCGGACCCCGGCTCCATCCGGGAGGCCAGGGAGCCCTATGTCAACGTCTCCATCATCACCCCCAACACCTATGTGGGCGACATTATGCCCATCTGTCAGGAGCGCCGGGGCGAGTATCAGGACATGCAGTATCTGGACGCCAGTCTGGTGGAGCTTCACTATCAGCTGCCCCTGAACGAGACCATCTTTGACTTTTTCGACACCCTGAAAGCCAACACCAAGGGCTACGCCTCGTTGGACTATGAGCTCTCGGACTACCGCCCCAGCAATCTGGTGAAGGTAGACCTGCTGCTAAACGGCGACAAGGTGGACGCCCTCAGCTTTATCGTCCACAAGGACAAGGCCTACGCCCGGGCACGCC
Source organism: uncultured Eubacteriales bacterium (assembly GCA_900314485.1). GTDB lineage: Bacteria > Bacillota > Clostridia > Oscillospirales > Oscillospiraceae > Onthomonas. Next base: position 21,023 of record OMVL01000007.1, read on the forward strand.
GCATCTGCGAGAAGCTGAAGGAGAACATTCCCCGTCAGCAGTTCGAGGTGCCCATTCAGGCGGCCATCGGCGGCAAGATCATCGCAAGAGAGACGGTGAAGGCGCTGCGGAAGGACGTCCTTGCCAAGTGCTACGGCGGCGACATCACCCGGAAGAAGAAGCTGCTGGAAAAGCAGAAGCGGGGCAAGAAGAAGATGCGCTCGCTGGGTACGGTGCAGCTGCCGACGGAGGCGTTTATGGCTGTGCTGAAACTGGACAGTCAATAAGGAGGGCCTATGCCGGAAGATGATCGCCGTCCGAGACGGCGCAGACGCAAAAAATGGAGCGCCAAACGCTGGCGCTTTGAGCTGACCCGGGCGGGTATCCTGCTGGGGATGATCCTGCTCATCGTCCTGCTGGTGAAGGGCTGTCAGGCGGTGTTGAACCGGCCGGTGAAGGAAGATCCACCTGCCGATACCGTGGAGACGCTGCCCCGGGAACAGACGCAGGAGCAGGTGACTGACGCCCCTCCGGAGCCGGAGGAAAAGACCATCTCCCTCATTATGGTGGGAGACATCCTGCTCCACACCCCCTTGCAGGACAGCGGCCTGCAGCCGGACGGCAGCTACAATTACGATCACTTTTTCACCCACACGAAAGACCTGATCTCTCAGGCTGACCTTGCGCTGGTCAATCAGGAGGTCATTCTGGGCGGCACCGAGCTGGGGCTCTCCGGCTATCCCGCCTTTAACGGGGCCTACGAGGTGGGAGATGCGTTGGTAAAGGCCGGCTTCGACGTGATTTTACACGCCACCAACCACGCCGTGGACAAGGGAGAGCGGGGCATTTTGAACTGCCTGCACTTCTGGCAGACCAGTTACCCGGACATTGCCGTCCTGGGCATCCACGACAGTCAGGAGAGCCAGGACGAGATTTATATTTATGAGCAGGAGGGTGTAAAAATTGCCATCCTGAACTACACCTACGGCACCAACGGCATTGCCGTCCCCCAAAGCTATGAGGTGGATCTGCTGGAGGAGGACCGGGTCATCTCTGATCTGGACTGGGCGGAGGAGCTGGCGGACTTTACCATTGTCGTCCCCCACTGGGGCACAGAGTACACCCATGAGGTCTCCGCCTCACAGGAGCGGTGGACCCAGATATTTCTGGCCCACGGGGCGGATCTGGTCATCGGCGCACACCCCCACGTCATCCAGCCTGTGGAGTGGGTGGAGGACGATGCGGGGCATAAAATGCTGGTCTATTACTCCCTCGGCAACTTCATCAACTTTACCAGCGGCTCCGGCGACGGCGTCCGCCAGCGGGCGGTGGGAGCCATGGCGACAGTTACCCTTTCCGTGGAGAACGGGGAGGTCACTATATCCGATTACGGCGTCATTCCCCTGGTTGCCCACATGGTGGAGGGGACGGGGAATCCCACCGTCTACCCCCTCAGCGAATATACGGAGGAACTGCTGGCCGAGAACGCCATGACCCAAAAGGACCCGGGCTTTACCCTGGAATACTGCAAACAGCTCTGCCGGGACGTGTTTGGGGAGCTGTATCAGGAATAAAAGACAGTCTTTCCTCTCTGTGAAAGGTCAAAAATCCCGCCTGAATGTACAGGCGGGATTTTTCATGTCCTACAATGCAAGGTCCGAACGAGAGGCCTGACCCACTGCAAGGGGTGGCCCGCTTGACTACCTAAACGCAAAATAAAAAGGCTCTCTATTGAGAGCCTTTTCAAGTGGACGATACTGGACTCGAACCAGTGGCCTTCCGCACGTCAAGCGGATGCTCTAGCCAACTGAGCTAATCGTCCGAATCGGACTTTGTTAGTATACCCACTTCGTCCGTTTTTGTCAACCCTTATTTTTCATTTTCCTGCGTTTTTTCTTCTCCCAGCGCAGCCTTCAGCTCCTCAGTGATCTGTTCCACCTGCTCCATGGTGGCCAGCTGACTCATACGGGTCTTCCACTTTGTACCGTTTCGCACGCCCTTTAAATACCAGGCATAGCTTTTCCGTGCCTCCAGACAGGCGATGTGCTCCCCCTTCCACTGACGGGCCATGCGGAACTGCCGCAGGGCGGTGTCGCACCGCTCCGAGACGGTGGGCGCCGGCGGGAGGGGCCTGCCCTCCAAAAGCGCCTTGGCCTCCCGAAACAGCCAGGGATTTCCGCAGGCTCCCCGGCCGATCATGACTCCGTCGGCCCCGGTGACGCGTAAAATCTCCGCCGCATCCTGCGCCGCAAACACGTCTCCGTTGGCAAAGACGGGGATGGAGACCGCCTCTTTAACCTGCCGGATGATGTCCCAGTCCGCCTTTCCGGCGTACATCTGAGTGCGGGTACGGCCGTGGACGGTGAGGGCAGAAACTCCCGCCGATTCCAGCATTTTGCCAAACTCCACGGCGTTCAAACTGTTTGCGTCCCAGCCCTTGCGGAACTTCACCGTCACCGGACGTCCCGCTCCCCGAATCACCGCCTCCGCCACCTTGCAGGCCAGGTCCGGGGTCTTCATCAGGGCGGAACCGTCGCCGCTGCCCACGATCTTGTGGACGGGACAGCCCATATTGATGTCAATGACGGCGGGACCTGCCAGCTCTGCCACCTTTGCCGCCGCCTCTTCCATGCAGACAGGGTCGCTGCCGAACAGCTGCACCGCCGCCGGCGTCTCTCCAGGGTCCAGCGCCATGAGGGGGATGGTCTTTTTGTCCTGATAGCACAGCGCCTTGGCGCTGACCATCTCCGTGACGGTATAGTCCGCCCCCAGCTCCCGGCAGATGACCCGAAACGCCCGATCCGTCACCCCCGCCATGGGGGCAAGGGCCAGCTTTCCCGGCAGCTTGACCGTTCCGATCTTCATGACAGTTCCCCTCCGCTCTGATACAGTTCCCGAACAGAATACCATAAATGGGCGAAATCGGCAAGGACGGGTACAGCTCGGAAAAACCGCGAAACCCGCTGCCGGAGCTTGCATCCTCCGGCAGCGGGTTTTAGCTTTGGAAATGCCCCCTGCGTACACCTTGCAGGACAAGGCCCTCGTCAAAAGATTTTGTAAAAATCAAAAACTTTTCCTTGACAAAAGCAGGAAATCTGATAGAATAATCAGGCACGACCATCTGAAATGGTCGGAACTTTCTTGCCCTTTTCGGCGGAAGAGGGCCATATAGTCCACAAGGAGGTGCAAACATGGCAAAGGTCAATGGCAAGTACGAGGCAGTGTATATCATCGACGCCGCTCTGACGGAGGAGGCAATCGCTGCTATCGTCGAAAAGTTCAAGTCTCTGGTAGAGGCGAACGGCACGCTGGCTGAGGTCAACGAGTGGGGTAAGCGTCATCTGGCATATCCCATCGATCACAAGAATGAGGGTTACTACGTCCTCATGACCTTCGACTCCGCTCCTACGTTCCCCTACGAGCTGAATCGTAACTTCAACATCACCGACGGCGTTATCCGCTCCATGATCGTGGATCTCGCTGAGTAAGGAGGCCGGAACATGCTCAACCGCATTGTGCTCATGGGCCGTCTGACCCGTGATCCCGAGCTGCGGCGGACCCAGTCCGGCACCGCAGTGGCTTCCTTCACCCTGGCAGTAGACCGGGATTTCGCCGACAAGGCAACCGGCAACCGCCCCACCGATTTCATCGACATTGTGGCCTGGCGGGGTACTGCCGAGTTTGTCAGCCGCTATTTCACCAAGGGCCGCATGGCCGTGGTGGAGGGCCGGCTGCAGATCCGGGACTGGCAGGATCGGGACGGCAATAAGCGCCGCAGCGCTGAGGTCGTGGCCGAAAACGTCTATTTCGGCGACTCCCGTCGGGATGGCGACAGCGGCGGCAGCTATGCTCCCCGCACGGGTTCCGCCTATCCCGCCGGCAACAGCGGCTATGCCCCTGCTGCCCCTCAGGCCAGCAGCTATGACAACGTCCCCGCCGCTCCCATTGTCTCTGAATTTGCAGAGCTCAGCGACGACGACGGCGAGCTGCCGTTCTGATTTTAAGTTACGAAACATCTCAATGAAAGGAGACCAATACAATGGCTTTTGATAAGACCCGTTCTCGTAAGCGCAGAAAGGTCTGCTCTTTCTGTGCCGATAAGGTCGAGAAGATCGACTATAAGGACACCGGCAAGCTCCGCCGCTATCTGTCCGAGCGTGGCAAGATCCTGCCCCGCCGGACCACTGGCACCTGCGCCATGCATCAGCGTGAGCTGACCGTGGCCATTAAGCGTGCCCGGCAGATCGCTCTGCTGCCCTACGTCAACGACTAAGCTGCAGCCAACCCCCGTCTGCTCTTGCAGGCGGGGCATTTTTGTTTTGATGCCTCATGCGCCGCAAACGGCGGACCCGGTCCGCTTTCTGAAGTTTCTCTAAAATCTGCCCCCTCTCGCCCTCACAAGCTTGAAAGCACTCCTATTGTCTGATATAATTACAATATATTACAACGTGGATATCCAGATCACTCAGCCAGAGAATACGGACTCCCTCCGTCACCTTCGGTGACACCTCCCTCGGAGAGGGAGGCGCTGGCGAAACTCGTTCGTCTTTTCATCATTGCCAATGGCCCCCTCTTTGAGGGGGCTGTCACGAAGTGACTGGGGGAGTGTCCCCCTAAGCTGACTAAAATGGATAACCAGATATTACAATTACCCCGCCCCGGAGAAAGGAGACGCCATGGCCCCAAAGATCATCGTCATCGCCGGGCCCACCGCCTCCGGCAAGACCGCCCTCAGCATTGCACTGGCCAAGCGCTTCGGCGGGGAAGTGGTGAGCGCCGACTCCATGCAGATCTATCGGCGGATGGACATCGGCACGGCCAAGCCTACTTTCGAAGAGCGGGACGGCATCCCCCACCACATGCTGGATGTGGCCGACCCGGAGGAGTCCTTTTCCGTAGCCCGGTATGTGGACATGGCAAGCGCCTGCGTGGACGACATCCTTGCCCGGGGCAAAATGCCCATCGTGGCAGGGGGGACCGGACTTTATATCGACTCCCTACTCTCCGGGCGCACCTTTGCCCCCTTCCCCTCCAGCGGGTGGAGAGAACGGCTCCAGGCACGGGCCAAGTCGGAGGGCATCGGCGTTTTGATGGAAGAGCTCCGTCAGATCGACCCCCAAGCCGCCGGGCGGCTGCACCTGAATGACGAAAAGCGGATCATTCGGGCTCTGGAGGTCTGGCACGAGACGGGAAAGACCATCACCCGGCACAATGAGGAGACAGCGGCGATCCCGCCCCGGTATGAGGGCTGTCGTATCGGCCTGAATTTTGCCCAGCGCTCCGACCTCTGGCGGCGCATCGACTGCCGGGTAGACGAGATGATGGCTCAGGGCCTGCTGGCGGAGGTACAGTCCCTGCTGCGCAGCGGCATCGACCCCGGCTGCACCAGCATGCAGGCCATCGGCTACAAGGAGCTGGCGGACGCTGCCAGAGGGCTGGCTCCCGTGGAGACGGCAGTGGAGGAGATCAAGCTCCGCAGCCGGCAGTACGCCAAGCGGCAGGTGACCTGGTTCCGGCGAAACAACGAGACCCAGTGGTATCTCTGGGGCCGGGAGCCGGATTTTACGCAGGCCTTACAGTTTGCGACAGAAAAAATAGGGGAAATGGGTATAGGATGACAGGGAGGACAAGCCCTGTCAGCGCCTTCCCCTTTTATCGGGCACGTCCTCGACTACATAGAAAAGGATGTGTCATCTATGCCTAAGAACAACAATTTACAAGAGATCTTTTTGACCAAGGTGCGGCGGAGCCGTACCTCCGTCACCGTTTTTCTCGTCAACGGCTTTCAGCTGCGGGGCATCGTCACCGGATTTGATGCCTTTGTGGTGGTCGTGAATTCCGAGGGACGGCAGCAGGTCATTTACAAACACGCAATTTCCACCATCGTCCCCGTCCGGCCCCTGGAGCTGGAGGAGACCGGCATTCCGGACGCACAGGAGGTCTGATTCCCCGGCCTCCTCCCCCCGGGGCAAGGAGGCGGCTTATGAAGCCCAGTAAATATCTTTCCCGCATCATTATGCTGCTGCTCTTTCTGGCGGCGGTGGCCTATTTCGGCGTCTATGCCTACCGCACCTTCTACGGCAGTTATGAGACTGCCACTGTCTATGAATATACCGGCGAGAGCACCCTCCCCGCAGAGGGCTGGCTCATCCGCCGGGAAGAGGTGCTGCCTACCGGCGGCAATCTGGAGGAGATCGTGGTGGCCGAGGGCGAGAATGTGGCCGCCGGCGATGTGGTGGCCCGGGTGTACAGCACGCAGGAGGCTCTGGAACAGCATCGGGAGCTGGACCGGCTGGAGACCGAGCTGGAGCGGCTGAACTATATCCACACCAGAGGCGCTGAGGAGTCTGACGCCATGCGTCTGGGGGACGAGATCGTCTCTTCCATGACCACCCTGCGCTACAGCGCCAGCCGGAATGATCTGGCCCAGCTGGGAGACCAGCTGGACGGCCTGCAGGAGCTGGTCTTTCGCCGGGACTATACCTACAGCACCAGCTCCGCCCTCTCCGAACAGATCGCCGCGCTGAACAACCAGATCGTGGAGCTTCAAACCGCCACCCAGAGCGCCACATCCACCGTCTGCTCCCCAGCGGCGGGCATCTTTTCCTCCACCGTGGACGGGTATGAAGCCGCCCTCACCTTTGACCTCTTAGCGGATGTGACCCCTGAGTCCCTCCGAGAGGCCGCCGGCCGGCGCAGCGCCGCCTCCGGCCAGGAACTGGGAAAGATCATCACCTCCTTTGACTGGTACTTTGCCGCCATTATGGACCAGTCCGTTACCAAGCGGCTGAGTACCGGCAGCAGCGCCAATATCTTTCTGGAGGGCGCCTCCGGCGCTCAGAAGATGACCGTCTCCTACATCAGCCCCCCCAATGCCGACGGCCAGGTGGTCATTGTCTTCCACTCCAACAAGAACCTCTCCGCCATTACCCAGCTCCGGGAGCAGAACATCAACGTGAGCTACGGCAGCTATACCGGCCTGCGCATCCCCGCCCGTGCCCTTCGGGCCGATCAGGAGACGGGGCAGCTGGGGGTCTACCGCCTCAGCGGCACCCAGGCCGAGTGGGTCCCGGTGGAGCTGGTCTACTCCGGCAGCGACTATTACCTCATCCGCTCGGAGCATGAGGGAGAGCTGAGTCAGCTCGGGCAGGCCAAGGAGCTCCGCCCCGGAGACCAGGTGCTGGTCCGGGGCAAGGATATTTATGACGGGAAGGTGATCGAGTGATGTCGTTACAGCAGAATATCGCAGCCGTCCGGGCCGCCATTGACGAGGCCGCCCGCCGGGCCGGGAGAGACCCAAAAGAGGTGACTCTGGTGGCCGCCACCAAGGTTCAGACCTCAGACACCATCCGTCAGGCCATTGCCGCCGGCATCACCGTCTGCGGTGAGAACCGGGTCCAGGAGTTCAACGCCCACTGGGCGGACGGAGCCTATGAGGGGGCGGAGGTCCACTTTATCGGCCACCTGCAAAAGAACAAGGTGAAGTATCTGGTGGGCAAGGTCAGCCTGATCGAGTCTGTGGACTCGGAGGAACTGATGCGGGCCATCGACCAGAGAGCCCGGAAGGTGGGCGTTGTGCAGGACATTCTCATTGAAGTGAACATCGGCGGGGAGGCCAGTAAGTCCGGCGTGCCCCCCCAGGAGGCGGAAAAACTGGCAAAGCTGGCCATGCAGCTTCCCGGCGTGGGGCTGCGTGGATTGATGGCAATCCCCCCTGTGGCAGAACTTTCCGGGGGAAACAGCCGATATTTTGCCGAAATGCATCAGCTTTTTGTTGACATCAGGGCAAAAACGTATGATAATAAGAGTAGTATGGACTGCCTGTCCATGGGCATGAGCGGAGACTTTGCCGACGCCATTGCCAATGGCTCCACCCAGGTCCGTATCGGCACCGCCCTGTTCGGGCAGCGGCCGCCCATGCGGGCCAACGGCTAATTGATAGAAACAGAAAAATCACCTGTACAGGAGGAATAGGAAAATGGGCTTTATGGATGAACTGAAGCGTCTGGCACGTCCCTATGAGGACGAGGACGATTATGTCGAGGAATTGGAGGACGAAGTCGCTGACGAGCCCCGCGAGCGTCCCCGCCGTGCCTCCCGTGAGGAGCGCAGCAGCTATGCCGAGGCAGACACCTCTGACCGCCGCAGCACCGGCAATGTGGTGAACATCAACACCACTACCCAGCTGCAGGTCGTTTTGGTCAAGCCGGTGGAGTTTGAGGATGCCTCTAACATCGCAAACCACCTGCGGGACAAGCGGACCGTGGTGCTGAATCTGGAATCTGCCAACAAGGAGATCTCCCGCCGTATGGTGGACTTCCTCTCCGGCGTTGCCTACGCTCTGGAGGGCAAGATCAAGAAGGTGGCCATCTCCACCTATATCATTACGCCCTATAACGTGGATATTATCGGCGACGTGCTGGACGAACTGGAGAACAACGGCGTCCACTTCTGAGCTGACCGACTGACAGACAAGATATAAAGGGGGATTTACCGTGCTGACACCGCAACAAGTGGCTGAGCAGACCTTCAACCCGGTGGGCCGGGGCAAGAACAGCGGCTACAATATGGAGGAAGTGGATAACTTCCTGGACCAGATCACCGCAGATTATACCGCTCTGGCGAATGAGAACACCGATCTGAAAAACAAGCTGAAGATCCTGGCCGACAAGATCACCGAGTACCGTGAGACCGAGGACATGATGCGCTCCACCCTCCGCAGCGCTCAGAAGACCGCCAACGACATGGTGGCCGAGGCTGAGCAGAAGCGGGAGGGCATCCTGGACGCCCTGGAGCAGGACATCCGCGCCCGCAAGGCCGCCTATGACGACGAGATTGCCATTTGCCGCGCCCAGCTGGCCGCCGCCCGGAAGGAGACTGCCGACTACATCTCCTCCATTCAGGCCCTCACCGACCGGCAGCAGAGCTTTTTGGATACGCTGCCTGACCTGGGTCTGGACGGCGAGCTGGAGGGAGAGACCGAATTGGAGACTCCCGAGGTCCCCGCAGAGGAGCCTGCTGCGGAAGAGGCTGTGGCTGAGCCCGAAACCGCCGATTCCATCGGAGACCTGATCGCAGACGAGGCTGCCGAGGCCATTGAAGAAGAGGAGGAGGCTCCCGCTCCCCAGCCCGAGCCCGTGGCAAGCTCCGCCACCAGCCGGATCGACTTCTCCAACCTGAAGTTTGGCAAGGATTATAAGATCAAATAAGTTCCGACTGCATAAGACATTTTCAGTCACATAGCCCTCCAAAAGAGGGCTATGTGATTGTGTTGTATTTTATCGAGAGGAGAAACAAGGATGCCGGATTACAACAAGACCATCCTGCTGCCCAAGACCGACTTCCCCATGCGGGCCGCTCTGGCCAAGCGGGAGCCGGATATGCTGGCAGAGATGTACCGCAAGGACATCTACAACAAGCTGATGAAAAAGAACGGGGGCAAGCCCTCCTTCATCCTCCACGACGGACCTCCCTACGCCAATGGCAATATCCACATCGGCACCGCCATGAACAAGGTGCTCAAGGACTTCATCGTCCGGTCCAAGAATATGCTGGGCTACAAGGCACCCTATATCCCCGGCTGGGACACCCACGGCATGCCCATTGAGACCGCCATTCAGAAGCAGGGCGTCAAGCGCAACGAGATGCCCGTTCCCGAGTTTCGGAACAAGTGCTATTCCTTTGCCATGGAGCAGGTGGACAAGCAGCGCACCGACTTTAAGCGTCTGGGCGTCATCGGCGACTGGGATAACCCCTATATCACCCTCAAGCCCGAATTCGAGGCCAAGCAGGTGGAGGTCTTCGGCGCTATGGCCCTCAAGGGGCTGATCTACCAGGGTCTGAAGCCCACCTACTGGTGCCCCACCTGCGAGACTGCTCTGGCCGAGGCCGAAGTTGAGTACGCAGAGGACCCCGTCACCACCATCTTTGTCAAGTTCCGGGTGCATGACGACAAGGGCAAGCTCGCCCAGTACGGCGATCTCAGCAAGATGTACTTCGTCATCTGGACCACCACCACCTGGACGCTGCCCGGCAACATGGCCATCTGCCTGAATCCCCAGCTGGAGTACTCTCTGGTCAAGATCGGCACCGGCGACATCCTCATCATCGCCACCGATCTGGTCTCCAGCGTCATGTCGGAGAGCGGCATTTCGGACTATGAGACGGTTGCCACCCTGTTTGGCGACGAATTTGAGTATATGACCGCCTACCATCCCTTTATGGAGCGGGATTCTCTGGTCATTCTGGGCGACCACGTCACCCTGGATGCCGGCTCCGGCTGTGTCCACACCGCCCCCTCCTTCGGTCTGGACGACTTCTATGTCTGCCAGCGGTACAAGGAGATCCCCACCGACATCACCATGGAGGTCTCCGTAGACGCCAAGGGATTCCTCAACGACTTTGCCGGCAAGTACAAGGGCCTCCACGTCCAGAAGGCCCACCCCGTCATCTTCGCCGATCTGGTAGAGAGCGGCGCGCTGCTCAGCAGCAAGGACATTACCCACAGCTATCCTCATTGCTGGCGCTGCAAGCAGCCGGTCATCTTCCGGGCCACTCAGCAGTGGTTTGCCAGCGTGGACGGCATTAAGGATCAGGCCGTTGCCGCCTGCGACAACATCTGGTGGAAGCCGGAGTGGGGCAAGGAGCGGATGATCTCTATGATCCGGGAGCGGTCTGACTGGTGCATCTCCCGTCAGCGCACCTGGGGCGTGCCCATCCCCATCTTCTTCTGCGAGACCTGCGGCAAGCCCTACTGCACCGAGGCGTCCATTGCAAAAGTCTCCTCCGTCTTTAAGGAGGAGGGTTCGAATGCCTGGTGGGCACGCTCTGTGGAGGAGTTGATGCCTGAGGGCGCAGCCTGCGCCTGCGGCGGCACCAGGTTCCGCAAGGAAAAGGACATTCTGGACGTCTGGTTCGACTCCGGCTCCACCTGGAAGGCCGTCTGTGAGGAGCGGGAGGAGCTGACCTACCCCGCCGACCTCTATCTGGAGGGCGGCGACCAGTACAGAGGCTGGTTCCAGTCCTCCATGCTGACCTCCATTGCGGCCAACGGCATCGCCCCCTACAAGCAGATCGTCACCCACGGCTGGACGGTGGACGGCCAGGGCCGGGTCATGCACAAGAGCCTGGGCAATGCCATCTCTCCCCAGGACACCATCAAGGAGTACGGCGCTGACATCTTCCGCCTGTGGGTCTCCTCCGCCGACTATACCCAGGATATGCGGCTTTCAAAACCCATCCTGAAGCAGCTGGCCGACACCTATCTGAAGATCCGCAACACCGCCCGGTATATTCTGGGAAATCTCCACGGCTTTGACCCCAACACCGATCTGGTGGCCTTTGGCGACATGATGGAGCTGGATCAATGGGCGGTATCTGTCCTGAACAAGCTGGTCGCTAAGGTGCGTTCCTCCTATGAGGTGTACGATTTCCACACCATTTACCGGAATATTTACAACTTCTGCGTGGTGGAGATGTCCAACTTCTATTTGGACATCATTAAGGACCGGCTGTACTGCGAGGGCAAGGACTCCTTCGAGCGCCGCAGCGCCCAGTCCGCCATCTTCCACATTCTGGACGGTCTGGTGCGGATGATCGCCCCCATCCTGGCCTTCACCTCGGAGGAGATCTGGCAGGCCATGCCTCACCTGGCCTCCGACGATAGTGAGGCGGTGCTGTTTAACGACATTCCCGCCGCCAACGATGCCTGGGTGCTCTCTGAGGAGCAGGAGGCCAAGTGGGCCGCCCTCCTCAGCTTCAAGGCAGACGTCAATCTGGCCCTGGAGCAGGCCCGTGCCTCTAAGCTCTGCAAGAAGAGCACGTAGCTGCTCAGAAGGGCGAGGGCGAAGGCGTGACCGGCACCAACGTGGAGGGTCTCACCGTCCTGGTTGAGGTGGATACCGACTTTAAGTGCCCCCGCTGCTGGCTGCACAATGCCGCCATCACGGAAGAGGGCGGACTCTGCCCCCGGTGCGCCAAGGTCGTGGAAGGCCTGGCAATAGAGTAAGACCGCAAGAACAGAAAAACGGCTCTACGTCAATAGTTGGGGTAGAGAAAAAATAAGCCTAAAGAAAATGTACCGGCACTGCAAAGTGCAGGTACATTTTCTTTAGGAAGCACAAAGAACCGGAGGCGCCGACGGCGCCTCCGGGAAAGGGAAAAGATGGGGGAAATTAATCGACAATGCTCTTGTAAATATCCAAATACTCCGCAGCGGACTTATTCCAGCTGAAGTCGGCCTGCATACCCCGCTTCATCAGTCCGGTCCAGGCCTCCTTGTCCTCAAAGACGGCCAGTGCGCGGTCGATGGCGCCCAGCATATCCTCGCCGTTGATGTTGCCGAAGGTAAAGCCCAGGCCCTCATTGGTTTCGGGATTGTATGCGGGGACGGAGTCCTTCAATCCGCCGGTAAGACGGACGATGGGAATGGTGCCGTAGCGCAGGGCGATCATCTGGCTCAGGCCGCAGGGCTCTGCAATGGAGGGCATGAGGAACACGTCAGCGCCGGCATAGATGGCGGAGGAGAGGGGAGCGGAATAGGTGATGTTGGCAGAGACACGGCCTGGATAGCGGGCCTGAGCGTTGCGGAAGAACTCCTCGAAGCTCCAGTCACCGGTGCCCAGCAGGACAAACTGCACCTTGGGATTTTCCATGATCCGGTCAAAGGCGTAGGTGATGAGATCATAGCCCTTGTGGCCCACCAGGCGGGAGATGCTGCCGATAATGACGGCGTCGGGGTCCACCTCCAGACCCAGCTGATCCTGAAGGGCCCGCTTGCACTCGGCCTTGCCGGAGAGATCGTCCACAGAGAAGTTGGCGGCGATCTTGGGGTCCTTTTCGGGGTCGTATGCCTCCATGTCGATGCCGTTCAAAATGCCCTTCATCTTAAAGGACTGCTCGAAGATGACGCCCTCCAGACCGTGGGCATAGAAGGCATACTGCAGCTCTCTGGCATAGGTGGGGGAGACGGTGGTGACGAAGTTGGAGGCCATAATGGCGCCCTTCATCATATTCACATCGTTGTAGAAGGAGAGCATGCCCTCGTTAAAGTAGGAGTAGTTCAGGCCAAACACGTCAATGAGCACGGAGTTGCCGTAGCGGCCCTGATACTCGATGTTGTGGATGGTGTAGACGCTCTTGGCGTGGGCCAGCTCCGGAATGGCCCAGCGGGCCTCCAGCAGATAGACGGGGACCAGGGCGGTCTGCCAGTCGTTGCAGTGAATGATGTCCGGCGCCCAGCCGATCTGGGCGGGAACCTCAATGACGGCGCGGGAGAAATAGGCGAAGCGCTCGCCGTCGTCAAAGTGGCCGTAGAGCCCGCCCCGCTTGAAGTAGGTCTCGTTGTCCACAAAGTAGTAGGTGACGCCAAACCGTTTCAGCTCAAACAGGCCGCAGTAGCAGCTGCGCCAGCCCAGCTGGAAATAGAAGTACTTGATAAAGGTCATCTGGCTGCGCCAGTCGTCGCCGATGGCGGCATAGAGGGGCAGAATGACCCGGACGTCGTTGTCCTCGTAGGCTGCAAGGGCGCGGGGAAGAGACCCGGCCACGTCTGCCAGACCGCCGGTCTTGATAAAGGGAACGACCTCAGGGGACGCAAAGAGGATATTCATACGATCGACTCCTTTTCGTTAAATTTTGGTGCCCTTGGCGTAGACAATGGGATAGGTCTCGCAGCCGGACAGGGTGCGGTTTGCGCCGATGGAGACGGACTTGTCGCAGATGACGCAGTTCAGGCTGGCGTTTGGTCCCACCTCCACGTCCTTCATCAGGATGCAGTTTTTGACCACGGCGCCCTTGGCGATCTTCACGTTGCGGAAGATGATGGAATTTTCCACCGTGCCCTCAATAACACAGCCGTCCGAGATCATAGAACCCACCACCTTGGACTCCGGGCCGTAATAGGCGGCGGGGTCGGAGCGGTCCTTGGAGCGGATGGGATGGGCGGGATTGAACAGGTCGTCCCGGACCTCCTTCTTCAGCAGATCCATGCTCTTTGCAAAGTAGTCTGCCACAGTGGGGAACCGGGCGGCATAGCCCTGGAAGAGATAGGGTACCACCCTCAGCCCCAGTTTATCCTTCAGGGGCAGCACCTGACGGGAGAAGGAGTTGAGTCCCCGGGCGGCGGAGTAGTCCACCAGCTCGATCATCTTGTTCTTGCTGAGGACATAGATGCTGAGAGACTCATAGCAGTCTCCCTCCGGCCGGGTCAGCACCTGGTCGGCGGAGCCGTCTTCCTTCAGGGTGAAGTAGGTGGCGTAGTCCGGGCTGTCCGTAAACTTTTTGGAGCAGACTACGGAGACATCGGCTCCGGAGGCGATGTGCTTTTCAAACACATCCTCCAAAGAGATGTTCAGCACGATGTCGGCGTCGGCTACGATCAGGTACTCCTGCTTGATTTCGCTCAGGTAGTCCTTCAGGCCGATGAGCGCCTCCATCTTGCCCTGATAGATCCGCCGCTGGGAGTTGGAATTGACCATGGAGAAGGGGGGCAGCAGCCGCAGGCCGCCCCGGCGGCGGGCCAGATCCCAGTCCTTACCGGAGCCCAGATGGTCCAGCAGCGACTGATAGCCCTGCTGGAGGACAACGCCGATGTCGGTAATGCCGTCGTCCACCATGTTGGAGAGGACAAAGTCCACCAGACGATACCGGCCGCCGTAGGGCACGGAAGAGATGGAGCGGATGGAGGACAGGTCCTTCAGATTATAACCGGGCTGGTTGGTCATCAAAATACCATGAACATTGTTCAGCATGACGCATCACCGCCTTTCGATTCTTCGGTATACATGGCTCCGGCAGACACCTCGGCGCCTGCGTCCACTACGACGCCGCCGGCCACCACGGCAATGGGGCCTTTGTCCTCGCCTACTACGGCGTTTTCTTCCACCACGGCGTTCTCTGCCAAAATGGCGTATTCCACATGGGCGCCGGCCTTGATCACGGTGCCGGGCATCAGCACGGAATAGCGCACCTCAGCGCCGGCCTCAATGGTCACATTTTCAAAAATGACCGAATTGTCCACCGTGCCGTCAATGCTGCAGCCGCCGGCCACCAGAGAGTGGGTGATGACGGCATCGGGGCCGGAGACATGGGGCGGGCAGATGTTGGTCCGGGCGAAGATGGGCCAGCTCTTGTCAAACACCCGGATGCCGGAGTTGATGTCCAGCAGGTCCATATTGGCGTCCCACAGAGAGGCGATGGTACCCACATCCTTCCAGTAGCCGCTGAAGCGATAGGCCACACAGGTCTCCCCCTTGGCGATCAGGTTGGGAATAATGTTGCCGCCGAAGTCATTTTTGGAGGCGGGGTCGTTCTCGTCCTCGATCAGAGCCTGACGGAGCTTAGACCAGGTGAAGATGTAGATGCCCATAGAGGCCAGATTGCTCTTCGGGTGCTTGGGCTTTTCCTCGAACTCGTAGATGACGTCGTTCTCGTCCACGTTCATAATGCCGAAGCGGGTGGCCTCCTCCAGGGTGACCTCCAGCACGGAGATGGTGGCGGCGGCATGCTGACGCTTGTGGTAGTCCAGCATCTTGTCGTAGTCCATCTTGTAAATGTGGTCGCCGGAGAGGATGAGGACATATTCCGGGTCGTACATGTCGATGAAGTCGATGTTCTGATAGATGGCGTTGGCGGTGCCCTTGTACCAGGAGCCCTGCTCGCCGGCGCCCAGATAGGGGGGCAGCACATGGACGCCGCCGTCAGATTTGTCCAGGTCCCAGGGCTGGCCGTTGCCCAGATAGGCGTTGAGCTCCATGGGGCGGTACTGGGTCAGTACGCCTACCGTATCAATGCCGGAGTTGACGCAGTTGGACAGGGGAAAGTCGATGATCCTGTACTTGGAGCCGAAGGGGACGGCGGGTTTTGCCACGTTGCGGGTCAGTGCGTACAGCCGGGAGCCCTGTCCGCCGGCCAGCAGCATGGCGACACATTCCTTCTTCATGTTCATTCACCTCTATATTATTGTGATTCGTGCAGGCTGAGTCATGCTTAAAATGTTATATTCAGACGCAGGGCGCCGAAATATACGCAGATCCGCCAAAATGGAGTCTGGACGGTCGTGACAGGCCAGGGGGGCGCTGGGGATCTGCTGCCTGGACACCCGGCTGCAGCCGCCGAACTCGGTGCTGTCGGTGTGGAAGACCACCTGATACACCCCCGGCCTGGGGACGCCCAGCCGATAGCCGATGCGGTCCGTCAGGGAGAAATTGAGCACCACCAGAAGGCTGTTTCCCGCCTTGTCACGGCGGAGATAAGCGATGATATTGCGGGGAGCGTCGTCCGAGCTGATCCACTGGAAGCTGTCCGAACTGTCGTCAATGTCCCAGAGAGGAGCGTTTTCCAGATAGAACCGATTGGCCGAGCGGAAAAACGCCTGATGCTGGCGGAAGGGCTGGTACTCCAGCAGATGCCAGTCCAGAGAATAGTTGTGATCCCACGGCCGGAACTGGCCGAACTCCGTTCCCATCATCACCAGCTTTTTTCCGGGATGGGTGAGCATATAGAGGTAAAACGCCCGCACACCGGCGAATTTCATAGCGTCCTCACAGGAGGTGTACTCCATCAGCGAGTGATTGCGGCAGACGGTCTCGTCATGGGAGATGGGGAGAATAAACTGCTGGTCAAAGGCAAACTCCAGCGGTTTGGTCAGATCCCCGTGGTTGCTCTGGCGGTAAATGGGGTCCAAATGGGCGTAGTGAAGTGCGTCGTGGGCCCAGCCCATGTTCCACTGGAAGGTAAAGCCCAGGGCAAAGGGGCCGGACTCCGGCTCGGAGGTCATGCTGCGCCAGACGGTGGTCTCCTCTGCGGCGGTAATGACGGCGGGGAACTGGCTGTGAATGGCGGTGTTCAGATGGCGGAGGAAAACCACCGCCTGCAAATTCCGCTCTCCATCCGTCCAGTCCGGATGCCACAGGCCCTTGTCGTAGCCCAGATAGATCACAGAGGAAGCGCCGTCCATCCGCAGTCCGTCGATGTGGTACTGCCGAATCCAAAACAGGGCGCAGGAGGTGAGAAAGGACTGCACCTCGCCCTTGCCAAAGTCGAAGCACTTAGTGCGCCAGACCGGCAGGTCGGCCTGTTTGGGGTCGTCGCTTTCAAAGCAGGGCGTACCGTCAAACTGGGCCAGTCCGTGGGGATCCGTGGGGAAATGAGCCGGCACCCAGTCCAGCAGTACGGCGACGCCCGCCTGATGGAGCTGGTCAACGAGGTACATAAAGTCGTGAGGCGTACCAAAGCGGCTGGTGGGAGCAAAATAGCCGGTACACTGATAGCCCCACGTAGCATCCGCAGAATGTTCCATCACGGGAAGAAATTCCACGGCAGTAAAGCCCATCTCCTTGACGTAGGGAACCAGCCATTTGGCAATTTCCCGATAGGACAGGTACCGCCCGTCCCCCGTCCGGCGCCAGGAGCCAAGGTGCAGCTCGTAGATATTCAGCGCCTGACGCCTGACGTCCCGGCGGCTGCGAAATTCCAGCCACGGCCCGTCATTCCAGTCGTAGCCGGACAGATCAAACAGCTTGGAGCAGACACCCGGCCGGGTCTCGGCATGGAAAGCGAAGGGGTCGGACTTCCGGATCCGCTTGCCGCTCTGAGTCTCAATCAGATACTGATAGCTGTCAAAGGTTTGCAGACCGGGGGCAAAGCACTCCCAAATGCCGCCGGAAAGGGCGTGCATGGGGTAGTTGTCCGCCGTCCAGCCGTTGAAGGGGCCGGCAACATGGACGGACCGGGCGTTAGGCGCCCAGACACGAAAAAGCCAGCCGGACTGCTCTTCCCGCCGGGCGGGATGCGCACCGAAAAATTCGTATGCGCAGTCACAGCTGCCGCTCAAAAAAGCATCAATGTGGGTACTGGTCAGGGATTGTACTGCCTTCATGTGGTCCTCTCCTTTTCAAGCACGGGGAGAAGGCCATTGCACGGGTAGGCAGTATCCCCTGTCCTAAAAACAGAAAGTTGTTTGTAAGAATTATACAACGGAAAAAATCAACCGTCAAGGGGAGAGGGGAGAAGTGCACAATAATTTAGAAAAAACAAGAAACAAACGGGGCAATCCGACAAAAAACGCCCTCCGCTTCAGCAGAGGGCGTTTCGCTTGCGTCCGGTTACAGGACATATTTCTGAGAGAAGTGCTCGTAATCCGCATGATAGTCCCCGTCTGCGGAGTGGTGAACGGAGTGGACATACCGGTGGGGATCGTAGCTGTTGTGCTGCATCTCCACCACGCAGGCGGCGATGTTGGAGCAGTGGTCGGAGACGCGGCAGAAGTTAGAGATCAGATCGGTGAAGATAAATCCGCTGTCCACGGAGCAACGGCCTGCCTTGAGCCGGTCAATGTGGTGGTTTCTCAGCTGGTCGCCCATCTCGTCCACCACTTCCTCCAGCGGCTCCACCCGGCGGGCGGCCTCGACGTTGTTGGTGGAGAAGGAGGCGATGCAGAGACTCAGGGCTTCGGAGACAGCGGAGGCCATCCGTTTCAGCTCCTCCTTTGCGTGGTCAGAAAAGGTGTTGGGCTTGCTTGCGGCGGCGTGGAGAGAGATGAGGATGCTCACTGCGTGGTCACTGATGCGCTCGAAGTCGCTGATGGTGTGGAGCATGGTGGACAGGGCTCGATTCTCCGTCTCGGTCAGGTTGAGGCCGGAGAGCTTGACCAGGTAAGTGCCCAGCACGTCCTCCCGCACATCGATGGTCTTTTCCAGCTCACGGACCCGCTCCGCCACCTTGTCATCCCACGCATCCAGCAGGGAGACGGCGTCGTTGAAGGTGTCCTGGGCCATGAGGGCGGTCTCTACCGTGACCCGCTGCGCCTGGGCCAGGGCCACGGCGGGGGTTGCCATGAGACGCTCGTCCAAAAGGGGCTTTTCCGCCTCCTTGTTGTCCTTGACAGTCAGGCAGACCAGCTTTTCCAGCAGCCCGGTAAAGGGCAGCATAGCCACGCCGCAGATCAGCTTATAGGCGGTGTGGAACACGGCGATGCTCACGGGACTGACTGCGCTGTCCAAAATCGTCAGGGGGAAGAACAGGTCCGCAATGACGAAGATGAGCATAAACAGCAGCATATTGATGATGTTAAAATAGAGGTAGACAAAGCTGGTCCGGCGGGCCTCCTTGCTGGCGCCGATGGAGGAGAGAAGGATGGGGACAGAGGCGCCGATGTTCATGCCCAGGATCAGGGGGATAGCGGCGCCCAGAGTGATGCTGCCCGTGACAGAGAGAGCCTGTAAAACGCCGATAGAGGCGGAGGAAGACTGCATAATGGCGGTGAGCACAGCGCCCACCAGCACGCCGATGACCGGGTTTGAGAAAAGGACAAAGAGATTGGTAAAGGCGGGAACGTCCTTCAGTCCTTCCACGGCGGTGGACATGGTGTCCATGCCCACCATTAAAACGGCAAAGCCCAGCAGCACTCCGGCCACATTCTTCCGCCGTCCGGATTTTTCAAAAACCAGGAAGTACACGCCGGCCAGGGCCAAGATGGGCACCCAGGAGGAGGGCTTGAGCAGCTGGATGAAAAAGCCGGCTCCGTTGATGCTGGTCAGCGACACCAGCCAGCCGGTGACGGTGGTACCCACGTTTGCGCCGATGATCAGGCTGATGGCCTGCTGCAGGGTCATGATGCCGGAGTTGACGAAGCCCACCACCATCACCGAGGTGGCGGAGGAGGACTGGATAATGGCCGTGACAACAAAGCCGAGAAAGAAGCCCCGGAGAGGGCTGGCGGTCAGCTTTTCCAAGATGCCCTGCAGCCGTCCGCCGGCGCAGCTCTCCAGTCCGTCGCCCATGTAGTCCATGCCGAAAAGAAACATGGCAAGGCCCAGGAAAAAGCTCAGGAGATCGAATATGTCCATGAGTTGATCTACCTCCAAATGTGTCTCAGAAAAGACAGGGGGTGGCGGAAGTGACAAAATTTCGTTGGCGCACCGCATTTTCAGCGATACAACAATATTATAAACGAAAGGGCGAGAAAAAGTAAATAGCAAACTAAAACTTTGTTAAAAGTACAAAAAATGAGACCTGCTGTCGGGGCAAGCAGGCAGATCTTTGGGTAAAAAAGCAAAACGCCGGGAAAACTTGCGCTTTTTCCGAAGAAGCGGTATGATAAAAGCCGAAAGCAACAGAACTGATTCGAGGGAAAAGGGATGAATTACGTGTATATCCTCCGCTGCGCTGACGGCACTTTGTATACCGGCAGCACGACCGATTTAGACCGCCGTCTGGCTGTCCATAACTCCGGCAAGGGAGCGAAATATACCCGTTCCCGCCGCCCGGTAGAGCTGATCTACCACGAGGAGCTGGAGAGCTGGTCTGCCGCTCTGCGGCGGGAAGCTGCCATCAAAAAGCTGACCCGGGAGGAGAAGCTGGGTTTGGTGGAGCGCAACAGAAAAACGCCGCCCCCGGAAGAAATTACCGGTTGACGGCGGGGATACATTCTATATATAATTGCCATCAGAAAGAGAGCAGCGCACCCCCGTGCGCCCGGGCAGACCCAGCGTTGTACCGTCGGAGGTTTCCGGCGGTATCTTTTTGTCCTGCCCAAACAAAAAGCTGAACTCCCGTCCTCTTCTTCCTGTGGACGGGAGCTCAGCGGGCTTCCTTGGGTTCTACCATATTGTTCATAACCTCTCTTTCTACAGATTTTGCCTTGCCCTCCCGCATCTGATTCCTCAGCGTTCCCTGCGGCTTCGGGCCGGTGAGACGGCGATCCGTCCGGAAAGCCATTCACCAATGGGCTTTGTTCCTGTACATTGGAATCACCCTTTCTGTTTGTGCTATTATATTACCACGGCCCTCTGATTCTGTCAATACTTTTTTGAAAAATAATTTAAAAAAGTTTTCGCTGCGCCGAACGGAATGAATGTGACGGACGACTTGCAAAAATGAAAGTTGAATCATGCACGGGCAGCAAAAATGACGGATGACCTGCATGAAAAAGGTTCATAAAAGAGGAAGAAAGCGGCGGTAAACGGCATTATTTGAAAAAACTACAAAAAAATATGAAATTCATCTTGCATAAAATTGCATTTGCGAGTATAATGACAAGCGAGCGGCAAAGGGGCCGGACCGATTGATGTTGCTATTCCTTCTGGAGATGTAGCCTAAAGACGGGCGTCCGTGTTGGAGGAGTACAGGAAACCCCTGTGCCCTCTCAAGCACTGACGGGGCGTTTTGAGAGAGCGCCTACATCTTAGGAAGGAATGATTTTTTTATGGCGATCAAGAATGCTTATCTGAACGGCGTTTATGAGGAGCTGGCCGCCCGCTATGCCGAGCAGTCCGAGTTCCTGGAGGCTGTCCATGAGGTCCTGGAGACCCTGGTCCCCGTGGTGGAGGCTGATCCCCGCTATGAGGCTCAGAACATCATCGGCCGCATTGTGGAGCCTGAGCGCATCATCATGTTCCGTGTGCCCTGGGTGGACGACAAGGGCAAGGTGCAGGTGAACCGTGGCTATCGCGTCCAGTTCAATTCCGCCATCGGCCCCTACAAGGGCGGCCTGCGCTTCCGTGACAACGTGAATCTGTCCATCATCAAGTTCCTGGGCTTTGAGCAGATCTTCAAGAACGCTCTGACCACCCTGCCCATGGGCGGCGGCAAGGGCGGCTCCGACTTTGACCCCAAGGGCAAGAGCGACGCTGAGGTCATGCGTTTCTGCCAGAGCTTTATGACCGAGCTTTCCAAGCACATCGGCGCCGACACCGACGTGCCCGCCGGCGACATCGGCGTGGGCGGCCGTGAGATCGGCTTTATGTACGGCCAGTACAAGCGCCTGACCAACACCCATGTGGGCGTGCTCACCGGCAAGGGCCTGACCTTCGGCGGCTCCCTGGCCCGTACCGAGGCCACCGGCTTTGGCCTGTGCTACTTTGCAGACGCCTACCTGAAGGCCAACGGCAAGAGCTTCGAGGGCAAGACCGTCATCGTCTCCGGCTCCGGCAACGTGGCCATCTACGCCAACCAGAAGGCCACCCAGCTGGGCGGCAAGGTCATTGCCATGAGCGACTCCAACGGTTATATCGTGGACGAGAACGGCATCGACTACAAGGTGATCCAGGTCATCAAGGAGCAGAAGCGTGACCGCATCAAGACCTATCTGGACTATGTCCCCACCGCAAAGTACGTTGAGGGCTGCAGCGGCATCTGGACGGTCAAGGCTGACATCGCTCTGCCCTGCGCCACTCAGAACGAGATCGACGAGGCATCCGCCAAGGCTCTGGTGGCCAACGGCGTCATCGGCGTCTTCGAGGGCTCCAACATGCCCTGCACTCCCGAGGCCATTGAGGTCATCAAGTCCGCTGGCCTGCTGTACAGCCCCGGCAAGGCATCCAACGCCGGCGGCGTGGCCACCTCCGGTCTGGAGATGAGCCAGAACTCCGAGCGTCTGAGCTGGAGCTTTGACGAGGTGGACTCCAAGCTGAAGGGCATCATGGAGACCATCTACGCCGACTGCGCCGCTGCCGCCGAGAAGTTCGGCAAGCCCGGCGACATTCAGGCCGGCGCCAACATCGCAGGCTTCCTCAAGGTCGCCGAGGCAATGCTGGCTCAGGGCGTTGCGTACTAATTTAACCCCTATAAACTGTTTCGAGCGCCTCCCGCAAGGGAGGCGCTCGTTCTTCGTAAGTGCGGCGGTTGTCGGCGGGCGATTCATGAATCGCCCCTACGAATGTCTACCGGAAACGGTTTGTGGGGCCGTTCACGAACGGCCCACCTGTTTCAGGACTGCTCCTCCCCGCCGGTATACACCTCCTCCGCCTCCAGCAGCG
Source organism: uncultured Eubacteriales bacterium (assembly GCA_900314485.1). Classification (GTDB taxonomy): domain Bacteria; phylum Bacillota; class Clostridia; order Oscillospirales; family Oscillospiraceae; genus Onthomonas. The sequence continues at coordinate 43,759 of OMVL01000007.1, forward strand.
CCTCTTGCAGCACTGCCCGGCCCAGTCGGTTGCCGTCATTCTCCGGCAGAAGATCCAACGCTTTGGAAGCCGCCGTGCATAAAATCTGGTACATCGTCTTGTAGTCGATCATATCATCACCCCCCTGTTGCGTGCTACTAAATTGTAGCATATTTCCAAGAGAAAAGCTACAGAATAGTAGCATTCCTCTTGGAGGGATGTGACATGTACTTTCAAAGATTGGAAGACCTGCGCACTGACGCAGATAAGACACAGCAGGAGATTGCGGATATTCTTCACTGCAAGCGAGAGGTATATCGCCGCTACGAAAAGGGCATCCACGAGATCCCTGTATGGGCTGTGATTGAGCTGGCAAAATATTACCATGTCAGCACGGACTATCTTTTGGGACTATCCGACAAGCGTTAAGAACATAAGAAGCGCCTCCCCGTCCGGGGGGGCGCTCGTTTTATGCTTAGAGTACGGAGGTAATCGACCTCATCCACCATTGGCGGCTGATGAGCCGCCAATGGTTCCCCTTCCCCAGAGGGGAAGGCTTTTTTCTCTTTAGATGCCCTCAGTTTTCCCCCTCCAGGAAATAGGTCGCCTCCATGTCGGCAACGGAGAGGGCGAAGGCCAGGGGGAACATCTGAAACGCCTTGCCCACGCTGCCCTTGTCCTCATTTCCGGAAAAGCCCATGTGATAGCGGATGGCGAAGGCCTCCTCCCTTGTCAGCCGGAGGTAGCCGTTGACGATGTAGACGCTCTTCTCCCCGTGGCCATAGGGCAGGGGGTCGTCAAACTGGTAGGAGGGCACCTTTGTCCACTGCCCGTCCTCCCCCTTGACGTTGCGGAAGGTCTTCTTATAGCACCCCGCCTTGCACACGTCGTGTAAGAGCGCCACCAAAGCGATGGTCTCCGGGGTGTACTCCAATCCGTACAGCTCGTTCACCCGCTCCCGGCTCAAATAGTCCGCCAGACAGTGGTAGACGTTGAGGCTGTGCTCACACAGTCCCCCCTCATAGGCCCCGTGATACCGGGCGGAGGCGGGGGCGGTGAAAAAATCGCTCTTATTGGTCAGGTAGTCCAGCAGAGCGTCCGCTCCCGGGCGGGTGATGTTCTCTTTAAAAATCTCAATAAATTCCTCTTTGCAGGACATGAGGTATCCTCCTTGTCGTATTGTTTGGCATGATTATAGCATAGGCAAAGTCCCATAGTAAGCCCCATCCGCCAAAAAGGAACCAAAAAAGCCGCCGTCACATAGGATAAACCAGCCGCATATTGCGGTAAGGAGGCCTTACATGGAACAAGGACTGATGCTGGCTCTGCTGCTGGTGACGGCGAACCTGGACACCTTGCTGCTGGCGGCTGTCTGGCACAGCGACGGACGGCGCATTACATGGCAGGAGGCGGGGATTTTGACCCTCACGACCTCGCTGATGACGGGGCTTGCGCTGCTTTTGGGGCAATGCGGCAGCGGACTGTGGAGCGTGACGGCGGCAAAGCGGATCTCTGCCCTGCTGCTGGTGGGCATGGGGCTGTGGATGCTGCTGGACTGGCTGCGTCAGCTGGGCGAGACTGCGGCGGAGACTGCCCCGAAGAATCCTCACAGCCTCGCATCCAGCCTGCTGCTGGGTCTGGCGCTGGGGGCGAACAACAGCGGACTGGGACTGGCGGCGGGACTGGCAGGCATCTCCCCTGTCTGGGCAGTGCTGGGCAACGCCGTCGTCACGCTGGCTGCCCTGGCCTTGGGCGGCTGTCTCGCCGGCAGGTGGCTGGGCAAGGTATTGGGAGACTGGCAGGTGCCGATCTCCGGAGCGCTGCTCATTGTAATGGGTGCGCTGGCGGGCATATAAATATACGAAAAGCATCCCCTTTGGCTTTTGCGGCTAAAGGGGATGCGTGCGTTATTATAATGTATGGCTCACTTTTTTCTGGGATTCAGCACAACGCTCCCCACGGCAGTCTCCTCCGCTCTCCCCAGAAAGAGGGCGTGCTCCACGCCCCGGCGGCCGCAGTCCAGTGCGGCGTCAGACCAGGGCTTGTAGCCCAGCTTCCGGGCGGCGGCCATGGCCAGCTCCTCGGGAGAGAGGGCCAGCTGCTCTTTCAAAACGGCGCAGACGGCGTTGGCGCTTTCCTGGCAGGGCACATCTTCCGGACGGCGGAAATGCTCTCCCGTGCCGGAGCGGCGGAAGAGGCGATACCGGTCCGGGTCCTGCGAGGGCAGCCAGACATAGTCCCGCTCTTCCTCGTGAGTGATGCGCAGCCCCAGCTTTTGCCACAGACTTGCACAGCGGGCCGCCAGTTCCTCGTCCTGATCGTCCAGTCCGAAGGCCTTCAGCATCCGCTCGGTCAGCTGCGGCACCGCCATGGGGGCCTCCTGGAGCAAAATCTCTTCCACCACCCGGTAGACCCGGTTCTGGAAGGCGGGACTGGATACTTCGCCGGAGCGGATGCCCATGACAGTCAGCTTCGCCCTGGTGTAGAGGGGGACAGGCTCCTCCCGGGGGACCTTGGCTGCCGGGACGGTACGGGCCGGCTTGCGGGTGCAGAGCCGATCCATCTGCTGCGCCACCGCATCCAGCACATAACGGCGGCTGCGCCACCAGTCCAGAGTCCACACCCGGCACAGGGGCCAGCCCTGAGCTCGCAGCAGCTCTGGAATGGTCACCTCCCGCTCCCGGGTGCGCAAAATACGGCCGTAGTCGGCGTCGTCCAGCAGCAAGCCCAGGGGCGGCAGGTCCGGCCGATCCTTGCTGCGTACCTGCACGGAGACAGGCCGGGGGCCGGGGGTGGCCAGATAGCCCAGCTCACTTAGCCCCTGGCACAGCTCTGACTGGATCCGGTCACGGGGGACGGGGATTTGGCAAGGCGCCTGTTCCTGCCGCACATAGGAGAGGAACCGGGCCAGGGGGGCGGAGACTGCCTCCGCCTGGGGCCGGTCCTGCTCGTCCAGAGAGGAGAAGACCCAGACCTCCCCGGTTGCGGCGGCGAGGATGTGGGAAAAGAGCAGATCGTCCTTCCAGCCGGCGGCCACCGCCTTGGCGTCCGTCAGCTGCTCGTTGCTGTTTGCCCCGATGGTCAGGGACAGGAGCACCCGCTGCCACTTGCCGCAGACCGCCTCCTCCGGGGTCAGCACTTCAATGCCGTCCCCTCCCGACTGGGCCAGCAGCAGACGGATCAGGTCCGCCTGCTCCCAGGTCATGGCAATGATGACAAAGGAGGGGCTGTCCTCTCCGGAGAGGAGCAGCGCCTGCTCTGCCACTGCGGCGGCCTCGGCGGGATTGACAGGTCCGTCCATCCGGCCCACCACCGTCTTGTAGCGGAAAGCCGAGCGCTCCGGCCGGGGACTGGGCAGGGGCCTTGTGCCGTAAAGGTCCCGGTCCGGCTGTCCCAGAGACTCCGGCCGGGTGAGATAGCACTGCTCCAGGGAAACGGCGGGCAGTCCCAGCTCCTTGCAGCCCACGGTCAGGCTGACCTCCCTGCCAAAGAGGGGGTGATCCGTTTCGCCCTTGGCCGCAGAGAGGAGCAGGGCAGTCCTGCCCAGACCCAGCACCGCCTGGCCCAGAGGCAGGGGCAGCTGTCCGGCGTGGTCGATGACAACATAGTCAAAGGGAATATTGCCCTCCAGATCCGGGCCAAAGCAGCGCAGGGCGTCGGCGGGGCTTGCGATGACGCAGGGAAAGAGCAGGGCGGTCAGCTTGGGAAGCCCCCGGAGCAGTCCGCTCAGGGCGATGTCCTTTGCTCCCGTGCGGTTGGCCCAGCGCAGGAGATTCAGCTCCTCCTGCAGTTCCTCGTCCTGAGGGATGTTTGGAATGGCCGCCGCAGCCACGTGGAACAGCTCCTCCCGGGTGCGCCGGGTGAACTGGCGCTCCATAAGGGTGTACTGCCCCAGGGTCTCCCCGAACTGGCGGGAAGAGAACTGCTTGCGGGAGGGCGCCCGCTCCAGCTCCTGCAATACCAGCGCCCGGTACAGGCTCTTGCGAAACAGCTTTGCCGTGTCCTCCCCTTCCGGGACGGGCTTGGCGTAATGCTCGGCAAAGGAGCCGAGTCCCAGCCCCTCCGCCTGACGGCACAGACCGTGCCAGCGCATCCACAGCTCCAGCTGGTCCAGATGGTCGATGATGGTGCGGCTGTTGTCCTGCAATTCGACGAGCCAGTCGCCCCCCTCCCGGGAGAGTCGGGCGGAGACCAGAGCCTCCATCTCCCCTTCCGCCGCCTGAACGGCCTCGATCGCATCAGCCAGCTCGGCGGAGAGGGACAAAATCTCCTCGTTGCGGGCAAACTTGGCCCGCAGCTCCAGATCGCCGGTATTCTCCGCAATCCGGTCGTCAGACTCCACCGCCTGCAGGCTGAGGGGATAAAGGGTGTCCCAATCGGTCTCCGTCCCCTCGTACAGGCCGGCCAGTTCGTGCTCCCAGCGGTGATAGAGGGCGTCCAGCGCCTCCTCCTCCCGCTGACGACGGGCGAGGGCGGAGAGCACGCCGGCAATTTCGCCCAGAGGGACAGGCTCTGTGGCCAGCTCCTCCAAATGATTGCGGATTTTGATCAGGTTCCGGAGCCGGCGGCAGTCGTTGCGCCGGTCTGAGAGCCAGTCCTTGCTGTCCGGCTGCCCGGTCCGGCCGATCATCACGTCCAGCCGGCCCAGCACCTCCCGGGACCGCTCCCACAGCTCCTGCAGCTCCCCGGCGGCAGCCACCGCCTCCCGGTCGCTGCCGTATCGGAGGAGGAAATCCTCACTGCCGGTCAGCTCGCTGAGCCAGTCGTGGCTCTCTGCCGCCACCCGGCGGGCGGCCTCCAGCCAGACCCAGACCGTCTCCTCCCGCCGGTAGACGGAGCGCAGCTCCCGCTCCCAGCGGTGGTAAATTTCGTCGCACTGGGCCAGCTCCTCCTGATAATCCGCCAGCCAGCGCAGACCGCTCTCGGCCAGGTCGGTGGTCAGCTTCGTCTTGCAGAAAGGCTCGATGACGGCCCGGGTGCTGTTCTGCCGCTTCAACAGGCCGAGTCCCCAGCTGCCGCCCTCTGTCTCCCAGTCGGCCAGCAGCTCTTTGCCGTTCTGGGAGAGAAACGCCTCCGTCCAGTCCCGGAGCAGCACTTCCTTGCTCTCCTTAGCCTGCTTGCCGGCGTCGATCAGCTCGCCCACATCCCACAGCAGAGCCTGCAGCCCCTTGCAGCTGCCCCACTCGCTGGGGATCTCCTTCCAGCGGGCCAGTTCGACGGCTACCTCATAATACCGCTCCCAGCTGTCCCGGGTGCCGGGGACGGGGACATTGACGCATTTGGACCAGCGGCGTCCGCACTGCTCCAGGCGGTTCAGCAGCGCCTCTGCCTCCACGGACAAGCGCCGGAAGGCGCTCTCCCGGTCCGGCTCCGAGGGCAGGGACCATTCCGCCTTGTGGAACTTCCACTGCTGCTCCAGAGAGACGGCGTCCAGAGAGAGGATGTCCTCCCCCCACTGTTCCGCAATCTCCCGGCGGAGCTTGTCCGCCAGATCCGTCCGGCTCTTCAGCTCCTGCACCGTGTCGCTCAGCAGCGGAACCCGGGGCGAATCCGCCCAATGGTCGGGATAGTCCCGCCATTTGACCAGCAGCCTTGCCGCCTGGGCCAGCTTGCCCCAGTCCTCCCGGGTGCTGGGCCGGGTCACGCCCGTCTCGTCCAGCCAGGTCCAGGCTGCCTCGTTGAGCCGGAAAATGGCGGAGCGGAGGGCATCTTCCGCCTGGGGCAGCTGTGCTGCCCGCTCCGGGTCGTAGGTCTCGCCCTGAATGAGGGCCAGAGGATGGTTCCAGGGAGTTCCCAGCGCCCCGGCGGCGTCGGTGAGATCGTCGATGCAGGAAAGCCGACGGGAAAGCCCGTCCGGATCCAGTTCGGCGGCAACATGCTCGGAGATGGGAAGATACCCCTCTGCCTCCCGCTCCTCGGAGTAGCGGCAGACCAGCTCAAAGGGGGTCAGTCCGCAGCGGCAGGGGGTGTGCAGGTCGGCTGCGGTCCGGTCCAGCTGACCGGAGAGAGACAAAACGGCGGCGGCCAGAGAAAAGTAGTCCTCGGCGGCGGTGGTGGGCCGAAGCTGAGCCGCCACATTAAACTGGTGCAGTACGGTACGGCGGCTGTCGCCCCGGACGGGAAGAGAGAGGCAGAGCCGGTCAAGGCCCATCTCCTCCATCCGCTCCAATGCCGAGCGGCGGTCGGCCACCGACGGGGAGACCAGCAGCACCCGCTTCCGGTCTCCTATGGCGTTGGCCATGAGGGCTGCGGCCAGCTGAGTCTTGCCGGTGCCGTGATGTCCCTCTGCAATAAGAGAGTTTCCCTCCAGCACATAGCGGAGGGCGGACATTTGGCCGCCGTCCAAGGGCAGGGGGGCCAGTACGTTGGCCTCGCCCTGTATATCGTCCCGCTCCGGAAGGGGAGCCGGGTCTATAAGAGCCCCGTCCTGCAGCCGGGCGCCGAAGCTGTCCGCCGGCAGCAGCTGCTCCGGGTCAGGCCGCTCTAAGAGCCACAGAGGAAAGTCCCCCAGCCACAGACCGTTCTGCCGCCGCCAGTCCGGGGCGTCAGCCAGAATTTGGTCGATCTGCCGGTACAGCGGCTCCCGATTCAGGCTCCACTCCTCCTCCGGCGGGGTTGCCGCCTGTGCCAGACGGTCCAAAGCCGGGCGGTTGAGCAGCTGCCCCTCTCCGCTGCGCACGAGCTGCCAGCCCTCCGGGCGCTGTTCCAGCTGAACCGGCCAGAGGAGCAGGGGGGCGGAGACGCCCTCTACGGAAAAAAGCCGCCCCTCGGCCAGGCATAGGCCGCTGTGACCGTAGACGCTGCTCTCCCGCCGGGTGCGGGCGGAGAGTGCGGCAAGGGCGGCGGACAGCCTGTCCCCGTTCAGATCGGCCACCGCCACAGGGGTGTCCAGGCCCTCCGCCGGGGTTTCCCTCGGGCAGAGCGGCACCGGCCGCCCCTCGGTCAGGGCGGCGGTGAGCGCCTCCCCGCCGGGCTGGCCCAGAGGGATGAGGGGCTCTGCCTGCTCCAGATGGCAGAGCGGGCCGCTGTATGCCGTTTGATCCATGAGCAGTGCCCAGGGATGGATGGTCTCGTCTTTCATGGTGTGCTCCTGACTGGGTGTAAGGGTGGTGATTTATTCGGCAGAGGCTTGCGCCGAAGCCTCTTGCGCCTGTTCTGCCTGGGCGGCAAAATAGTTGTCAATGCCGTCTGCGATGCCGGAGGCCAGCAGCAGCTGGTATTCCTCCGTTGCCATCTTTCTGTCCTCCTCGGGGTTGGTCATATAGCCCATCTCCACAATGGTCACCGGCACCTCGCACCAGTTGATGCCGGTCATGGTGTCCGTCTCCCAGACGTATTCTTTTTTTGCCCCGGTGGCGGCCACCAGAGCGTCCAGCACGGCGTCGGAGAGGGCTCTGGACTGCTCATAGAGATAGGCGTTGTAGGGATTGGAGGGGGTCATGCAGATGGTCATGGCGCCGTTGGCCTTCTGGCTCTCCGAGCCGTTGGCGTGAATGCGGATAAAGGCATCCGCTCCCGCCTCGTTTGCCACCTGGCTCCGCTCCACGTTGCTGATGTCCACGTCGTTTTCCGTCCGGACCATGACCACTTTGTAGCCCCGGCTTTCCAGCTCCGCCTGAAGCTTGAGGGATACCTGCAGCGTCAGCTCGTACTCATACAGCCCAGTGGACACGCCCCGGGTGCCGCCGGTCACTCTCGCCTTCATGGTGGATGAGCCCGGGCCGTTGGGCTCTTTGGCATTGCTGCCCTTCTGCTGGTGTCCGGCGTCAATGCAGATGATGAGCGGTTCGGGTTCAGGCTCAGTCTCCGGCTCAGTCTCCGGCTCAGGTTCCGGTTCGGGCTCCGGCTCTGGCTCCTGAGCGGCCCGGGCGGCCGCTTCCGCCTCCTCCGTCAGGTCCTCCAGAGCGGGAGCGTCGGATGTCTCTGACTCCGCTGTCTGCGGGGGATCGTTGGCCTGGGAGGGCTGAGCGGTCTCCTCTGAGGCGGCGCAGCCGGCGCAGGAGAGAAGAAGAGCAAGGGCAAGAAGAAAAAGGACAGATCGTTTCATGGAAAGGTCTCCTTCCGAGTGGAATTCTTTTTTCCAATTGTATCATTTCCTGCCCTGTTTCGCAATAGACCCGGCGGTCAGGAGGGACGGATACTTCTTAAATGTAATGAATTTTGAGCGCCGGAGCGTGAGGCGGGAAAACGGCGAAGGCAGAGAAAAGAATGAATTTTGTTGCCGGAAAGTGGTTTTTAGAACTCTTTTTTCGGTCAAAAGACCGTCAAACAGATGGAAGACGGCAGCCTTGAAAAAAGCAAAAATGTCATTTTGTCCATTGCAATTGAAAAAGGGAACTGCTATACTATAGCTGGGTATCCATCAAACGCTGGGCAGAGTCTGCCCAAAGGAGGAGATACATATGTATTTCGATACCCACGCTCATTACGACAGCTCTGCTTTCCGGGACGACCGGGAGCAGTTATTATCCTCCCTGCCTGAGCAAGGGGTGGAGTTGGTGCTCAATCCCGGCTGCGAGCTGGAAAGCTCCAAAGCCGCCCTCAGCTATGCCCATGCCTTTCCCCATGTCTATGCCGCAGTGGGGTTTCATCCCTCTGACATTGAAAAGCTGGACGACGTGGCCGTGGAGGAGCTGCGGCGCATGGCGGCGGACCCCAAGGTGAAGGCCATTGGCGAGATCGGCCTGGACTACTACTGGGAGGACTACGCCGGCCGTGAGACCCAGTTGGCGGGCCTGTATCGCCAGATGGAGCTGGCGGAGGAGCTGGATCTCCCCGTCATCTTCCACGACCGGGAGGCGCATGCCGATTCCATGACGGCGGTCCGGGACCATCCCAATGTCCGGGGCGTGTTCCACTGCTATTCCGGCGCTCTGGAGCAGGCGAGGGAGCTGATTGACCGGGGCTGGATGATCTCCTTTACGGGAGCGCTCACCTTTCCCAACGCCAAGCGTCCCCCGGAGGTGGCCGCAGCCATTCCCCGGGACCGGGTGATGATCGAGACGGATTCGCCTTATATGATCCCCTATCCCCGCACCCCTGAAGACAAGAAATTCCGGCGCAATTCCTCCCTCCGGGTTTGGCAGGTGGCCCAGAAGCTCTCTGAGCTTTGGGACATGCCTTTGGAGGAGGTTGCCCGAATCACGACCGAAAACGGGAAGCGGTTTTTCCGCATCCCCTGAGTACTATGCCGTTCCTCCCGACCCTGCGCTGTGAGTAAAAGGAGTGTCATCTGTGAAGCATCCATTTTTAAAACGATCCATCTGCCTGCTTCTGGCAGTGCTGAGCGTGCTGGCAATGCCGGCCTATGCCCTGGAGGGCGTCGCTCAGGCGGAAGAGGCACAAAGCGACGGACAGAAGACGGTCCAGAGCGATCCCTTTGACCCGTCAGGGGAGGCAACCGAGAAAGAGACGCCGAATGTACCTGAGGTGGAAGTGCCCACCGTCTTTGTCAACGAGGACGGCAGCTACCGGGCCCCCGAGGACATCGCCGTATATGTCATGCGGCACATGCAGGAGACCTCCCTGTCCAACCCCTCTCAGGCGGACGAACGGTATACCGGCGTCGTGGCCTTCTATGACTACGCTGAGGGCAATGAAAAGACCCGTCTGGAGCACCCCTATTTCTTCTACTACGAAAAGGGCGAGCTGCAGGACAAGGACCCCGCTTTCTATCTGGCCAAGGGCTATCTGGATCTGACCGAGGCTCCCGTGGCGGACAGCAGCATCAATCCTGCGGCCGGCGAGGAAGAGGACCGGCTGGTCTACGTGGCGGAGGAGCGCTATGTGGACGAGAATGCCGAGGAGCATCCCGCCTATCTCTTTGCCTTTCATCAGGAAGAGGGCGAAAACGGCCTGTTTACCGGCGATTATGAAGAGACCGCCTATGTGGACGGTCTTGCCGTGACGGCGGAGGGGCCGGGGGCGGCAGAGCCTGTTCAGCCGGAGACTGTTCAGGAGACGCAGGCGGCAGAGAGCATTGACCCCGCTGGGCCGGCCAAGGCGCCTGCGGCTGACCCTGAGGACCCCTCTGATCCGTCTGACCCTACCGATCCTGAGCCGCAGGGACCCACCGTCGTGCATACGGTTCCGACAGTCACGGTAAAGACGGTCTCCGCCGGCATCCAGATTGCCTGGGGCGCGGATGAATACGCAACCGGCTTCCGTGTGTACCGCAAAAACGGAAACGGGGACTGGGGAAGGATTGCGGACCTGACCGATGGCAATGCGGTCTCCTACGTAGATACCCGTGCTCCCAGCAACGCAAACCTTTCCTACACCGTCCGTGCCTACTATGGGGACACGGCGAATATAAGCAACAATCCCTATGGCAGCGGCGATTGGAGCGGCTTTGCCGGCACCGGCCCGCTGTACTACCTGGCGGCCCCTGTGCCCAGCGCATTCGGCGCGGCTTCCAAGATCACCGTCTCTTGGAAGGCAGTGGCCGGCGCTGACTACTACATTGTCTATCGAACAGAGAGCGACGGCTCCTGGAAGCGCGTGGCAATGGTCACAGCCGACAAGCTGAGCTATGTGGACACCACCGCCGTGAGCGGCTCCAGCTACTATTACACCCTCCGGGCTTATAACAAGGCGCGTGACGCATGGAGCCTCTTTTACGATACCCGTCAGGACAGCATCAACCGTGTATCGCTCCACGCAACCCCGGTGGTGAAGCTGATACCTACGACTACCGGCATCAATGTCACCTGGAACAAGGATGCCGCCGCTACCGGCTATCGGATCTACCGGAGCCTTTCCGACGGCACCACGATTGTGCTTGCGAACATCACCTCCGGCAACACCACAAGCTATATGGATACCAAGGTGACCAACGGACAGAGCTATTCCTACGGAGTCCGTGCCTACTACGGCGATGTGACCAAGCTCTCCACTGCCACTGTAGCGTCCGCCGCTGCGATGTGGAGCGATGTGATCGCCGTCCGGACGATCTTTATGAAGACGCCCCAGTTTACCACGACCTACAGTGATAACGCCGGCATGGTCGTTCAGTGGACGGCAGTGGCCGGTGCAACGGGCTATTTGCTCTACCGCCGTTCCTCCACCGCGGAGAACTGGACTCGGCTGGCGTTTGTGACCAACGGCACCACCTATCAGGATAAGAGCGTAACGAACGGCAAGCCCTATTACTATGCGATCCGGGCATATAAGACGGACGCAAAGGGCACCAAGTATTTCAGCGTTGACACCGATCAGACTACGGCCACGGTCTACCATGCGACGGTGAATACCACGGTGGCGGCTGTTCCTGCCGGCCTCCGGATCAGCTGGAACCTGGATTCCAGGGCCGTTGGCTACCGCGTCTACCGTCTGCACGGCAACGACGCGAAGGTCGTTGCGAACATTTCGGCATCCTCGCTGAAGGCCGGCCAGACACTTGCCTATGTTGACGATCCCGCCACCGATCTCAAGGCGGGTGATACCTATTATTACACCGTCCGAGCCTATTACGGCACAGGCTCGATCAACGTTGTCAGAGCGGATGTCCGTACCGACTGGAACGGATTTGTCTGGAAAGCGGCAGTCTATATGGCCACGCCCCATATGGCGGAGTTTGCTACCAACGAGCCTACCGGCATCAAGGTCAAGTGGAACACCGTTGCCGGCGCTGCAGGCTACTACATTTACCGCCGGACCGCCACGGGCAACTGGCATGGGGTCGGTAGCGTTCAGGGCGGAACCACCAATGCCTATATTGACACCACTGCCACGAAACTGCCCGCAGGCACGGTATGCTATTATACGGTCCGGGCCTTTTCCGCGAAGGGAGTTTCCATCAGTTATTTTGAGCCCACAGGCTCCTATGCCCTCTATCTGCCCAAGCCCGGCGGAGTAAAGGTAGCGCCTGCCACCTCCAGGGGCACCACAGTGACCTGGAACAGCGTCAAGGGCGCAACCAGCTATACTGTGTTCCGCCATCCCCAGGGCGGCGGTTCCTGGACCCAACTGGGCACGGTGACGGGAACCAGCTATGTGGATGCCAGCGCCAATAAGACCACCGACCGTTATATTTACACCATTCGTCCCAGCGCCGCAGTTACGGTCAACGGGAAAAAGGTGACCATCGTGGGCGATTATGACCGCACAGGTTACCAATCCGGTATTACCTGGAGCGGCGAGGAGCGCAACGACTGGGTGAAGAAAAACGGAAACACCTACTATGTGGATAAAAACGGCTTTCTGCTCACCGGCTGGCAGTATCTCAAGCGCAACGGCAGACAGTACAAGTATTACTTTGACGAGGAGACCGGCGCACTGGTGACCAATCTGTATTCCTACTTCGGCAAGGAGTACCGGAGCATGAAGTGCCGCATCGAGGTGTACATCAATGCCAAGAGCAGCAGTAATCCCAGCTTCATGACCATCTATGTCTACGATGGGGCCACGGATTCTTACTGCATCCCCACGGTTTCCGTCCGCTGTATCGGCAGTCCGGTCAATAGCATTGCCACCAACTCGGGCTATCTGGGCAGAGGCGGCGGTTCCCGCTGGGCCTCTCACATGGAAGGTCTGCAGTACGCAACCTATATCCACGGTACCCCCAGCTATTTCCACTCGGTCATGTTCCGGAGCAATTCCAACCATGCCCTGGCCTACAGCACCTATAACAGCCTGGCCAACAACCGGAACAACTCCAACGGCTGCATCCGCATGCAGTGCATCTATGCGTATCTGATTCAGGACATCACCCATAACGGCTACGGCCTGCACAACAGAGTCCCGGTCAGGATCTACAAAAACGGCTCTCAGCCCGGCCCCTTCGGTGTGCCTAAGATGGACAAAATCTCCAGCCGAAGCACAGAACCTACGGATCCCTCCATTACCGGAAAGTTCTTCTACAGCACCAGCACGGTCGGCGTCAAGGTGACCGGCGGCGCTCCGGCCTGGACCTATTATTGATCTTCGCTGATCCCGGCTTCGTTTCCCCGGAACTTCGGTTCCGGGGAAATTCTTTTGATACAGCCAAAAATATTCGGAAAATGCGGCTTGGCCCGTAAAAATTTCGGAAACTAAAACGTCAAACAAAACAATTTCTTGACGTGCAGAGAAGCCTCTTTTGAACAGTTCGCTGAAAGCGCGGCAAAATTTACGGAAAACAGGGCGATTTCTTGACATAGAGGGTGCATTTCAACTAAAATAATGCCATCAAAACTTTGGTGGAATCAATCCGCTTGCTGAAACAAAAATATGCAGCATAAGCCTTCAAAGACGCAGGCATTGCCATATTTGGCGATGCCTTTTTGTATATCCGGCTATCGATGGATCCATTCATCGTTTATATAGATGAGAATTGAGAGAAAAGAGGTATTTTTTATGCTGGAAGTCGTTACAAATATCAACAACGCAGTGAATAATGTTGTCTGGGGCTGGCCTGCGCTCATCCTGCTCTTTGCGGTCGGCCTTCTGATGACGATCCTGACCAAAGGATTCCAGTTCACCCATTTTGGCCACTGGATGAAGAACACCATCGGTGCTATCTTTCGTGACAAGCATGTGGTGGGCCACACAAAGGATAAGTCAATCTCCCAGTTTCAGTCTCTCTGTACTGCCCTGGCTGCTACGGTAGGCACAGGCAACATTGTCGGCGTTTCCGGCGCAATTATCGTCGGTGGCCCCGGCGCTGTGTTCTGGATGTGGCTGATCGCCCTGCTGGGTATGATGACCAACTATTCGGAAAATGTGCTGGGCATTTATTACCGGCGGAAGAACTCCTTCGGCGAGTGGTCCGGCGGCGCCATGTACTATCTGCGTGACGGTCTCGGCTCCTATAAAAACTGCAAGACCATCGGCAAGGTGCTGGCGGTACTGTTCTCTGTGTTCTGCTTCCTTGCCTCCTTCGGCATTGGCAACATGACCCAGGTCAACTCTATCTCCGGCGACATGGAGTCTGTCTTCCACGTTCCCACTTGGATCACCGGCGTTGTGGTCCTGATCGTGGCCGGCCTGGTCATCGTGGGCGGCCTGAAGCGGATCGCCTCTGTGACGGAGAAGATCGTTCCCTTCATGGTGGTCATCTACATCATCGGCAGCCTCTTCATTTTCTTTACCAATCTTCATCAGATCCCTGCCGTCTTTGCCGCCATCTTTAAGGGCGCCTTCGGGTTCAAGGCTGCCTCCGGCGGTGTTGTGGGCTACGGCATCAAGCTGGCCATCGAGATGGGCATGAAGCGGGGCGTGTTCTCCAACGAGGCGGGCCTTGGCTCCTCTGTTATGGTCCACTCCAACTCCAACGTGAGAGAGCCTGTACGTCAGGGCATGTGGGGCATCTTTGAGGTGTTTGCGGATACCATTGTGGTGTGCACCCTGACTGCCTTCTCCGTGCTGTCCTCCGGGCTGGTGGATCTGGATACCGGCGTTGCGGCCACCGAGTACGCAGGCGTGGAGATCACCAAGGCGAATATGATCAGCACAGTCTTCTTCATCCGGTTCGGCTATATTGGCGGCGTATTTGTGGCGATTGCCATCATGCTGTTTGCCTTCTCCACCGTCCTCGGCTGGAGCCACTACGGCACGAAGGCCTGCGAGTTCCTGTTCGGTGAAAAATATACCATTATCTATCGGGTGATCTTTGTCGCTGCCATTTTCGGCGGCGCTGTCATGGGCGATAACCTGGCCTGGGATATTGCCGACACCCTCAACGGCATGATGATGATCCCCAACCTGATCGGCGTCATTGCCCTGGCCCCCACCGTCATGCGCATTACCAGCAACTATGTGGCTCGTAAGCTCCGCGGCAAGGATGTGGAGCCGATGATCTCCAACTGGGAGGATATTCAGGCGGAGCAGGCAGCGGAAGTGAAGCTGGGAGCAGAGTAATCTCTCCTGAGCATATATAGACGGAGCACAGGCGGTCTGCCTGTGCTCCGTTTTTGCCTGATGGAGGGATGCACCGAAAATGGGCGTCGGGGCAGCAAAGTACGGGAAAAACTAAATTCCAAATGTTATTTATGGGTTGACAACAGGGGCATCCTGTCATACTATAGTACAGAGAAGTTAATTCGTCCGGTAGGTAAGGCTACCACAAGGATATGGGTTGCTGCCGCAAAGTCGTGGAGACACGATTCGTTGGTTTGAGCAGTTGGTATCGCCCTCAAGGTATCATCTAATGCAACTTCACCGCCTTGTGATGCTAAAGCTTGAACGGTGGGAAGAGCGCCCCTTTGCAGGGTGGTCCGAAGACGCTCAATACATCTGATGCCGGAGGCGGTGTCAGGTGTTTTTTTATGATTACGGCAATGGTTCCCGTAGACGGTATTCCGCTGGGAATACAAATTGCCGGTTTTATATCTTTGAGGAGGTGGCAGTATGGCTGATTTTGAGAGCAGAAGAGAGAAAATGGTCCATATCGTAGGGGATCTGCTGAAGCGAAAACAGTACGCCCAGCTGCGCGGTCTGCTGCTGCCTCTGGAGCCGGCGGACGTTGCTCAGCTTATGGAGGATGTGGACGAGACGAGCATCCCGTTGATCTTTCGGCTGCTGCCCAAGGAGGATGCGGCGGAGGTCTTTGTCGAGCTGAGTCCGGAGCATCAGGAGGCGCTGATCCGCAGCTTCTCCAACAGCGAGCTGAAGGAAGTGCTGGATGAGCTGTATCTGGACGATGCCGTTGACATTGTGGAGGAAATGCCTGCCAACGTGGTCAAGCGCATCCTGGCCCACTCCGACCCGGAGATGCGCAAGAGCATCAACGAGATTTTGAAGTATCCGGAGGACTCTGCCGGCTCCATCATGACCACCGAGTTCATCGACCTCAAGGGGGACATGACGGTGGAGGACTGCTTTAAGCGCATCCGCCGCAACGCCTCTGATGTGGAGACGATCAGCGTCTGCTTCGTGCTGGACAGAGACCGCAAACTCCGGGGCTATGTGACGATTCGGGACCTGTTTCTTGCCGCCTACGAGGACGAGGTACGGGAGATCATGGACACGAATATCGTCTCCGTCACCACGCTGGAGGATCAGGAATCCGTCGCCCAGAAATTCAGCAAGTACGACTTTCTGACCATGCCCGTCGTAGATGGAGAGGGCCGTCTGGTGGGCATTATCACCGTCGATGACGTCATGGACGTCATGCAGGCGGAGGCCACCGAGGACATTGAGAAGATGGCCGCTATGCTGCCCAGCGACAAGCCCTACCTCCGCACCGGCGTCTTTGAGACCTGGAGAAGCCGTATTCCCTGGCTGCTGCTGCTGATGGTTTCGGGCACCTTTACCAGTCTGATCATCACGAAATTTGAGACGGCGCTGCTTGCCTGCGCTGTGCTCAGCGCCTATATTCCCGTCCTCACGGACACCGGCGGCAACGCCGGCTCTCAGGCGTCTGTCGCCGTTATCCGCTCCCTGTCCTTGCAGGAGGTGCATTTCAGCGACATTGCCAAGGTCGTCTGGAAGGAGATCCGGGTGGCGGTATTCTGCGGGCTGACGCTGGCTACGGCCAACTTCTTTAAGCTGTTGCTGGTGGACGGGATGCTCTTTCACAATCCGGCGGTGACGCCGCTAGTGGCCTTTGTGGTCTGTGTGGCGCTGGCTTGCACCGTGGTCACCGCTAAGGCGGTGGGCTGCACGCTGCCGCTCCTTGCCGATAAGCTGGGCCTCGACCCGGCAGTTGTGGCAAGTCCCTTCATCACCACCATTGTGGATGTGCTGGCGCTGCTGATCTACTTCGGCTTTGCCACCATATTCATTCCGGGCGTGGGGTAAACGAAACATATGCACGAAAAGACCGGAGCAGGCGGCTGCCTGCTCCGGTGCTGTGCGTTTTTGGGCGCCGATCCGTTAAACCTCTGTCCCGTCCTCCAGATCCCGGTACTTTTCCTTGATCCACGCCTGCCGTTGCTTGACGCCGTATTTGGTGAGTCTCCAGAAGGGGTACATAATGGCGCACTCTACCACGAGCATCAGAACGATGAAAAAGATGACATCTTCCAAACCGCCAAAACCGTCAAAATGTGCGGCATAGAGGGCGCTGCCCATAGTCACGACCGGAGGTGTGAGAAGATAAAACCATTTTATCTTTAAGGCACGGCGGCAGTCCCGCTCCTCCTTTTCCAAAAACGCTGCATAGTTTAGCTCCCCCTTGCCCTTTTTGACGCTCCGCGCGTTGGCCTTCTGATACTTCTTCTCCATCTCTTTGGGGAATTCCTTTGCCGCTTCCGCATTTACCAGTTCCCCGAACTTTACCTGCGTCTCTTTATGTTTCGCCAGCCGCTTGCGGTTGAGGAGGTAGTAGATACCCAGATAGACGCAGCAGACTGCTGCCGCCACCCACGGGGGAATGGGGAAGGAGGACTCGGTGTTGAAAATGAAGGCAAACAGGGCGACCATAGCCACAAAGGCCACTACGGCCGTGACGATCTGCAGCGCCCGCATGGACACCTTTTTCAGCCGGAACATGGTGCGCCGGGTGAGAGTGCCCACCAGTGCGCCGACCAGAGCGCAGATGGCCATGCCCACAAGATAGCCGAAATAGTTTGTGACATCGGTGGGGTTCAGGAGGGCGGAAAATCCGCCGTCCCACACGGCGATGAGCATATCCAGTACGGAGAAGATCAGCAGAAACCACGCCACCCGCTTTGTGTAGTCGGCAAAGTAGAGCAGCCGGTTCTTCCAGCCAAATTCCGACACAAAGCTGCGGCAGAAATACTCCATATTGCCGCCGGTGATGCGCTTGACCGGCCTGCCTGCGGTCTGGGCGGTGAGGAACAGGTCGAACAGGTCACCCAGCTGTTCGTCTTTGGTCACCTCGTCGATCGTTTCGGTACTCAGATAGGTCACCACCTGATCGAAGGCCTCGGTATATTCCTTGTTCAGCTTATCTGCGTACATCGCATAGCTCTTCATTGCTCTTCCACCTTTCCATTCAAAATGTTGTCTGCGGAGACGGAAATTCTGCGATAGCTGTCCCGAAAGGCGGCCAAATACCCGCTTCCCGCCTCGGTCACTGAGAAGTATTTCCGAATCGGCCCGTAAGGGGACTTCTCCTTCCGGCAGGAGATCAGCCCCTTCTTTTCCAGCCGGGTCAAAATGGGGTACAGCGTCCCCTCCATCAGTCCCTCAAAGCCGCTCTCACTCAGCTCGGTGAGAATTTCGTATCCGTAGGTCTCGCCACGTTGGATGATGGCCAGCACGCAACCCTCCAAAACGCCCCGCAGTAATTGAGATTCTTCCATCGGGATTCCCCCTTTCAGCTACTTGGTGTTGCTAAGTAGTGTGGACAGTATAGCAGTGCTACTTGGCGTTGTCAAGTAGGTGAGAAAAATTTTGGGTAAGTAAGAGGCATCTGCCCCACAAAAAACCCGCCGCCCCAAATGGGACGGCGGGTTATCCTGTCTGCAATATCCTTACTTCTGCCCGTTTTCCAGCTGTTTCTCCAACTTCTTTCCCCGGTTGATGGCGCAGAGAATCGCCTTGATGGAGGCCATGGAGATGTTATGGTCGATGCCCACGCCAAAGACGTCAATGCCGTCCTTTGTCCGCAGCTGGATGTAGGACACGGCCTGAGAGTCGGAGCCCTGGCTGATGGCGTGCTCCTTGTAGTCGATGAACTGATAGCGGTTCATCCGCTCGTCATGGATGGCGTTGAAGAAGGCGTCGATGGGGCCGTTGCCGTTGCCGGAGACCTCGAAGATCGTGTCCTTATGCTGAAGCCGTCCCCAGAAATGGGAGTGGGCCACGCCGTTTTCCACGTCGGCGCCCAGACGGTTGTTAATGAGCCGATAGGGCCCGTCCACCTTGAGGTATTCGTTCTCGAACAGCTCGTAGATGGTGTCCGCCTTCAGCTCCACGCCCGCCTCGTCAGAGGCCTTCTGAACGACAGCGCCGAACTCCGGGTGCATGGCCTTGGGCATATCAAATCCGAACTTGTGGTTCATAATAAAGGCGGCCCCGCCCTTGCCGGACTGGGAGTTGATGCGCACCGGCTCATAGGCTCTGCCCAGATCCTCCGGGTTAATGGGGAGATAGGGCACCATCCACTTGTCCGTCCCGGTCTCCTGCATGTAGTTAAAGCCCTTGTTGATGGCGTCCTGATGACTGCCCGAGAAGGCGGTAAAGACCAGATCGCCGGCGTAGGGCTGCCGGGCGGGAACCGGCATCTTGGTGCAGCGCTCGTACATGGCGATAATGCGCTCCATATGGCTGAAATCCAGTTCCGGGTCAACGCCCTGGACGTACATATTCATGGCAACCGTGATCATGTCCACATTGCCGGTGCGCTCGCCGTTTCCGAAGAGGCAGGCCTCCACCCGCTCCGCGCCGGCAAGCAATCCGGCTTCTGTGGTAGCCACGCCGCAGCCCCGGTCGTTGTGGGGGTGGAGGGAGATGATGGCCCGCTCCCTGCCGGGGAGATTGCGGATAAAATACTCCATCTCGTCGGCAAACTGGTTGGGCATACAGTTCTCCACGGTGGTGGGAAGGTTGAGGATGACCCTGTGGTCAGCATCGGCGTGGAGGTGATCCAGCACGGCGGCGCAGATCTCCACGGCGGCGTCCATCTCCGTGCCCATAAAGGATTCCGGGGAGTATTCATACCGCAGATCGACTCCGGAGGCGATGACCGGCTGGGCCATCTCGTAGATGAGGTCGGCGGCGTCCACGGCGATCTGCTTCACGCCCTGCACGTCGGTGCGGAAGACCACCTCCCGCTGGAGGGTGGAGGTGGAGTTGTAGAAGTGGAAGATGACGTGCTTTGCGCCCTGAATGGCCTCAAAGGTCTTTTTGATGAGGTGGGGCCGGGCCTGGACCAGGACCTGAATGGTCACATCGTCAGGGATGTGCCCTCCCTCGATCAGTTCCCGGCAGATCTCGTAGTCCGTGTCCGAGGCGGAGGGGAAGCCGATCTCCACCTCTTTCACGCCGATCTCGTCCACCAGCATGTGGAACATCTCCAGCTTCTCGTCCATGTTCATGGGGTCGATGAGGGCCTGGTTGCCGTCCCGGAGATCCACGGAGCACCAGACGGGCGCTTTTGTAATGGTGTTGTCCGGCCAGGTCCGGTTCTGGATGGGCTGGGGGACAAAGGGGATATACTTTTCGTAGCCTTTCATGTTAGGTTCCTCCAATTTTGGCCTGAGGATAAAGAAAACCCCTGACCATGTATCTGGTCAGGGGTGAAAAAATTACACGGTACCACCCTGTTTTAGCGATCGCTTACACGAACGCCCTCTGCGGCCTCTGACAAGGCCTGTGCCGATAACGGGGCATGCCGGATGACCCTACTGCGCTTGATTCAGGCCATCGACTCCGGGAACAGTTATCCATGGAAAGCCGCATACCGGTTTACAGCAGCCACCGGCTCTCTGAAATGGGACAGATCCATCTTTTTTCCCTTCAACGTCTGTTGCAATTTGGTATTATAGCGGATGCCGGTTTCCTTGTCAACCTCTTTTTCTGCCCTCTGTTTCCGAAATGTGTCGGATTTTGTCGGTAAAAAGTGCTTTCCAAGGCGGAAAAGGTGTGTTACCGTAGACAGGAAGAAAGACAGAGGTGACGTATGAGAGAGAACGACTACACACTGAGAGCCAGAGTCCTGCTGCGGAGTATGGGCATGCCGCCGAACTGCAAAGGATACCGCTATCTGACCTGCGCCGTCGCCCTCACGGCGGAGACTCTGGACCGGGAGGGCAGACTGCCGGACGGACTGTACCGCCGGGTGGGTGTTTGCTGCGCTGCCGGGCCGGAGACGGTAGAGCGGAGCTGCCGCTATGCCGCGGGCCGGCTGTGGAAGGAGGGGAACAGGGCGGTGCGGAGCCGCTGGTTTCCCAAAAGCACCGCAGTGGGGAAAAACGGACCGCCTGTCGCCGTTTTTGTCCGCATCCTGGCCCAGGTGCTGCTGCAGGAGTGGCGGAATTTTGGATAAAATGGATCGTTGGCACATTTTCAGTTCATGTTCCCCTTGCAAAACGGGGAAAAATAGGATAAAATAAAAGCGTATATAGACCCCGGCCGGTTATGGGCTGGAAGAGAACAAGATATTGGAGGCTATCAATATGGCTACTATCACTGCAGGCGATTTCAGAAATGGCGTCACCTTTGAATACGAGGGTAAAGTCATGCAGGTCGTGGAATTCCAGCACGTCAAGCCCGGCAAGGGCGCCGCTTTCGTGCGTACCAAGATGAAGAACGTCATCACCGGCGCTGTCACCGAGACTTCCTTCAACCCCACTGCCAAGTTCGAGTCGGCATATATCGAGCGCAAGGTCATGGAGTACAGCTATTCTGACGGCGATCTGTACTATTTCATGGACGTGGAGACCTACGACATGATCCCCCTGAACCGGGATCAGCTGGGCGACGCCTTCCGCTTCGTGAAGGAGAACACCGAGTGCAAGGTCCTGTCCTACAAGGGCAGCGTATTCGGCATCGAGGCGCCCAACTTCATGGACCTGGAGGTCACTGAGACCGAGCCGGGTCTGGCCGGCAACACCGCCACCAACACCCTGAAGCCTGCCACGCTGGAGACCGGCGCTGAGGTGCGTGTGCCGCTGTTCATCAACATCGGCGACCGCATCACCGTGGATACCCGCACCGGCGAATATCTGTCCCGCTGCAAGGATTAAGCTTGCTGATTCTGTCAAACCTAAGGCTGTCGAAGTTTTTCGGCAGCCTTTTATAACAAAGGAGTGATCTCAAATGTCATTGACTGAAAGAGCTGCCTACCTCCGGGGCCTGGCTGACGGGCTGAAGCTGGGGGAGGATCCCACCGAGGAGGGCAAGGTGCTGCTGGCCGTTTTGGACGTGCTGGGCGACATTGCCGCCAATGTGGAGGCCAACAATGAGTCCATTTCCTCCCTGGCCGACGAGCTGGACGAGCTGGACGACGTGGTGTCCGGCATGGAGGAGGTCCTCCTGGGCGAGGACACCTTCAATGAGGATGAGGACGAAGAAGAGGAGGACGATGAGGAGATCATCGAGTACGAGATGGAGTGTCCCGAGTGCGGCAAGCCGGTGGTACTGGATGAGGAGACCATTGAGGAAGGCGAGATCATCTGCCCTCACTGCCGGCAGAAGCTGACCATTGACATCGGATTTGAGGACGACGAGGAAGAATAATGTCTCTCTGCCCTGCGGCATCAAGCCGCAGGGCATTCTTTTGCCGTGAAAAAGGATTGCTAAAACCCCGGCAATATGCTATAATAACCCTGATTCTAAATACAAAGGAGACTTCGCCCATGATCTTCAACGAAGAGACTCAGGAACTGCTCTCTCTTGTGCGGGAGTTTGTCGATAAAGAGATCATCCCCACGGTGGGTGAGTACGAAAAGCGGGACGAATTCCCCGTGGAGCTGCTGGACAAGGCCTGCGCCATGGGGCTGAATCAGCTGTGCATCCCCGCCGAGTACGGCGGGCCGGGCCTTTCCAACGTGCAGGTCTTTGCCATTGCCGAACAGATCGCCCGAGGCGACATCGGCGTGGGCACCACCCTCATTGCCAACGCTCTGGCCTCCTATCCCGTGCTGATCGCCGGTACGGACGCACAGAAAAAGCTGTGGTTTGACACCATGGTGGAGAAGAAGTTCGCCGCCTTCTGCCTGACCGAGCCCAATGCCGGCTCCGACGCCGGCGGCGTCCAGACCACCGCCGTGGAGGACGGGGACTGCTACGTCATCAACGGCACCAAGAGCTTCATCTCCAACGGCCCCATTGCGGGCATCTACACCGTTCTGGCCTCCACCCGGAAGACTGCCGGGATCATGGGCCTGTCCGCCTTCATTGTCGAGCGGGACCGCCCCGGCGTCTCCATCGGCAAGGAGGAGGACAAGATGGGTATGCGCTTAAGCTGCACCTCCGAGGTCATCTTTGACAACGTCCGCATCCCCAAGGACCACCTTCTGGGCAAGAAAAACCGTGGCTTTAAGTATATCATGGAGACCCTGGACCACTCCCGTGCGGGCGTGGGCGCATTTGGCGTCGGCATCGGCCAGCGAGTCGTTGAGGAGGCCACGAAGTACGCAAAGCAGCGCAAGCAGTTCGGTCAGCCCGTCGCCAACTTCCAGGCGGTGGAGATCATGCTGGCGGATATGGAGATCCAGGTCCAGGCCGCCCGGCAGATGTACCTCCACGCAGCTGAGCTGATGGACGAGGGCCTGCCCTTTACCATGGAGGCCGCCATTGCCAAGACCTTCGGCACCGACACCGGCATGAAGTGCGCCGTGGACGGCGTTCAGGTCATGGGCGGCTACGGCTACATGAAGGACTACCCCATGGAGAAGCTGATGCGGGATGCCAAGATCCTTCAGATCTACGAGGGCACCAACCAGATCCAGCGCTCCGTCATCGCCGGCCAGCTGAAGAAGAAGTATACCGACGACCCCAAGGCGGCAAAGAAGGCCGCCCTCCCCGCCGCCAAGAAGACGGAAGCCCCCAAGACCGCCGCTCCCGTGGCAGAAGCGCCCAAAGCGGCTCCTGTCTCCGGCAAGGCGCTGAACATTCTGGTCTGCGTCAAGCAGGTGCCGGACACCACCCAGATCAAAATTGACCCGGTGAAGCACACCCTCATCCGTGAGGGCGTGCCTGCCATCGTCAATACCTTTGATACCTACGCTCTGGAGGTCGCCCTCCGCCTGAAGGATCAGACGGGCGGCAAGGTGACGGTCGTCTCCATGGGCATCCCCAAGGCCAAGGACGCCCTGCGGGAGTGTCTGGCTGTGGGCGCTGACGAGGCGTACCTCATCACAGACCGGGTCTTCGGCGGCTCTGATACCCTGGCCACCTCCAAGATCATCTCCACCGCCATCCAGGCGCTGGAGAAGAAAAACGAGCGGGCCTTTGACATCATCCTCTGCGGCAAGCAGGCCATTGACGGAGACACCGGCCAGGTGGGGCCGGAGATCTCCCAGCATCTGGACCGTGCCCTGGTGTCCTACGCCGTTGGCGTGGAGCTGCAGGAGGACGGCACACTCAAGTGCAAGCGGGAGAGCGATGAGGGCTATGACTTCTATGCCGTCTCCGCCCCCTGCGTCATCACGGTGAACAAGACCCCCTTCGACCTGCGCTATCCCAGCTTCAAGACCCAGCGGTTTGCCAAAAACGCTGAGATCTACGAGCTGACCTCTGCTGAGGTGGTGGTCGCTCCCGAGGAGCGGGGCCTGGCCGGCTCCCCCACCAAGGTGGTCAAGACCTACACCCCCACCCATGAGAAGAACGGCATGAAAATCGAGGGTCTGGACGGCAAAGCCGCCGCTGACAAGCTGGTGGGGCTGCTGTCCGACGCCAAGCTGCTGTAAGAGGAGGTCTGCGACATGGATAACAAGAATCTCTGGGTCTATATCGAGACCGACGAAGGCGCTGCCAAAAACGTGGGCTACGAGCTGTTAAATCCCGGCCGGATCATGGCGGATAAGCTGGGGGAAAAGCTGGTAGCTGTCGTCCTGGGCAAGGACGTGGAGCAGGTCGCCAAAACTGCCATTTCCTACGGCGCTGACGAAGTCATTCTGGTGGAAGGCGAGGAGTACTTTAATTACAACACCGACGCTCAGACCTACGCCCTGGTGGAGCTGATCGGCAAGTATAAGCCCGCCATTGTCCTTTACGGCGCCACCAATAACGGCCGTGACATGGGCCCGAGAGCGGCCTGCGCCCTCCATACCGGCCTGACCGCCGACTGCACCGGGCTGGACATTGACGAAAAGGGCCTTCTGGCCGCCACCCGTCCCGCCTTTGGCGGCAACCTGATGGCCACCATCTCCTGCCCCAACCATCGGCCCCAGATGGCGACCGTCCGCCCCGGCGTCTTTAAAAAGCCCGCTCTGGACGAGAGCCGTACCGGGGAGATCATCCGGGAGGACATCCACATCGCCCCTGCTGACATCCGGGTCAAGCTGGTGGAGCGGGTGAAGGAGGTGGCCGAGGCGGTCAACCTGGAAGAGGCGGAGATCATCGTCGCCGGAGGCCGGGGCCTCAAAAATGCGGAGGGCTTTGCCCTGGTCCGGGAGCTGGCAGATGTGCTGGGCGCTACTGTGGGCGCAAGCCGTGCCGCTGTGGACGCAGGCTGGATCCCCCATGCCCATCAGGTGGGCCAGACGGGCAAGACCGTCGCCCCCAAGGTGTACATCGCCGTGGGCATTTCCGGGGCCATTCAGCATCTGGCGGGCATGACCGGGTCTGACACCATCATCGCTGTCAACAAGGATGCCGACGCGCCCATCTTCTCCGTGGCGGACTACGGCATTGTGGGCGATTTGTTTGAGGTCGTACCCGCTCTGACCGCCGCCTTCCGGGCAAAAAAGCAGTAAATTTGGACCAGTTTTCCCGCCGGTGCGCCTGCTCAGCAGGCGCACCGGCGATCTGCGTTGAAGGGAAACGACAAAATGCAGCAACATTTTATCAGGCTCTTAATTTATTCTTAAATTGAGTTCCAAGGACTGGGATATTATTTGCCGTGTGCTATAATACCATCACACGAACCGGCGGGCGCAGGCGGCTCCCCCGGGAGGAAAGGATGAGATCCGATGAAACATAACCGTATTTTGGCGCTGGCGCTGGCACTGACCATGGCGCTGAGCCTTGTACTGACGGGCTGCTCCGGAGGGAATGACGAGAGCTCTGCCGCAGTCCAGTCCGTGGCCATGCTGATGGGCGTGGACGTCTCGGGCAGCAATCAGTTCGGCGGCGTTGTGGAGCCTCGGGCCACGGTCAAGGTCCGCAAGGACGCCAACAAGCAGGTGGCGGAGTGTTATGTGGAGGTAGGCGACGAGGTTCATGCGGGCGACAAGCTCTTTGCCTACGACACCGACGCGCTGGAGCTGACTGTCACCTCCGCAGAGCTGGAGGTGGAGCAGATCAGAAACAGCATCACCAACTACGAGACTCAGATCAAGGCGCTGGAGAAGGAGAAGAAAAAGGCATCCTCCTCCGACCAGCTCAGCTACACCCTCCAGATCCAGGAGGCGGAGCTGAACAAATCTGAGGCGGAGTACAACCTGCAGAAGAAAGAGGCGGAGCTTCAGCAGCTGAAGGACAGCGTCGAAGAGACCGAGGTCCTCTCCGAGGTGGACGGCGTCATTAAGGCGATCAGCCAGGATAACAGCGGCGGCGACAGCTACGGCAGTAACGGCAGCAGTGACGACGCCTACATCACCATTATGGAGACCGGCACCTACCGGATCAAGGGCACCGTCAGCGAGGAGTCTGCCCGGAGCCTGCATCAGGGTATGGAGGTCACCGCCTACTCCCGGCTGGACAGCAGTTTGACCTGGCACGGCTATATCGACACGGTCAACACCGGCACCACCGAGGAGGAGAACAATAACAACAACTATTATTATGACGGGGACAGCGGCGAGAGCAGCTCCAAGTACTCCTTCTATGTGACGCTGGACGACTCTGAGGGTCTGCTCATCGGCCAGCATGTGTACATCAAAATGGGCGCTCCCGCCGAGGATGATAACAGCATCCGCCTCCCCTCCGGTTATCTGGTGATGGACGGGGACAAGGCATCTGTCTGGGTCGCCAACTCCAAGGACAAGCTGGAGCTGCGCACCGTCACTCTGGGCGAGTATGACGAGGAGCTGGACGAGTACATGATTACAGACGGCCTGACTCTGGAGGACTACATCGCCTATCCCGAGGAGGAACTGAAGGCCGGCATGTCCGTCGTCCGCTATGACGAGGATTCCTTCGGCGGAGACGAGGGCGACGGAGACTTCTACGCTGACGGCGAGGAAGCGGATTCTGAAGGCGGCGAGTTTGGCCCTGAAGAGGGCGAGCTCGGCCCTGAGGGCAACATGGAGGGCTGAGCCATGGTTCTGGAAATGCACGATATTTGCAAGGACTATACCCGTGGCAAGATGACGGTCCCTGTCCTGCATAACATCAATCTGAACGTGGAGCAGGGGGAGTATATCGCCATTATGGGCCCCTCCGGCTCGGGTAAGACAACGCTGATGAATATGATCGGCTGTCTGGATGTGCCCACCTCCGGCAGACGGATTTTGGCGGGCGAGGATCTGGACGGCCTGAACGACGACCGGCTGGCAGACATCCGCAACCGGCAGATCGGCTTTGTCTTTCAGAATGCGGACCTGCTCCCCGGCATGACTGCTTTGGAGAATGTGGCTCTGCCCCTGACCTATCGGGGCGTGAAGAAAAAGGAGCGTTTGGCCAAAGCGAAGGATATGCTGGAGCGGGTGGGCCTGGGAGACCGTATGGATCATAAGCCCAACCAGCTCTCCGGCGGCCAGTGCCAGCGTGTGGCCATTGCCCGGGCCATGGTGGGCAGTCCCAGTCTGCTTCTGGCGGACGAGCCCACCGGCGCACTGGACACCCAGTCCGGCCAGCAGGTCATGGAGCTGTTCCGCAACCTGAATGAGGAGGGGGTCACCATCATTATGATCACCCATGCCCCGGAGGTGGCGGCCTGTGCCCAGAAGACCTACCTCATTCTGGACGGACGTATCCAGACAGGAGGCGCAGAATGAATCTGAAAAAACGCATTATTTCCATTGTGCTGGCCCTGCTCATTGTGGGCGGCTGCGCCTTTGGCGGGGTTTATGCCTGGCAGCACCGGGCGAGGAAAGAGGTCAAGGTCTATAACATCAGCGAGGGCTTTGCCATGACCGATTACTGGGGCGACACCAGTCATACCGACGGCCAGGTGACGGTGGAGGGCATGCAGCAGGTCTACCTCTCCGACACACAGAGCGTGAATGAAGTCCTGGTCCACGAGGGTCAGGAGGTCAAAAAGGGGGACGTGCTCCTCACCTATGATACTACCCTCACCGAGCTGGAGGTGCGGAAAAAGGATGTGGCCGTCCAGCAGCTGGAGCTGGAG
Source organism: uncultured Eubacteriales bacterium (assembly GCA_900314485.1). Classification (GTDB taxonomy): domain Bacteria; phylum Bacillota; class Clostridia; order Oscillospirales; family Oscillospiraceae; genus Onthomonas. Next base: position 71,525 of record OMVL01000007.1, read on the forward strand.
CTGGAAAACGCCCAGAAGGAGCTGGCCCGGGTGAAGAGCTACCGCCCCAACCGGTATATCCCCGGCAGCGTCACCACCTTTGTCATCCCCGGCATCCCCGCCCCCGTGGAGGAGCCGTTTCAGGATGACGGCACTCTGAAGCTGCTGGGCGGCGATGGCAGCTGATGCCTTCCTCTATCAGTGCATGCGGGGCGACCGGGACTGCTACGTCAAGTTTGTCCTCTCCGGCTCCGGCGACATGCCCGAGCATGTCCATGTGGCGGACGAGCACGGCTGGTACAGCGATAAGTCCGGCCATTGGCATGTCTGCGCCATCTGCGGCGAGGAGTTTGACCGGGGAGATCATCAGCTTAAGACGGTATATGAAGACACCTTCCCGGAAAATGGCGTTGTCAAGACCTATGTACATGACGAGTGCGGCATCTGTGGCTATAAGAGCGAGAGCCGCCTGATTGATGAGATCAAGGTGCCGGAGCAGAAGCCCGAAGAGCCGCAGCAGCAGGAAGAAAAGGACGATGCCAACGAGGGAAACGAGGGCGCTTCCGAGCAGACGACCCCCAATCAGAACAACGCCGATTCGGACAGCAGCAGC
>OMVL01000029.1 GCA_900314485.1 uncultured Eubacteriales bacterium
CCGCTGGGTCTTCAGGCTCTTGACCCGGCAGTCTGACCAGCCCAGATAGCACAGGAGACTGTTGACGCTGGCCAGCATGGAGTTGACGCTGCGGACGGCGTAGCCGGCTTGGATCAGGTAATGCTTGTACTCCATGACCAGCTCTTTTGTCACTTCCCTTTTCTCGGCGAACATGGCAAATCTGCGAACATCCCTCAGGTACTTTTCCACTGTGGCTGCGCTGCGCTTCTGTTCCTGCAGGAATCGCTGAAAGGCTCCCGCGGCTGATACGTCTATTATTCTTTTTTCCATCAAAAATACCTCCGTTTGTATACTTCAGATTTGGCTCTGTTGAGCTGTAATATACTTATTATAGTATGTCTGAAAAGCCATAATCTAATAAAATACAGCCGAAGAGCCTCCATTTGCTTGGTGATCTCCGACTGCTTTGCTGTGTTTATACTCAAATATAGGTTTTTATTTGTTGCGCTTTGAATCTTAAATGTCGGAACGCTTTTGTTGCCTCTCCCTCTTCCATTTTATTTCATCAAAGCTGTCATCGTTCTCCTGAAATTTTTAGTTAATGGCAGCAACGCAGATCGCTCTCTGTTTTCTGGAAAAACCTACATCTCTTCCCTTCTCATAAACTTCCCAAAATCGCAGATACTACCTGCGAGTTGCATGATAACCACTTTTGGAGGTAGAGGAATATGAAAGCGACAGGAATTGTGAGAAGAATTGACGACCTCGGTCGCGTGGTCATCCCCAAGGAGATTCGCAGAACGCTGCGAATTCGTGAGGGAGACCCGTCACTGATAACGTTGGGAGCATTTGAGTTGTTCTGTATCGGATACTTTGAACTGGAAAATAGGTTCGGAAATGGAGAAAATTTGACAGAAAATGTTTTGTAGGCATTTTGCATAACTGTGCATATTTGTGAGGGGTGGATGGGCAGAAAAAACGCGGGATGTCACCTCATTTGGAGCGGTCTCCCGCTTTCTTCGGATTGGATATGTTCGACAAGCGATGTTCGCCGGTCACGAATGATCGTCCAGCAAAGAGTGCTCTATGCCCATGGACTTGCCTATAATGGTCCCCACAAATGGTAGTTTCTCTCATTTTCGTCTTGTATCGTCCGAAGCTCCTCCTCTTCCCTATCTTCCGCGCAGCAGATATTGCACGCTTCCCAGACTCATGGTAAAATCAAAATCGTGGTTATCCAGATCACTCAGCCAGAGAATACGGACTCCCTCCGTCACCTTCGGTGACACCTCCCTCAGAGAGGGAGGCACTGGCGAAACTCGTTCGTCCTTTCATCATTGCCAATGGCCCCCTCTTTGAGGGGGCATTCACGATCGGCACCCTTTGGCATGCAGTTTTGAAAGATCGCTAAGCCAGTACTTGCCCCCTTGGGCGCACAGATTGAAACGGTTTAAGAGAGATAGCTGAGTGGGAGGACAGATGAGATGAATCTATTAAGAAAGAACTGGCAGCAGAAGCTTTGTGTCGTTTTTGGCGTAATCCTTGCGCTGATCCTAATCATTCTACTGGGCGCACGGCTGTACCTCCGTATCCCGGTGAAGGATTACTACACTGTGTCTGAAAAGGCGTTTGTCATCCCGGGGCTACCCGGCAACCTTGTTCCCCAGGGCATCTCCTTTGATGAAGAGACCGATCTCTTTTTGATTACCGGCTACCAGAAGGATCAGACTGTATCCCCCATCTATCTGGTAGATCATGCCACAGGGGAGGTCCGAGACAAGGTTCTGCTGCTGGCGCCGGACGGCAGTGACTTTGTCTTTCACGCCGGAGGTCTGAGCGTTTTGGGCGATTATGTGTATGTGGCCGGCGGCAGTGACGCCTGCCTGTACGTCTATGACCGCAGCGCTGTTCTGGATTCTGAGGACGGCACTCACATCCCCTGTCTTGGGACCTTTGACATTTATTTCGGAGCGGATGATGAAATTGCCGTTGCATTTACCACCACTCACGACGGCAGTCTGACCGCGGGCGAATTTTATCGGGACCCCAACTATCTCACACCCGATTCCCATAAATTTACCACCCCCGCAGGAGACTACCATCAGGCATTGGCGGTGACCTATGCGGCCTCTGACGAGCCGGATGCCATTTTCGGGCTGAGTCCGGTGCCGGTGGAGGCATATACTCTGCCGGATCTGACCCAGGGCATGGCGTTCTATGACGGGAAGCTTTGGCTCTCCACCTCCTATGGCATGGCGTTTTCCAATATCTACGCCTATGAGCAGTCTGCGCTCCAACCCTTCAGCGCCCTGCCCGCAGGAAGTGGGGAAATTCCCCTTTACGCACTGGACACCGCCGCCATGAGCGGGCACTACCGGTTCCCGCCAATGTCGGAGGAGATCGAATTTGTGGACGGCAAAATGTACACCATGTGCGAGTCCGCCTCTAATCTATACATCTTCGGTAAATTCACCGGCGGCCGGTGGTGCTACGCGACACCTATGGAGGAACTGGAGTAAGGACGCTTTCTCCATGCGCATTACGATGCGGCCCGGAATTTTGCCGCACGATAGATTGCATTTTCAAATAGGCCGCTTTATAATTGTACTGTCAATTGCACCCGGGAGGAATACCCATGAAAATTTTTGCCTATGCACTGCGGGAGTTTGACGAGCTCCCCTATTTTATTCAGATTGCCGAGCAACTGGGCATCAAGTACGGCTATACATCTGACTATCCGTCACTGGAAAACGCACACCTTGCAAAGGGCTATGAGGCAGTCTCCATCATCACCAATCCCATGACGCCGGAGCTGCTGGATCGATTTTATGAGCTGGGCGTGCGGTACATCTCCACCAGAAGCATCGGTTATGACCACATTGACACACGGCACGCCAAAAAGATCGGCATGGGTATTGCCCATGTGACCTACTCGCCCAACAGTGTTGCCAACTACACAATTATGATGATGCTGATGGCCTGTCGGAAGATCTCCTATATTATGGACAAGGCAAGGTTGCAGGACTTCAATCTGGCAGGCAAAATGGGGAAAGAGCTTTCCCTCTCCACTGTGGGCGTCGTTGGGACAGGTAAGATTGGCGAGACGGTGATCCGACACCTTCAGGGCTTTGGCTGCCGTATTCTGGCCTATGACCTGTACCCCAAAAAGGAGTTGGAGGGTCTTGCCGAATATACCGATCTGGATACCATTTACCGGGAGTCCGACATCATTACGCTCCACGTGCCCGGTATGGAGAGCAACTATCACATGATCGACGAAAAGGCCATTGCCCAGATGAAGGACGGCGTCATCCTCATAAACGCCGCCCGTGGTATGCTGATCGACACCCAGGCGCTGATCAACGCCCTCTCTGCCGGAAAGGTCGGATTTGCGGCGCTGGATACCATTGAACACGAGGCAGGACTGTACTATCTGAATTTGGAGCGTCAGATTCTGTCCAATCCCGACAGAGCGATGTTACAGGCTTTTCCCAACGTCATGCTATCCCCCCATATGGCGTTCTACACCGATCAGGCAGTCTCTGATATGGTGGGGAACTCCGTCAAGGGACTTCTGGCCTTTGAGCAGGAGGGCAAGAATCCCTTTGAAGTAGCGTACGAAGCATAAACCCTCTAAATGCTGTAAAGAAGCAGCAGTCCTTTCACCCTTGACGGGCGATGGAGGACTGCTGCTTTGTGTTCAGATCAATATACCGTTACAGTGGTCAATCTCGTGCTGGACGATCTGTGCCGTCCAGCCGGTGAAGGTTTTGAAGCGGGTTTGGAGAATAGGGGTCTGGTATTGCACCTTGATGGTCTTCCAACGCTTGGTTTTGCGCTTGCCCGTCAGAGACAGGCATCCCTCCTCCGTCTCATACGGCTCTGACCGTTTTACGATCTCCGGGTTAAACATGACCATATATGTCCCTTCGCAGTCAAAAGCGATGATACGCTTCAGAACGCCGATCATATTCGCCGCCATACCCACACAGCTGTTTTTGTGTGCTTCCAGCGTATCCACAAGATCCTGAGCCGTCTGATAGTCCGCCGCCACAGCCGGTGCGGACTTCTGCATCAGAAAAATGGGGTCTTTTACAATTGGTTGGATCATTGTTTTGCTCCTTACTCTGAACTCTCTTTGCGCAATGCTCATTTTCTTATTATACTTTGTTTTCTCCGATTCGGCAATCACCTGTCGCCCGGACGCAGTTCCGTTTTTATGTGCGTGCGCATCCTGCCCCGCCTTTTTCCTTCCCTGTTGACAGACTCACATCCGTTTGTTATAATACCCATTAACCTACTGAGTTTGCAGAAATATATAGAAGGAGGTCATCCTCTATGCTTCATATAGATACCCCGGAAGTTCGTACCGGACTGCCAGGGGACATTCGGTTTGGAAAAGGAGCGTCTGCGGATTACGGCCGACGGCTGGAGGAGGTGCTGAGTGATGTGTGAACTCTTTGGATTTTGCGGACCTCAGCCCGTGAGTCTCAATCGAGAGTTGGAGGCCTTTTATGCCCATGCCGACGAGCACCCCAACGGCTGGGGGCTGGCCCTGCTGGATCAGGACTGTTTTTCCATTGAAAAGGAACCGGCAAACGCGAGGAAAAGCCATTATCTCAAAGAGCGGCTGAGAGAGCCCATCTCCGCCGGAACAGCGCTGGCCCACATTCGCTTTGCAACGATCGGCAGCGAGGCATGGCGCAACTGCCACCCCTTCACCGGACTGGATGTCAGCGGACGCCGTTGGACGCTGATCCACAACGGCACCGTCTTTGACTATCCCGGCATGAATTCCTACGTCAGATTGCAGAAAGGCGACACGGACAGCGAGCGCATTCTGCTCTATCTGATGGATCAGGTGGCGGAGGAGACCCGCCTGCTGGGTCATCCGCTGACAGCAGAGGAACGGTTTCGCCTGTTAGACCGCATCGTTATCGCCCTTTCCCCCGGAAACAAAGTGAATCTGCTGATTTACGACGAGGAATTGCTCTACGCCCACACCAATTATGCCGGGTCACTCTACCGGAGAGAGGATGAACGAGGGGTCTGTCTCAGCACCAGGCCCCTGACCTTTGAACAGTGGACGCCTGTCCCCTTCACGACACTGATTGCTTACCGGCAGGGAAAGCAAGTCTTCTCGGGCACTAAACACAATCAGGAGTACTTTGTGGATGAAGAAAAGATGAAAATGCTGTTTTTGGCATATTCTTCACTATAAAATTGCAGAAACAGGGAGCTGCCCCAGGGGCAGTTCCCTGTTTTCTGCGTTATGCGGCATACATTTGTCACGCCCTCCGCCTTTTCATGCCGGAGAATACCATGGCCAACACAACCGCTGCTGCGGTATAGAGCATCATTCCGCACAGATATGCAGCACTGTGTACGGCGTTCAAATAATAAAACGGCGGCAGCAGATACTGTACAGGTCGGAGCAGCCTGAAGTTCAGAAACACCGGACACAGCACCAGCATGGCGACCATGAGGACAGGAATCAGCGCACCCATCTGTGCTTCGCTGGGGCAGAAACTCCGAATCAGCTCGCAGAAGGCCGCTGATGCCATGGAAAAGCAGAGCATGAGCAGCAGCTCATATACAGGATTTGCCAAAAGCCCGCCCACAGTCAGGGCCAGCAGTACGGCTGCGGCAACAGGGAAGATCGCCGTCATGTGGGAAACCAGAGGCAGCAGGCGCCGCTTACCCGCAGGAAGCCAGACAAATGTCTCCTCCCGCTCCTCCCGGAAGCAGTACATACCGGAGGCAAGGCCGCAGAGCACGATGAGCAGGGACAGCAGTCCTCTTAACGGCGCCACCAGATAGCTGTCTGCGTTTTGCACCTCACTGCCGTCGGCGTAGGCAAAATGCACGATCTCCTCGTCCATCGTCCCGCTCTCATAGTAGCCGCGCAGTTCTTGCTCTCCCAACAGTTGGGATGCGCCCGGAAGTGTTTCGAGGAAACGGCGGAACATCGTATAGGAAAGGTCCGGATAGACGGCAGCATAGAGCTTTTCCCGGGCCAGCTTGAGAAACACATTGTCCTCCCGCTCTATCACAGTCACAATGGTCCCTCTGCCCTTTTGGACGTAGCGCTCCAGCATCTCGCCGGTATCCGCGCGGAAGATCCAGGCCGCATCTGCTTCCCCGTGGATCACGGCGTTCTTTGCGTCCTCTGCCTCTGCACAGGTCAGAAAGCGGAGGACGCTCTTTCCGCTGAGAAGGCGGTCCACCGCAGCGGCAGAGACAGGGTCTGCCGGGTCTTCGCAGGCAACGGCAACAGTGACGATGCCGCTGTCCTGCCGAACCGACAGGGCGACGGCCAGGGCCAGAAGCGGCACCAGCAGCAAAAGCGCCAGATAGGCCGGCCGTTTCAGCTGTCTTTTAGTCAGCAGTCCGTACCACAGGAGGAGTCTTCTCATTTTTTTCATGCCCCCTCCCCCTTCAAGCCCTGAGCCGGTGCCGCCGGACAGCCGCAGAAAGCAGCAGGAACAGTATGGTATAGCCCAGCACCGAAAGCAGCCGCCATAGGACTGGCCGGTCCCCCAAGCCGGATTTCAAAAGCCCCATCGCAACGCCGGCGGGCAGTATATTGCCCACCATTCTCATGCCCTCTGGCAGAAAAGAGGAGGGGTAGAAGCAGCCCGCCAAGTAGCCCTGGGCAACGGCATTCAGGAATTGCAGCAGGATACCCCCCACTGTACCGGGCAGCAACTCATAGAGGAAAAACGACAGGGCAGAGAGCATCGCCCCCACAGGGATCAGCTCCAGGCAAAACCGCAGACGGTTCTCCCCTTTTAAAGCGCTCAGCTCGGGAATACGGATGCCGAACTGCCAAAGCGCGTCTCCCGCCAGCAGCATCACACACAGAAGGGTAAAGAGCATCAGCAGGAAGAAGGCAGCAAATTCGCTCAGAATTTGACCTGCTCCCTCCAGTCCGTTGGCATTCAAAATACCGCAAAGCTCATTGGAGCGGCGGGAGATGAGAGGGCTGCAGCTGATGCCCCACAGCAGCAGCATGGCCACCGCCATGCCGCAGAGGTAGTAGCCCTCCGGAGACAAGGAGTCCGCTGTCCCAATCGTCTCAACTTCAAACAGCCTGTTCCGATTGAGCACTAGGCGCATATACCGCTCCACCAGCGCCTGCCCTGCGTCATAGGGATCCACCCCGTCAATATACTGCCGGGTAAATGCCTGTGCGCCGTAGATGGCGTTCTCCGTCTCGAGCAACAGCCGGGAGATGTCCGATGCCAGCTCCTCTGCCACGATGGTGCCAAAGCCTGTGGCCCCCGTGGAGGTGACGTAGGTGATGGGATGATGGTCGCCATTGACCATTCCCTCCACAAAATCCTCCGGGATCACAAGATAGCCGGTCAGACGGCCGGCATAGAGAGCGGTTCTGGCCTCCTGCTCCTCCATGGTCTGCAGTCGAACGGAAAAGCGGGAGGAGTCCAGATGCTCCAACGCATAAAGGCCGATATTGAGATAAGTGTCCTTCGTATCGCCTACAACGCCGATCTCGATCTTCTGCTTCGCCCCGTCCGCTTCGTCCAGGTCAGACAGCATCAGTCCGGCCAAGACGGCGCACAAGGCCAGCAGCAGCGTCACAATCAGCACCTGCGGCATCAGCTTCAATCCCCGCTTCAGCTGGAGGAGGAGATAGCTCTTGCATTTCCCGCTCATGGCTCACCCAAACTGTCTGTCAGGCGGCGGATGTCGCCGTCATATACATAGGGCCGCAGCTGACCGTCTCGGAGGATCAGCCAGCTGTCACATAGCTCCAGTTCTCTCTGGTCATGGGTAGCGATGACGAGCAGGCCCCCATTGCTGCGAAAACGGTCAAAGTAGCGGAGGATCCGCTCTTTTCCCGCCAAATCCAGGGCGGCAGTGGGCTCGTCCAGCAGAAGGACAGGCTGGTCCTTTGACAGTGCGCAGCCAATGGAGAGCCGCTTCTTCATGCCTCCGGAGAGTTTGGACGCCGGAGTCTTGAGAAATTCATGGATGCCCAGCTCCCGCAGAACACCCTCCTCCAGGGATACTTGCAGATTTGCTTTTTCATACCAGAGGCGCAGATTGTCCAGCGCTGTCAATTCCTCGATGAGCGGCGTCCCCTGGGGCACATAGGCCACTGTCTGTGTGCCGGCGGCCCGGTCTTTCAACAGATCAGTGCCGTTCCAGAAAAAGCTGCCGCCGTCCGGGCGCAGCACACCTGCCAGGATGCGCAGGAGCGTGGACTTCCCGCTGCCGTTGGCGCCGAGGATGCCGACGCAGGTGCCGCTTTGTGCAGAAAAGGACGCACCGGAGAGTACCTGCTTATGGCCGTAGCGCTTTGCGATTTGGAGGATCCGTGCATCTCCGGGATGCAATGATATATCGTTTTCCATGGGACATCGCCGCCTTTCTCCCTTGGCTCTCACGATCTATGTCACTATTATACTTTGCATTTTCGCTTTCAGCAATCACTTGTTACACTCTTCTTTTCCCCCTTGATCCGCTCACGTGTTTCAAGAAGGCTTGCCTGCCTTTTCCCTGATCTGTGGCAAAGTCTTGCGGGCAAAGTCGGTCATTTGCTGTCGAAATCAGGTGAAAAGTATGATCATCACCGTCATCTGCGATGTGCTCGGCCAAGAGAATAACGGCACTACTGTGACGCCTTCTATACGATGAAAGCCCTGCGCATTCGGTTGAGTGCGCAGGGCTTTGCCCTTGATATAAGAGGGCGGCCAAAACCGCTTAGAGCATATGCGCCCGCAGTTCCTCTGCAGTGAGGGGCGATAGATCAGCGGGAGCCACATCAAACACAGTCTTACAGCCGGTGACACCCCGCTTATGCATCCGGTTAATAGCTCTTGCGTAGGCCACCAGCACGCTGGCCGTAAACTCCGGATTGGAATCCAACTTGAGGCTGTATTCGATCGTGTGCGTGTGCTCGCTGCTCAGTCCGGTCCTGCCGCTGCGGATGACCACGCCGCCGTGTGGAAGTTCCCCGTGTTTCTTGTCCATCTCCTCCTTGCTAATAAAGGTCACAGTTGTGTCGTAGTCCGCAAAGTAGTTGGGCATGGTCTTAATGGTCTCCTCAATGGCAGCCAGATCTGCCCCCTCTTCGGCCACCACATAGCACTCACGCAGGTGCTTCTCTCTGGTGGTCAGCTCCGGCATGGTCCCGGAGCGCACAGCATCAAGAGCGGCGGTAATGGGTACCGTGTATTGTCTGGCGTCTGCCACACCGGGAATGCGGCGAATGGCATCGGAATGGCCCTGGCTGACGCCCCTGCCCCAGAAGGTATAGTCCTTGCCGTCAGGCAAAATGGCGTTTGCATACAGGCGGTTCAGAGAAAACATGCCGGGATCCCAGCCGCAGGAGATGAGGGCAATGTGATAGCTTGCGACGGCGGCCTTGTCCACATTGACAAAGTGCTCCGGAATGCGGGCATGCGTATCAAAGCTGTCTACCACGTTAAAATGCTCTGCCAGAGCGGGTGTCATCTCAGGCAGATCAGTTGCGCTGCCGCCGCAGATGATGAGGACATCGATGTCCTCCCGATGGGAGAGAATGTCGGAAGCGGCGTAGACAGGCACGCCCGTGAGGGTTTTGACCGTCTCCGGCGCCCGCCGTGTAAAGACACCGACCAGTTCCACATCGGAAGCCTGCTTTGCGGCGCATTCCACGCCCCGTCCCAGGTTGCCGTAGCCATAGATCGCAATTTTCATAGGTACCTCCATTTCGCCGGAAAGGGAGTCAAGCCCTGCCGGCTGTGATGATTTGATATGATTCTCTGAAATTATTATACTACGAGCCGAAAAATAGTCAACGGTGGGAAAAGTCAGGCACCCGGCAGGTGACGTCCGCAGATACTGTTAACGCCCAAAGGTCACTATCCGTATTTTCAGTAGAGTCAAAATGTGATCGTTTAGTAAGGGGCAGCATTTTCTTGCAGTATCCAAAGTTCGAAATTTCCAAAAGGGATTGACGGGAGGAAGAAAAAATGCTAAACTACGTATGCTTGTGATGTATGCTGATGTGGCTCAATGGCAGAGCATCTCACTCGTAATGAGAAGGTTGTGAGTTCGATTCTCACCATCAGCTTGCAAAAACACCCCGGAAATTGATTTTCGAGGTGTTTTTCTTACTTTCGGCAGTCTCCAAAATTTTGTACAAACATCGAATAACGGTGTACAATCCTTGGTTTCTTGGGGGCGGCATCGGCCGCCTCCTATGGCCTTATGCAATATGTAATCTCTCCCCCACGCCGTCCCGCTGAAAGGCTCTGCGGTAGGCCGGGGCGTTCCCGGCCAGCACCTCCTCGCCATAGTACATATAGGTGGGCGGTGCGTTGTGAAAGTCCTCGTGAATCGGCGTGAGCGCATGGGGCGGCGTCTCTTGCCCGTGGGCGGTCAACTCGATCATAACCTGTACGTCTCGGATCGTAAAAAAGGGATCCCGCTTCTCGTACTGTTTCATCTCCGCTCAATCCTCCTCCGTGTCCGGTGTGCCACCGGGAAAGTGAGCGACGATCAGCCCCGGCATGCCCACCGGCTCCGGGCTGCGGTTGTTCCAGTTGACCAACTCCATGGCAAAGGTGCCGCCGAAGGACAGTCCTACCACGGCGATCTTCTCCGATGCGTACCGCTCCGTCATTTTGCGATAGACGCCGTACAGCACGTCGATGGACTTTGTGATATTGACCTCTGTGATAGACGGATAGATAGGATACCAGGCAGGAAGGCCGGTGCGGTTTGCATCGTCAATGGCAATGCCCAACTGCATTTTCCAACCACTGATGGCGTCGCCGCAGAGAAACAGCACCCCCTTTTCCTCACTGACCATCTCCCACCTGCGGGAGCGTAAAATCAGGCATGGGTACTCTGTCTCGGACACCAGCTCATAGAGTGCCCTTTTGTCCCTGGGCATGATAAATCTGCCTCTCTCGTTTTCCTTTGCCGCCCGTTTTCTGCTTTTCTCCACATCCCGAAAGGAGCCTTTCCCCGGATGCAACAGCCGCAGGAGCGACGTGGCGATATTTCCAGATACGCTCACAGTTCTCTCTCCTCTGCCGCAGATTATTCTTGCTGTTTCATATTGCTCCTCCGGTTTTACCATCTCGCCGGTTGATGCGTTCCACCGGAGTGTGAGCCTTCCCCGGCGCTCAGCAACGCCCTTATGGCAGGGGCGCATGCTCACGCGCTTGGCCTGAACAGGTCTGGCAAAATCTGCCTCTTGTCGTACCGCAGCTTGGTATCCTTTCTGGTCAGCAGCTTGGCTGCCGGTTCCTCCTTTGTCATTTCAGGATCCTTCGTCTTGTCAGTTTTAGTTCGTTCTAACTAATCACGTTGTAGCATACCGCTTTGCTTTTTTCAATGGCACCCGTGAAAATGGCGCATTCTGATTTGAGCAGAATCAGACTGCCCCTGTAGTGAGCGTTTGTTGAGAAGGAGCGTATCGTATGCTTTACCAACAGGAGAGGCGGACGTCAATGAGAAGGAATTACGGCAGCATAGTCACTCACTATAAATCTATTGCCGCCACATTTTTCGAAGGACCCATTCCTGTCAAGACCCTTCTTTCATTTCTCCCGATTTTGAGTGATGCTGAAAGAATAAAAAGTATAGGGGTAGAAACTCATTTTAATTTATGATATAATGTCACATTATGATGTATTGTATGCTGCGTGGTTTACCCACAGGATAACTCTGCCGTGTCATTCGCCCTTTCTCCGAAAACAGGTAAGGTTATCATTCATTTATTGTGTAGAACGCTTTGCATTTTATTGGAAACCAGGGGTATTTAAACGATTTATCATTCAGATAAATGACTTGGGTTAAACTTGGATAGGGCGTTTTGATCAAAAAAGCATCCGTCAGAACGGAGGGATAAGCAGTGCGAAAACTGAGGATTTTTAGTATCATTATCTTTTTGCTGGCAGCAGCCTGTTTTGTATTCTATCGTGTTCAACTGACCCGCTCGATGGATACGGAAGGCCCGGTGATTTCCATTGAAGATGAGCGGATCATTGTCCCCGTTGGGGCAGATGACGCCACGCTGCTGGAAGGTGTGACTGCCAGAGATGAGGTAGACGGCGATGTAACTGACCGCCTGATCGTAGAGAATGATTCTCATTTCATCGAGACAGGACGGCGGCAAATCTCCATCGCCGTCTCAGACAGCTCTAACAATGTCACGAAAGCAGTACGCGAGATCGTCTATGAGGACTACATCTCCCCCGCTTTCTTTCTGTCTGAGCCTCTGTTCTTCCCTGTCAACTCCCGATCTATCACGGATTCTGTTTATGCGTATGACGTTCTGGACGGCGACTTGACCCAGAAAATCAGAGTCACATCTGACGATCTGATCTGGCTGGGTGACGTTGGAGAATACTCCGTCACCTTTCAGGTGACCAACAGCGCCGGCGACATCAGCAAGCTGCCAGTGACGCTCACAATCTACGACCCCGCTCAGGTTGCCGTCGCTCCTCAGATTACCCTGACAGACGCACTGATCCATCTCAAGGCAGGCTCCTCCTTCGACCCCTGGAAATATATCGACCATGTGACTTACCGCGGCCACGACTACTATCCCCTGAACAGTCAAGATCACATCCTTGTTGCCGAGGACTATTTGGACATCTATAATGCGGACTTTGATCTTGATTCTCTCATCAAGTCTAACTCCAAAGCCGAACCGGAAGACGATATTCTCCCTGTCATAGAACCGGCGGTGCTGGAGAACGTAGAGATTTCGGCTGCGGTAAACGCCGGGAAAACGGGGGTTTACGAGGTCAGCTATCAGGTATCAGCAGGCGAAGATGATGAAGAAGTGGTTGGATACACCAGACTGATTGTAGTCGTGGACGACGTAGTTCCCACCGCTCCCGCTGAGCTTTTTACGGACGGTAAGGACGAATAGGAGGTGACAGTATGAGCACAAGGCAAAATTCTGCTTCCTACAGGCGCAGAAGTCTGACCCGTCCGGAGCTGCTGTGCATTGCCAGAGATGTGCTGCGGGAGTGGTGGTCGGTTCTGCTGCTGTCCATCTCTGCCGCCTTGGTGGTGTTTGTCGCCGTCAACCTGCTGTACACGCCTCAATATACAGCGACCTCCGTCTTTGTGGTCTCCTCCAAAGATGTAAACAGCGACATTTCCTCCAGTCTTTCCGCCACCTATGAGATGGCAGATCGGTTTTCCCAGATTCTGAACAGCAGCATTCTGCGCCAGAAAGTCGCAGAGGATTTGGAGTTGACTGACTATCAGGTGCAAACGAGCGCATCCGTGGTTCCTGAGACCAATTTGCTCACGCTGACTGTCACCTCGGACTCTGCCACGGAGTCCTATCAGGTGGCCCGGTCTATTATGGCAAATTATAACACAGTGACGGATTTTATTTTGAGCGATGTGGTTCTGGATGTGATTCAGCCTCCCCAAATCCCCACCAGTCCTTCCGGTTCCAGCAAAGCAGTCAGATATGCGGAGCTGAGCTTCGTAGTCACGGCTGTTGTGGTCGCCGGCATTCTTGCTTTGTTGTCTCTTTCCAGAGACACCGTCAAGAGTGAACAGGATTTTTCCGAGAAGGTAGACGCTCATCTGGTGGGTATCATTTGGCACGAACGCAAGAGAAAGGCGCTTCGCAGCAAGGGCCGGAAGAATCCGTCCATGATTATCACCAACCAATTCCTCAGCTTCCGATATGTGGAGGCAAACAAGTTGATGGCTTCCCACGTGCGCAACCGGATGGACAAGCAGAACGCCAAGGTACTGATGGTCTCCGGTGTCACAGAGAACGAGGGCAAGTCCACTGTCGCTGCCAATCTGGCCCTGGCACTGGCACAGGAAAAAAAGCGGGTACTACTCATGGACTGCGATTTTCGGAAGCCCGCACAGTACAAAGTCTTTGAGCTGGAACCGGGCTCTTTCTCCAACTTTGCCGATGTTCTGACCGGCGCAATCTCGGCGGAAAAGGTGCTGACGCAGGTGCCGGGGACATGGCTCTACGGCATCTTTAATGTCACTGAAAATCGCAATTTGTTAAACAGCGGCAGAAATGAGATACTGAATAAGATTCTGGAGAGTGTACGGGAATTCTTTGACTATATCATTATCGATACCGCTCCGGTGGGACTGGTCGCTGATACGGAGGAAATCGCGTCTCTGGTGGACGCCTCGCTGCTGGTGGTCAGGCATGACTACACATGGGCAAGAGATATTAACGATGTGGTGGATCTTCTGGATCGGGTATCGGGGAAGGTGATCGGCTGCGTGCTGAGCGATGTCCCTACACTTTTTGCATCAGATGCCAGCAGGGGCGCTTACGGTTATGGTTACGGATATGGAGGCAGCTATGGAAAGCAATCGAAACAGTGATGCAGCACCCTATGAACAGATCGATCTTTTCAAAATCTTTGACCACATCCGACTGGGCATTCGGCGGCTGTTCTGGCTGGCCCCGATCCTGATCGCAGTGTTTGCGGCCGCAGGCTACTTTTACGCCAAGCACACCTATGTGCCCAGCTATACCGCCTACGCATCCTTCGTGGTCTCTGCCGATACACCTTACGGCGGCAGCCAGAGCTACTATAACCGAACCACTGCCAGCCAGCTGAGCAAGACCTTTCCCTATATCATCTCCAGCGGTGTTTTGAAGCAGGTCGTGGCAGAAGATCTGGGGGTCACATCGATTCCTGCGACGATCTCGGCTGAGTCCACTCTGGAATCTGCCCTCTTCACCCTGAAGGCAACCTCCAACGATCCTCAGAGTGCTTACAACGTGCTACAGTCCGTCATCGAGAACTATCCCAAGGTGGCAGAGTATATCATCGGAAGCACGCAGCTGACAAAGCTGGACGAGAGCGGAGTCCCCACCGAGCCAAGCAATCCGCCGGACTTCTGGTCCTATGCCGGAATCGGCGCTGCCGCAGGTGCGGTACTGACTCTGCTGATCATGTATGTGTACTCTCTGACCAGAAAGACAGTGCGCAGTGAGGATGACCTGAAAGAGCAGATCAGCGTCACATCTCTGGGCGCACTCCCCTTCGCCCCCCTGAAGCGTCGGCGCAAATCCAATGACCGTTCTCTTTTGCTCACCCGCAATATCGTAGACGAGATGATCGGAGATCCCATGCGCATGATCCGCACCAGGTTGGTGGTGGAGTTGGAGCGGGAAGAGATTCGCTCTTTCATGGTGACCAGCTCCCTGCCCGGCGAGGGGAAGACAACCACTGCCGCCAATCTTGCCCTGTCACTGGCTCAGAAAGGATACTCCGTCATTTTAGTGGACGGCGACCTCCGAAATCCCTCTGTGGCAAAGCTTTTCGGCATTGAATCGGCGTTCGGCCTGGCTGATCTGCTGGAAGGCAAATGCGGGCTGGAACAGACTTTATACACCGTCAAGGATACTTCTCTGCGGGTGTTGACCGGCCTTCCCAACCAACTGAATCCCACAACACTGATCAGTTCCTCCGGGATGCATGATCTGCTGGAAACATTGAACGGCATGGCGGATTACGTCATCGTCGATACCCCGCCCTGCCGCATGATGTCCGATGCCACGCTGTACGCTCGTCACCTACAGGGAGCTGTCATGGTAGTTCGGCAGGATTATGCACGGGTCTCTCAGGTAATTGCCTGCTTTGAGTCCCTCGCTGAGACCGGCATTTCCATTCTGGGATATATCCGCAACGCAGTTACCGAGGAGAGCGTGGGCTACGGCCGCGGTTACAGCTATGGCAGCCGTGGCTATCAGAGATATGGCTATGGCTACGGTTACGGCTCCAAGAAAAAGTGATTTTCCTTCGTTATGCAAGCACCCCAGATTTCCCGTTGGAAATCTGGGGTGTTGATCTCTCTGAGGCAACGACAGAGCCGCAGACATCATTTCCTTAGAAGTCCATCGCCAGCCGGCCGGACTCCGCCTCGTCCAGCTCGGTGACTTTGGTATCTACCACTCGGTAAACCCGCTGACACAGGTTCAGTACGCTGGGGCGGTGGGTGGTGACGATGCAGGTCTTGTTGGGCTTTTGCTGTACGATATTGCGCAGCACCCGGCGTTCCGTGGCCACATCCAGCGCAGAGGTCGCCTCGTCCAGCAGAAGAATGGGGGCGTCCCGCAAAACTGCTCTGGCAATGGCGATCCGCTGGGACTGTCCCTCGGAAAGTCCCCTGCCCCGCTCACCGATCTCGGTGTGAATGGTATCGGGCAGCTTGCCGACGAAATCCCACGCACAGGCGATTTTTAACGCCTGGATGATCTCCTCGTCGGTGGCATTCTCCTTTACCGTGCGCATATTCTCCGCAATGGTTCCGGACAAAATGGTGTTGCCCTGTGGTACGTAAGCAAACAGATGCCGTGTCTCTGCGTTCACAGGCACTTGCGTACCATTGGCCGCTCGCAGCATCACGTCGCCGGTCTGAGGCAGAATCAGCCCGAGAATCAGCCGTATCATGGTGGTCTTTCCCTCTCCGGAGGGGCCGACCAATGCCACGATCTCACCCTGCTTTGCCAGGAACTGAGACTCGGTGATGACCTGATGCTCCTTTACATAGGCAAAGTTGACCTCCTTCATCTCTACCGAGAATCCCTTTTCTGCCAGAGGATCCAGTGCGCTGCTCTCCGGCAGATGCACCTCTTTGGGCAGCTCCACCAGTTCACGGATCCTGTGGGCGGAGACGGAGCTGTTCAGGAAGGAGGGAATGATGGACACCAGAGAGCCAAATGAATCGGACAGGCTGCTGCGCTGCTGTAAAAACAGAGTCATGGTGCCATAGGTGATGGAGTGGGTCCAGAGCCGGAACAGGCAGTAGCCAAAGGCGGCAAACTCCACCAGCATTCCCATCACGGACATAAAGATATTCGTCTTGATGGAGAACAAATTGTACCGCAGGCTGATCTCCTTGAATCGCTCCTGCCACCAGCGCAGCTTTTTGCTGTAATAGGGCGCAATGCCAAAGGATTTGATGGTGTCAAAATTGTAGAAGGTCTCTACCTCAAAGGTCATCAGTTTACTGCTCATCTCACGGGCCTTCTGTCCGTATTCCCGCTGCTTTTTGATGACCGCACGGGAGACCAGCAGCATGAAGGGTGCGCTGGCAAAGGCAATGATTCCCATGACCGCATCATAGTACAGAATGACCACAAAGGTGGCGATAAAGCGATAAACGGCGATCAGAATGGCGGGCAGCCAGCTGATGGCGTTGCTGCTGACAGTGCCGATGTCACTGTTGAACCGGTTCAGGATGTCGCCGCTGCTATACTGGGTCAGAGAGAGCCAGTCTGCGTCTACGATCTTATCAAAGATGTCCGCCTGGATGTCGTTATTGATGTGGATGCTCAATCTGGTGGAAATGCGGTTGATGATGCTGTCAAAAATCAGTTTGAACAGCGAGCCGCCCACAAAAATACAGATCAGCAGCACCAGCTTGTCTGTCTGATAGCCGGTGATGATGTCAATCAGATATTTCGCCGCCACACTGCCTGCCAGTCCCAGCGTCGTGCTGACCACGCCCAGCAGGAGGTAAAAGGCAATCGCCCCTTTGTATCGGGCACTGTAGCTGAAAATCCACTTCCAATCCTCCAGGATCTCCCCAAAGGTGCCGTCCCGCCAGCGTCGGATGAGGACGCTCAGGGATTCAAAGGCGGCCTTATTTTTCGACTTCTGCTCGTTTTCCTCCAATTATCTCACCTTCCCTTCCCAAAGACGCCATAGAGCCGGACTGCCGTTGGTCTCAAAGGGATCATGCGTACCCACACACGGGCAAAGAACTCCCACCAGAAGTCGCCTGGCCGGAGCCACTTCCCCTTGCGCTTTACTCTGGTCACAAGGCCAAAAATCTGCTCCCGGGGGACGCCGTGCTCAATTTCTGTCTGATTATCGCCAATGATGTCGTAGCTGTCCCCGCAGACCCGGCAGATGCGGTGAACCACATACTGCCCGCCGGGACGCCGGTAGAAGACGATGTCCCCCACCCTCAGTTCCCGATTTGGCTGGCCAAAGACGATGGTATCCCGCTGATGGCACAAAAAGGGCGCCATACTGCTGCCGCTGATGAGCATGCTCGCCTCATGCCCCTCTTCTACCACTTCTTTCAGCATGGAGATGTATTTTTCTGTGTCTACATATTTCATCTTTTTTCTTCCTGTCGCATGAAAACCTTTCTTTCGCTATTTTACCCTATTTATGCCCGTTTCGCAACCATATAACGATTGATAGGCCATTCTTTTTGTGTTATAATCTGCAAATAAGGGAGGATATTTTTATGCGGAAATTTTTTCAGATCGGACAATTTGCCTTTGATGTGATCTATCCTCCTGAGCTGGTTTTCCCGCCCAATTTTCTGCTGTTTGAGACAGAGCGGCAGGAGAGCCGGTGTACCTACGAGATTTCCTTTGCCGATGCGCTGTCCGCTCCCGTGGGGGCCGAGATAACACGGCGGGAGGATCTTCTGGTATATGGGACGGAAGGCGGCGAGGGACGTCTGATCGGCGTTCGTGGGACAGGGCGATATTACGCCCGGTATGAGGAGGTCTCTCCCCAACGGGTCCGCATCGTCTTTCGGCGGGATGCCGCAGAGGATCTGGTCTACGACACGGTGTTCACCTCCCTGTTCGCCCTGGAGCGTCATGTATTGCCTCTGGACGAGCTGGTACTGCACTGCGCCTATTTGCGCTATGAGGGGGAGGCGATCTTGTTCTCCGCCCCGTCTGAGACCGGAAAGTCCACCCAGGCAAATCTCTGGGAGCGGTATCGGAAGGGCAGCAGAACGATCAACGGCGACAAGAGTCTGCTGTATCAGGAAGACGGGCGCTGGATGGCGCACGGCTGGCCGGTGTGCGGAACGTCGGAGGTCTGCCACAATCTGAGCACACCGATTCGGGCAATCGTCATGCTCCGTCAGGACAAGACCAACCATGCAGAGCGGCTGAGTCCCATGCAGGCGTTCTCCCTCATCTATCCCCAGATCACCGCAAACCGCTGGAACAAGACCGCTCTGCACAAAACCACGGATCTGATCGAGGCGCTGATTACACAGGTGCCGGTGTGGCGTCTGGGCTGCACCATCTCAGAGGAGGCGGTGGATGTGCTGTATCAGGCGCTGTACCCCTCTCCCCCGCTCCACACACAGGAAAATGCAGGTGAACAAGATGCACATTGAGGCAGGAAGTACGACGATCGAGCGGCGGCTGATTCAGGATGCCGCCCAGAAAAGAATCCCCATCAACGGGAGCATTGAGTTGCTGCCGCTTTGCAATATGCGCTGTGATATGTGCTATGTGCGGATGGACCGGCAGGAGATGGAGTCCAAGGGACGGCTGCGGACGGCGGAGGAATGGCTGGAGGTCGCCCGGCAGATGCGGGACGCCGGCACCCTGTTTCTCCTGCTCACGGGCGGAGAGCCGCTGCTCTATCCCGGGTTTCGGGACCTGTTCGCAGAGCTGAAACGAATGGGCATGATTTTGACCGTCAACACCAACGGAACGCTGATTGACGAAGACTGGGCGGACTTTTTTGCAAAAAATAAGCCCAGACGGATCAATATTACCGTCTATGGCAGCAATAACGAGACCTATGAAACCCTCTGCCACTTCCCCCGAGGGTATGACCGGGTGATGAACGGCATCCGGCTGCTGCAGGAACGAGGGGTGGATGTGAAGATGGCGGCCAGCGTCACCCCGGCCAACCGGGAGGACGTCCCCGGGCTGATCGAGCTGGCCCGCTCCATGAACACCTTTATCTCGGTGGACTGCTATATGATGCCCACACGGCGGGAAAACGACGAGGCATACGACGGGCGCAGCCGTCTCAGCCCCCGGGACATGGCGTATATGACCCACACCACCCTGCTGCAGAAGATCGGCGAGGAGCGCTATCGGGACTACGTCAGGCGACAACTGGATCTCATCGACCACCGTCCCCTGCCTGAGACGCCGGTGAAGGAGCCGGGAGGCTGTCTCGCCGGGCAATGCTCCTTTACGGTGAACTGGCAGGGAGAGATGCGACCCTGCGTCATTTTGTCTCAGCCGTCCGTGTCCGTGTTTGACCGGCCCTTTGGGGAGGCGTGGCAGCGTATTACAGAATCTCACGAGGGCATGTGTATCTGCGCAGACTGCAGCGTTTGCAAATACCGTCCGGTCTGTCACATCTGCCCCGCCGCAGGACTGCTGGAGGCGGGGGCTTATGACGCAAAGCCGGAGTATCTCTGTGATTATGCGGAGGAGCTGGTGCGGCTCATGCGGGAATATATGGGGGGATAAGGAAAGCGAGCAGCGGATGCTGCTCGCTTTTGTATCATCATATTTTTGATCAGGAGTGATTAGGGCGTGCATTAGGTTTAACCCTGTTTAAGAGAGAAATATGATCCTTTCCAAAAAAGTAAACAGGATAGTCAGTCCCAAAAGGCTTATATACCATCGCATTATAAGACGGTGGGGCATCGCCCTCAGTTTTTACCAAATAGGTTTGATTATCACCATATGCATCATAGCTCAAGATTGGCTCATCCGAATCCCATTCCTTATTACCATTGTTGTCTTGATAAACCCAGCGACCAAGAATAGTCACAGCAGGCCCATCACACAATACATCCCAGCACGCAGCCACATAATCATCCGCCACAAATGCCTGTACCTCCGCACGGGGCTTTTCCCATTTCACTCTTTCCATCAAAATACCTCCTGTAACATGCTCACGGCGATGGATTCTGTCATAAAATTTCGAATATCCTGTTCGATCTCCTGCTCGTCTCCGTCAAAGTGGTTCAGCGCCTCGGCCACCGCCTCGGGCAGC
>OMVL01000017.1 GCA_900314485.1 uncultured Eubacteriales bacterium
TGGGCTACTACACCAGCCGCTTCCGCTATGAGGCGCTGATGCTTGTGCTGAGCCTGCTCCTCTCCCTGCTGCTGAAACGGGTCACGGATGCGCTGACCGGCCTGCTGAACCGTCACATCTCCCCTAAATCAGAAGCTCAATAAGGAGGCTTCCATGCAAGATCGCATTTTCGTCAAAGGCGCCCGGGTCAACAACTTAAAAAACGTGGACGTCACCATCCCCCGTGACAAGCTGGTGGTCATCACCGGCCTGTCCGGCAGCGGCAAGTCCTCCCTGGCCTTTGATACCATTTACGCAGAGGGCCAGCGGCGGTATGTGGAGAGCCTGTCCTCCTATGCCCGGATGTTTCTGGGGCAGATGGAGAAGCCGGACGTGGACTATATTGACGGCCTGTCTCCCGCCATCTCCATTGACCAGAAGACGACCTCCAAAAACCCCCGCTCCACCGTGGGCACGGTGACGGAGATTTACGACTACCTCCGCCTCCTCTGGGCCAGAGTGGGCACCCCCCACTGCCCCAAGTGCGGCAAGGAGATCCGCCAGCAGACGGTAGACCAGATCGTCGATCAGGTGCTGGCACTGCCGCCCGCCACCCGCATCCAGATCCTTGCCCCCGTCATCCGGGGCAGAAAGGGCGAACACGCCAAGATCTTTGAGGACGCCCGCCGCTCCGGCTACGTCCGTGTCCGGGTGGACGGCAATCTCTACGACCTGACCGAGACCATCGGGCTGGACAAGAACAAAAAGCACAATATTGAGATTGTGATCGACCGGCTCGTCATCCGGGAGGACATCACCCAGCGGCTGACGGATTCCGTCGAGACCGCCTCCGCCCTCTCCGGGGGGCTGGTCATTGTCAATCTGGCCAAGGAGGATCGGGACATCTCCTTCTCCCAGAACTACGCCTGCGAAGACTGCGGCATCTCCATCGAGGAGCTGACCCCCCGGATGTTCTCCTTCAACAACCCCTACGGCGCCTGCCCCCAGTGTTCCGGATTGGGCAGCCAATTGAAGGTGGACCCGGACCTCATCATCCCCAATCAAAATCTCACCCTGCTGGGCGGCGCTATCAACGCCTCCGGCTGGAACAACATCAAGTCCGACGGCATCAGCCGGATGTACTTTGACGCCCTGAGCAAGAAGTACCGCTTCAAGCTGGATCAGCCCTACTCCACCATCTCCGAAGAGGCGAAAAAGGTCATTCTCTACGGAACAGACGGGGAAAAGCTGACCCTCCACTACGACCAGCCCCGGGGGAAAGGCACCCTGTATCAGCCCTTTGAGGGCGTGCTGAACAATCTGGAGCGCCGCTATCGGGAGACCCAGTCCGAGCCTATGAAGCGGGAGCTGGAGCAGTCCATGAGCGAGTGCCCCTGCCCCGGCTGTCAGGGCCGCCGCCTGAGGGTGGAGGCGCTGGCCGTCACCGTGGGAGACAAGGCCATTGACCAGGTCTGCGCCCTGCCTGTCACGGACGCGCTGGATTTCTTTGACCATCTGGAGCTGACCCGGCAGCAGATGCTGATCGCCGAGCGGATTCTGAAGGAGATCAAGACCCGGCTGGGCTTTTTGCGCAGCGTGGGACTGCAATACCTGACTCTGGACCGGAAGGCGGGCAGTCTCTCCGGCGGCGAGAGCCAGCGCATCCGTCTGGCCACCCAGATCGGTTCCTCCCTCATGGGGGTGCTGTATATTCTGGACGAGCCGTCTATCGGCCTGCACCAGCGGGACAACAATATGCTTCTCGATACGCTCAAGCACCTGCGGGATCTTGGCAACACTCTGATCGTGGTGGAGCACGACGAGGACACCATGCGGGCCGCTGACCACCTCATTGACGTCGGCCCCGGGGCCGGCATCCACGGCGGCAGGATCATTGCCTCCGGCACACCGGAGGAGGTGATGGAGAATCCCAACTCCATCACCGGCGACTATCTGGCAGGCCGGAAGAAGATTCCCGTCCCCGCTGTCCGCAGAACGGGAAACGGCAAGTGGCTCACCGTCCGGGGGGCAAGGGAGAACAACCTGAAAAACATTGATGTCTCGGTGCCGCTGGGGACGTTTACTGTCGTCACCGGCGTCTCCGGCAGCGGCAAGTCCTCTCTGGTCAATGAGATCATCCACAAGCGGCTGGCGGCTGACCTGAACCGGGCGAAGACCCGGGCGGGTCTCCACGACGCCATTGAGGGCGAGGAGCATTTGGACAAGGTCATCTGCATCGACCAGTCCCCCATCGGCAGAACGCCCCGGTCGAATCCCGCCACCTACACGGGTCTTTTCTCTGACATTCGGGATCTCTTTGCCGCCACCCCGGACGCCAAGAGCCGGGGCTATACCGCAGGGCGCTTCTCCTTTAACACAAGGGGCGGCCGGTGCGAGGCCTGCGGCGGCGACGGCTTAGTCAAGATCGAGATGCACTTTTTGCCGGACATCTACGTCCCCTGCGAGGTCTGCAAGGGCAAGCGGTACAACCGGGAGACCCTGGAAGTGAAGTACAAGGGCAAAAACATCTGGGAAGTACTGGATATGACGGTGGACGAGGCGCTGGACTTTTTTCAGCCCCTGCCCAAGCTTTATAACCGGATCAAGACCCTCTACGACGTGGGACTGGGCTATATCCGTCTCGGCCAGCCCTCCACCACCCTTTCCGGCGGCGAGGCCCAGCGGGTCAAGCTGGCGACGGAGCTGAGCAAAGCATCCACCGGGAACACCTTCTATATTCTGGACGAGCCGACGACAGGCCTGCACACCGCCGACGTCCACCGGCTGGTGGATGTCTTGCAGCGTCTGGTGGACGCGGGGAACTCGGTGCTGGTCATCGAGCATAATCTGGATGTGATCAAGACAGCGGATTACCTGATCGACCTGGGTCCCGAGGGCGGCGCAGAGGGCGGCAATCTGGTCTGCACCGGTACCCCGGAGGACATTGCCGCATGCGCAAAGTCATACACCGGACAGTTTTTGAAGCCGCTGTTGGAGTGACAGATCTCTCTGTCCTCACCCCCTCGAAATCAAACCGGGAGGAATCCCTATGTTCAACTGGCTGACCGGCACCCTTGTCGGAAAATACATCTTTGTGTTCCTCGCCTCCATGATCCCCGTCATGGAGCTGCGGGGAGCGATCCCCATCGGCGTAGGGCTGGGCCTGCCCCTCCTCCCCACCATTCTCGTCTGCATTCTGGGCAATTTGGTGCCGGTGCCCTTTATCGTCATCTTCATCCGGAGAATTTTTCTGTGGCTGAGGACAAAGGCAGGCTGGCTGGATCGGGCGGTCTCCCGGCTGGAGGCCAAGGCATACAGCAAAAAGGACCTCATCTATAAGTACGAGGTGTTGGGCCTGTTCATTCTGGTAGCCGTTCCCCTGCCGGGCACAGGAGCGTGGACGGGCGCACTGGTGGCAGCTTTCTTCGACATCCGGCTGAAAAACGCCTTTCCCGCCATTTTTGCCGGGGTGGTCACGGCGGGAGCGATCATCGGTCTGCTGACCGGCGGCGTAGTTGCGCTGCTGTAAAGACGGAGCGCAATTCATTTTGGCAGGGGTGCGGCTTGCCACACCCCGAGATGCGGCAGGTTGGCGTGGGGGTGTGCCAAGGCGCACCCCTACGTGTTGCCGCCACAGCGAGAGGAGGACACCCATGCCGGACGAAACCTGGTTCCCGGACGATGACCGGGAACAGCTGGAGGCCACCGCCGAGGCGGTCATCTATCAAAACCCGGACAACGGCTATACCGTCCTCCGTGTCTCCGGCGGAGGGGACCACTTTACCGTCGTCGGCACCATGCCCCGCATCGGCCCGGGGGAGCTGCTGACGCTGGAGGGAAAGTGGGTGGAGCACCCCTCCTTCGGCAGGCAGTTCAAGGCGGACTCTGTCCAGGTGCGGCTTCCCACCGGGGCAGAGTCTATCTACCGCTATCTGGCCTCCGGCATCATCAAGGGCATCGGAGAGAAGATGGCCCGCCGGATCGTGGACAAGTTCGGAGCGGACACCTTTCAGGTGCTGGAGTTTGAACCGGAAAAGCTGGCCGCCGTCAAGGGCATGACCGCCAAAAAGGCCAGGCTTGCTCAGGCGGAATTTGTGGCAAAGTCCGGTATGCGCAGCCTGCTGGAGTTTCTGTCTCAGCACAATCTCCCGGTGGAACTGGGTCCCAAGCTGTGGAAATACTACGGCCCAGGAGCGCTGGATGTGCTCTATGCCAACCCCTATGTGCTCTTAAACAGCGATCTGGAGGTGGACTTTCAGACCGCTGACCGGCTGGCCCGCGCCGCCGGCATCCACGCAGACGACAGTCAGCGTTTAGAGGCGGGAGTGCTTTACACCCTCAGCCACAATCTGGATAACGGCCACGTCTTCCTGCCGGAGGAAAAGCTCTTGCAGGCCGCCGGCCAGCTTCTCAACACTGACCCCCAGATCCCCATCTATCCCGAACTGCTGGGCGACGCCCTCAGCCGTCTGGAGCTGCGGACCCAGGTGGTGCGGGAAGAGGTTTTGGGAATGCCCGCCGTCTACCGGGCAGACCTGTATTTTGCCGAGGAGTATATTGCCGACCGGCTTCGGGAGATGGCACAAAACGAGCTGCTGGTGCCGGAGAAACTGGACAAGCTGATCGACGGCGTGGAGCGGGCGGAGGGCATCCGCTACGCCGCCCAGCAGCGTCAGGCAGTGGAGATGGCTGCTCAGCGGCAGGTGATTTTGCTCACCGGCGGCCCCGGCACCGGCAAGACCACCACATTAAAGGGCATTCTCTCCTGCTTTGAGGCCATGGGCTTGGAGACCTGTCTGGCCGCCCCCACAGGAAGAGCCGCCAAGCGGCTGGGAGAACTGTGCGGCACAGACGCCTACACCATCCACCGCCTGTTGGAGGCCGGGTACGATCAGGAGACCGGCAAGCTGGCCTTCTCCCACGACGAGGACGATCCGCTGGATGCCGAAGCGGTGATCGTGGACGAGATGAGCATGGTGGATGTACCTCTCATGGACGCACTCCTCCGGGCGGTCTCCAATACCTGCCGGCTGGTGCTGGTTGGGGACCCGGATCAGCTGCCCAGTGTGGGCCCCGGCCAGCTCTTTGACCATCTCATTCGCAGCGGAGTCATTCCCACTGTGCGCCTGACCGAAATTTTCCGCCAGGCGCAGCAGTCCGCCATCGTCATGGGCGCCCATCAGGTCAATCAGGGCATCTTGCCAACCCTGACCAACGAGGCAGGGCGGAAGGATTTCTTTTTCCTCCGCCGCTTACAGGGGGAGCAGGCGGTACAGACCATCGTGGAGCTGTGCAAGACCCGCCTTCCCCAGAATATGGGCATCCCCTCCGATCAGATACAGGTGCTCTCCCCTACTCGGCGGTATATCACGGGGACGGCGAACCTGAACAAAGAATTGCAGGCGGCGCTGAATCCCCCTGCCCCGGACAAGGGTGAGGTGAAGCTCGGCTCGGTGGTCTTTCGCACGGGAGACCGGGTCATGCAGATCCGCAACAACTACGACATCATGTGGCGGGAGGAGGACAGCATGAAGGGCGGTCTCGGCATCTTCAACGGCGACATCGGCGTAGTGCGGGAGGCGGATCCCAGAGACCGGACGGTCAAGGTCTCCTTCGACGGCCGTGTGGTGGAGTATTCCTCCGACCTGCTGCCGGAGCTGGAGCTGGCCTATGCCATGACGGTGCACAAATCCCAGGGCAGCGAGTACAGAGCGGTCATTCTCGCCGCCGTCAGCGGAGCGCCCATGCTGCTGACCAGGGGCGTGCTCTATACCGGCATCACCCGGGCCAGAGATTTGTTTATCGCCGTGGGAGACGAGCAGGTGCTGGAGAAGATGGTGGCAAATAACCGCCAGACCAGAAGGTACAGCGGACTGCGGGGGAGACTCACGGGAGAGGTGCAGCCCAAGGAAATGACGGGAGAGCTTCCGTTTTAAACAGACTTCACTCCCCAGACAGGCCAAAAACGGGATGTCTGGGGAGAAAAATCAATCAAATCGGAAAAGTAACCCTTGACAACTCCTCAAAACCCGCCTATAATAATTCCTGCACAATAAAGAAGGAACGGTATCCCGTCCTCACCTGCCGCCTCAGGCGTCTGGTCAACAATGGTTCTCTTTATCCCGTCTGCTTTGCGGGAGGATTTTCCATGCGGATACCGTTTCGGTATTCGCTCTTATTATTTTCTGGAGGTGTTTCCGCTATTAGCAGCATGACGCATCAGGTCAACGAAGACATTCGTGATCGGGAAGTACGTGTGATTTCCGCCACCGGCGAGCAGCTGGGCATTATGTCCGCCCGGGACGCGCT
Source organism: uncultured Eubacteriales bacterium (assembly GCA_900314485.1). GTDB lineage: Bacteria > Bacillota > Clostridia > Oscillospirales > Oscillospiraceae > Onthomonas. The sequence goes on from OMVL01000017.1 coordinate 6,289, forward strand.
GGAGCTGGCTGCCCGTCAGGATCTGGATCTGGTCAAGATCTCTCCCAAGGCAGTTCCCCCCGTGTGTAAGATTATGGATTACGGCCGTTTCCGCTTTGAACAGGCGAAAAAGGAGAAGGAGATCCGGAAAAATCAGCACATTGTGGAGATCAAAGAGGTCCGGATGTCTCCCAGCATCGACAGCGGCGACTTCAACGTGAAGCTCCGCAACGCCAAGAAGTTCCTGTCTGAGGGCAACCGTGTCAAGGTAGCAGTTCGCTTCCGGGGCCGTGAGATGGCTCACACGGAGATCGGCGCCGACCTGCTGAAGCGTTTTGCCGAGGAATGCGGCGACGTGGCCAATCTGGATAAGAAGCCCAACCTGGAGGGCCGGCACATGATTATGTTCCTGTCCCCCAAGACCGCCAAGGATCTGGCCGCTGCTGCCAAAAAGGCGGCGGCAGACGCCAAAGAGGCCGAACAGGCAAACAATCAGTAAGCAAGTTCGCTGGAAATGGCTGCATTTTCAGCGAAATATGAAAGGAGAAATTCATCATGCCTAAGATGAAAACCCACAGCGGTTCCAAGAAAAGATTCTCGCTCACCAAGAGCGGCAAGGTCAAGCGTGCCCACGCCTTCAAGTCCCACCTGCTGAATGGTCATGGCAAGACCACCAAGCGTAAGAGAGGCCTCCGCAAGGGCGCTTACGCGGATGTCACCAACGCCGCAACCATCCGCGAAATGATTCCCTACAAATAAGAGAAGGAGGCAATTGAACTATGGCTAGAGTGAAACGCGCAATGATGACGCGCAAAAGACGCAACAAGGTCCTGAAGCTGGCAAAGGGCTACTGGGGCTCCAAGAGCAAGCATTTTAAGATGGCCAAGCAGGCTGTCATGAAGTCCGGCAACTATGCCTATATCGGCCGCCGCCTGAAGAAGCGTGACTTCCGCCGCCTGTGGATCACCCGTATCTCTGCCGCCGCAAAGATCAACGGCCTGAACTACTCCAGCTTTGTGCACGGTCTGAAGCTGGCCAACGTCCAGATCGACCGCAAGATCCTGGCTGAGCTGGCCGTCAACGACGCCGCCGCATTTGCTCAGCTGGCTGAACTGGCAAAGAGCAAGCTGGCATAATCGAAAAAAGAATTCTCCCGTACTCCCCGCCGGAGTGCGGGAGTTTTTTTGCGGTAGGGAAGACACCAAATCCCACCATTCCCCATAGACTGAACTGTAATCTGTCTATCAAAGGGGAATTGTTATGCTGCAACATCTCTTGTGGGCCGGGGCCGGCACCGGCTTTACGTTTTTCATGACCACGCTGGGAGCGGCGATGGTATTCTTGGTCCGAAACACCATGGCCGACCGGCTTCAGCGCTGCTTTCTCGGCTTTGCCGCCGGGGTGATGATCGCCGCCAGCGTGTGGAGTTTGCTCATTCCCGCCATTGAGCTGGGGGAGAGCCAGGGACTGCCCGGCTGGCTGCCCGCCGCCGCCGGTTTTGCCTTGGGCGTCTGCTTTCTGCTGGGACTGGACCATCTGCTGCCCCACCTCCATACCATTTTGGGGGTGCAGGAGGGTCTGCCCAGTCACCTTCACCGCACCACCCTTCTGGTGCTGGCCGTCACCCTGCACAATATCCCGGAGGGCATGGCGGTGGGACTCAGCTTTGCCCTGGCCGCTCAGCAGGACGGGAACGCCGCCGCCCTTGCCGGGGCCATGGCGCTGGCACTGGGCATCGGCATCCAGAACTTTCCCGAGGGAGCGGCAGTCTCCCTCCCCCTCTGCAGCGAGGGCATGAGCCGGGGCAGGGCCTTTGTGGCAGGCAGCCTCTCCGGCATCGTAGAGCCGCTGTTCGGACTGGTCGCCGTGCTGGTCGCTGGGGCCTTGGGTCCTGCCATGCCCTGGCTCCTCAGCTTCGCCGCCGGGGCTATGCTCTACGTAGTAGTGGAAGAGCTGATCCCGGAGGCCAATATCGCCACCCTGGGAGCCATGGTGGGATTTTTGGTGATGATGGTGCTGGATGTGATGTTGGGGTGAGTTCAAAGCCGTAGGGGTGCGCCTTGGCACACCCCGGCTTGCGTTCTGAGTTCATCGAAGGGATGCTTTGACGCAAATTCCTCCGATTTCCTTGTCTTTCCCCACGGAAACTGATATAATAACAGGAACCATTCCGCAGGGAGGACATTTTATGACCTACAAAGAAGAATTCATTACCTTTATGGTGCGCTCCGGCGTGCTGACCTTTGGGGACTTTACGACAAAGAGCGGCCGCAAGACTCCCTACTTCGTCAATACCGGCAACTACAAGACCGGCGCTCAGGCCGCTCAGTTGGGCGACTACTACGCCGCCTGTATCCAGGAAAACCTGCCGGACGGCATCACCGCCCTCTTCGGGCCCGCCTATAAGGGCATCCCTCTGGCGGTGGCCGCCGCCTCCTCCCTGTATCGGAACTATGACCGGGACCTGCCCTACTGCTTCAACCGTAAGGAGGCCAAGGATCACGGCGAGGGCGGCTCCATGGTGGGCTATAAGCCTCAGGACGGGGACGACATCGCCATTATCGAGGATGTGGTCACTGCCGGCACCGCTGTGAGAGAGTCTATTGCCCTCTTTGAGCATGTGGCCAAGGTCAACATGAAGGCTCTCTTTGTCTCCGTGGATCGGATGGAGCGGGGCACCCGGGACTGCTCCACCCTGGACGAGCTGCGCCAGGACTACGGCATTGCCGTCTATCCCATTGTCACCGTCCGGGAGGTCATTGCCTTCCTCCACAACAACCCCATTGACGGCAAAGTCTATATCGACGACGAGATGCGTGCCAAGATGGAGGCCTATCTGGACCTGTATGGAGCGAAATGATCCGCTGAGCCCGCCCAAGCCCAAGAATATCCACGGCGGGCACCGGAAACGAACCAAGCAGAAGTTTCTGGAAAACGGCGGCGACGGATTTCATGACCACCAGCTGTTGGAGATGATCCTGTTCTATGCCCATCCCCAGGGGGACGTGAATCCCCTGGCCCATGAGCTGATGAATCGGTTCGGCACGCTCAACGCTGTACTGGAGGCCACTCCCGAGGAGTTGAAGCAGGTCGTGGGCGTCAGCGACCACACCGCCACTTTGCTCAAGCTGTTTCCCGCCGTTTTGCGCAGCTTCCATGGACACGAGATCAAGCCGGGCACCCCGGTGACTTCCACAGAGGAGGCAGCCGAAGTACTGCGCCACTGCTTTGTAGGGCTGCAGGTGGAGACGCTGTATCTCCTCACCACCGACGCCAAGGGCAAGCTGCTGGCCTGCGACCGGATCAGTCAGGGGTCGGTGGACGCCGTCCTGATGGATCAGCGGCGGATCGTGGAAAAGATCATCCAGCGCAGAGCCAGTCAGGCCTATCTCGCCCACTGTCATCCCACCGGTTTGGCTCTGGCCTCCAGGGAGGACATCTGGGCCACCCGCCGTCTGCGTCAGACGCTGGAGCTGCTGAATGTCCGGCTCAACGACCATCTGATCTTTGCCGACGGAGACTATGTGTCCATGGTCCAGTCCGGGGATCTGGAAGCATATTATGGATAAAAGGAACCGCACTGACGGGAGAATTGCTCCTGTCAGTGCGGTCTTTTCATTATTGAAGATATTTTGTCGTCCGATACCCGATGGCCTCCGCCAGATGGATGGGGCCGATGTCCTCGGCTCCCGCCAGGTCCGCCACCGTCCGGGCCACCCGCAAAATCCGGTCATAGCTCCGGGCGGTCAGCCCCAGCTTCTCGTAGGCGCTCTGCATCATCTTTGTGGCATCGTCCCCCAGCTTACAGTATGCCCGCAGCTCCGCCTGCCCCATGTGGGCGTTGCAGCCCACGTCGGTGCCGGCAAAGCGGTCTCTCTGCCGCGCTCTGGCCTGCTCCACCCGCTCCTTGATCCGGGCGGAGGACTCTCCCGCCTTCCGCCGGCTCAGCTCCTCAAAGTTGAGGGCAGGGACGTCCACCTGCAAATCAATCCGGTCCAAGAGCGGCCCGGAGAGCCGGGAGAGATAGCGGCTCACCTCCCGCTCAGAGCAGTGGCAGCGGCTGCTGTCATAGCCGTACCAGCCGCACTTGCAGGGATTCATGGCGCAGACCAGCATAAACTGACTGGGGTAGACCACTGTGCCCGCCACCCGGGAGATCTGCACCCTTCCGTCCTCCAGGGGCTGACGGAGGACTTCCAATGTGTCCCGGTCAAACTCCGGCAGCTCATCTAAAAAGAGAACTCCGTGATGCGCCAGGGAAATTTCTCCCGGCCGGAGACTGGCTCCGCCGCCGGCCAGAGCGGGGGCGGAGACTGTGTGATGGGGGGAGCGGAAGGGCCGGTGGGTGGCCATGGGATGTTCTGCGTCCAGCAGTCCCGCCACGCTCATGAGCTCCGTGACCTCCAGCGCCTCGGCCCGGCTCAGGTCGGGGAGGATGGAGGGGATCCGCTTTGCCAGCATGCTCTTGCCGGAGCCGGGAGGGCCCACCATCAGCAGATGATGCCCGCCGGCAGCGGCCACCTCCGCCGCCCGCTTTACCTGCTCCTGTCCCTTGATGTCGGCAAAGTCGGGGAGCGAAGCGTCATTTGCACCCGGCTTCCAGGGCCGGGCGGGAGCGATCTCCTGCCGTCCCGCAAGGTGATCCGCCAGCTGCTCCAGATGCTCCACCGGATAGACCGTCAGCCCCTCCGCCAACGTGGCCTCCGGGGCGTTGTCCTTGGGGACGAACAGCTTTCGCACTCCCGCCTGCTGCGCCGCCAGCGCCATGGGCAGCACGCCCCGCACCGGCCGCAGAGCGCCGGAGAGGGACACCTCTCCCACAAAGGCGCAGTCCTCCAACTCGGCAAAGATCTGCCCGCTGACAGAGAGGATGCCCACCAGAATGGGAAGGTCGTACAGCGTCCCCTCCTTCTTCCGGTCGGCGGGCGCCAGATTTACAGTGATCCGTCCCACCGGGAAGACAAAGCCGCAGTTTTTGATCGCCGAGCGGACCCGGTCCCGGGCCTCCCTGACAGCGGCGTCCGGCAGGCCCACCACCTCAAAGCCGGGCAGGCCCCGAGCCACGTCACACTCCACGCTCACCTCGTAGCCGGAGATGCCGTGGATGCCCAGGGAACGGACGTTGACCACCATGAAATACCACTCCTCACCTGAATTCGTCTTTATAAGCATAGCGGAAAACGGTAAAAATTGCAATCTCTCCCGGAAAAAAGGGGAGCAGCGCAGAAACAGAAAAAATTACCGTATTCTAACTTTTGAGCAGGAAATTGCCTGAAGTCCTCAGAACGGCAAAAAATGGTACTTTTGATGAAAAGTAAGCCATATCTAACTTATAAAACAGTAAAAAATCACTAAAAATCCAGCTTTTCGAGGTTTACAAACGGGTCAAAGACTGTTATGATTAGAACGTAAAAAAGGCGCTTGCTAAAAGTCTGCGCTGAAAATATGACAGAGTTCTCTGTCATAAATAAACGGAGTCTATCTGATTTAAGGAGGAGTCCAAACATGGTTGTTAGAAAACAGAAATCCATGGACGCCAACAACGCAGCTGCATGGGTATCCTATGCATTCACTGAGGTTGCCGGCATCTACCCCATCACCCCGTCCAGCCCTATGGCTGACTACGTGGATCAGTGGGCCGCTCAGGGCCAGAAGAACATCTTCGGCAACACCGTCAAGGTCATTGAGATGCAGTCCGAGGCCGGCGCTGCCGGTACGGTCCACGGCTCTCTGGCTGCCGGCGCTCTGACCACCACCTACACCGCCTCTCAGGGCCTGCTGCTGATGATCCCGAACCTGTACAAGATCGCCGGCGAGCTGCTGCCCGGCGTCCTGCACGTAGCCGCCCGTGCCCTGACCACCCACGCCCTGAACATCTTCGGCGATCACGAGGACGTCATGGCCTGCCGCCAGACCGGCTTTGCCATGCTGGCCGAGGCCAACCCCCAGGAGGTCATGGACCTGGCTCCTGTGGCCCATCTGGCTGCCATTGAGGGTCGTGTACCCTTCCTGAACTTCTTCGACGGCTTCCGTACCTCCCACGAGATCCAGAAGCTCTCCGTCTGGGACTACAAGGATCTGGCCGAGATGGTGGATCAGGACGCCGTTAAGGCCTTCCGTGACCACGCTCTGAACCCCAACCACGGCATCACCCGTGGCTCCCACGAGAATGACGACACCTTCTTCCAGCACCGTGAGGCCAGCAACAAGTTCTATGACGCTCTGCCCGCCGTGGTGGATAAGTACTTCGCCCTCATTAACGAGAAGCTGGGCACCAACTACGCCGCCTTCAACTACTACGGCGCTCCCGACGCGGAGAACATCATCATTGCCATCGGCTCCATCAACGATGTCGCCAGCGAGGTCGTGGACTACAAGGTCGCCCGCGGCGAGAAGGTGGGCATGATCAACGTCCATCTGTATCGTCCCTTCTCCGCTGAGCGGCTGCTGGCCGCCATTCCCGAGACGGTGAAGAAGATTGCCGTCCTCGACCGCACCAAGGAGCCCGGCGCTCTGGGTGAGCCTCTGTATCTGGACGTCGTCACCGCTCTGGCCGCTGCCGGTAAGACCGACATCAAGGTCATCGGCGGCCGCTACGGCCTCGGCTCCAAGGATACCCCTCCCTCCTCCGTCTTCGCTGTCTACAAGGAGCTGGAGAAGGACGAGCCCAAGGTCCACTTCACCATCGGCATCAACGACGATGTGACCTATCTCTCCCTGCCTGAGGAGCCGGCACCCAACACTGCCGCTGAGGGCACGGTCGAGGTCAAGTTCTGGGGTCTCGGCGGCGACGGCACCGTGGGCGCCAACAAGAACTCCATCAAGATCATCGGCGACCACACCGACAAGTACGTCCAGGCCTACTTCCAGTATGACTCCAAGAAGACCGGCGGCGTCACTGTCTCCCACCTGCGCTTCGGCGACAAGCCCATCCGCAGCCCCTACTACATCAACAAGGCTGACTTTGTGGCCTGCCACAATCCCAGCTACATCACCAAGCACTTCAAGATCGTCAACGACATCAAGGACGGCGGCACCTTCCTCATCAACTGCCAGTGGAGCTTTGAGGAGCTGGAGGAGCACCTGTCCGCTGAGAGCAAGAAGTACATGTATGATCACAAGATCAACCTGTACACCATCAACGCCATCGACCTGGCACAGAAGGTTGGCATGGGCAAGCGCACCAACACTGTGCTGCAGTCCGCCTTCTTCGCTCTGGCAAACGTCCTGCCCGCTGAGGACGCCATCGGCTACATGAAGGACGCCGCTGAGCACTCCTACCTGAAGAAGGGCCGCGATGTCGTCGAGAAGAACTGGAACGCCATCGACGCCGGCGCTACCGCCTTCGTCAAGCACGAGATCCCCGCCAGCTGGGCCAATCCCGCTCCCGACGCCGCTCCTGCCGAGCTGACCGGCCGGGAGGACACCGTCAAGCTGGTCAAGGAGGTCATGCAGCCCATCAACCAGATGAACGGCTACAGCCTGCCTGTCTCCGCTTTTGAGCCCATGGTGGACGGTACGTTTGCCAACGGCGCATCTGCCTATGAGAAGCGCGGCGTCGCCGTCAACGTGGTGGAGTGGAATCCCGAAAAGTGCGTGCAGTGCAACCAGTGCGTCTTTGTCTGTCCCCACGCCACCCTCCGCGCTTACGCTCTGGATGCCGATGAGCAGGCCGCTGCTCCCGCCCAGACCAAGGCCGTTGACTTCAAGGTCGGCAAGGGCAAGGGCGTTTACAAGTTCGCTCTGGCCGTCTCCCCCCTGGACTGCATGGGCTGCGGCGTCTGCGTGACCAAGTGCCCCACCCAGTCCCTCACCATGGTGCCTCAGGAGTCCCAGCTGGATCAGCAGCCCGTCTTCGATTACTGCGTCGAGAAGGTCTCCGTCAAGGACGAACTGGTGGACAACACCGTCAAGGGCTCCCAGTTCAAGACCCCGCTGCTTGAGTTCTCCGGCTCCTGTGCCGGCTGCGCCGAGAGCACCTATGCCCGCATCATCACCCAGCTGTTCGGCGACCGGATGTTCATCTCCAACGCCACCGGCTGCTCCTCCATCTGGGGCGGCACCGGCGCTACCTCTCCCTACACCGTCAACAAGGACGGTCAGGGCCCCGCATGGGCAAACTCCCTGTTCGAGGACAACGCTGAGCACGGTCTGGGCCTGTACTTCGGCCAGAAGACCATCCGTGACGCTCTGAAGGGCAAGGTCGAGGCTCTGGCTGAGACTGCCTCTGACGACTTCAAGGCCGCCGCCGAGGCATGGCTGGATACCTACGCCTCCTCCGCTGACAACCAGAAGCCCACCAAGGCGCTCATTGCCGCTCTGGAGGCCGACGGCAGCGACAAGGCCAAAGACATCCTCGCTCAGAAGGATTACCTGAACAAGAAGTCCTGCTGGATCTTCGGCGGCGACGGCTGGGCCTACGATATCGGCTACGGCGGCGTGGACCACGTGCTGGCCACCGGCGAGGACATCAACATCTTCGTCTTCGACACTGAGATCTACTCCAACACCGGCGGTCAGGCCTCCAAGTCCACCAACATCGGCGCTGTCGCTCAGTTTGCCGCTGCCGGTAAGGCCATCGCCAAGAAGAGCCTGTCTGAGATCCAGATGCAGTACGGCTACGTCTATGTGGCTCAGGTCGCCATGGGCGCCGACCCCGCACAGACCCTGAAGGCCATTGTGGAGGCCGAGGCCTATCCCGGCCCCTCCCTCATCATCGGCTACAGCCCCTGCGAGCTGCACTCCATCAAGGGCGGCATGACCAACTGCCAGAACGAGATGAAGAAGGCCGTCACCTGCGGCTACTGGAACCTGTTCCGGTACAACCCCGCTCTGAAGGCCGAGGGCAAGAATCCCTTCTCCCTGGACTCCAAGGAGCCCAAGCCCGGCTACCATGACTTCCTGCTGGGCGAGGCCCGGTTCTCCGCTCTGACCCGCTCCTTCCCCGAGCGTGCAGAGAAGCTGTTTAAGAAGAGCGAGGACACCGCAATGGCTCGCTACGAGCACCTGAAGAAGCTGGGCGACCTGTACGGCTGATTCGAGCAAGTCACCTGACTGATACAGATAAAACAATGCCCGCCTCCCCGAAAAGGGGAGGCGGGTTTTGCGTGGGCTCGTTGCAAAGAATTTTGATTTGGTGTAAAATCAACCCAGCTGATTTTCGGTATTGGAGGCCTTCCCATGAAAACCACCTTCCAGCGTCTGCACCGCACCGCCTTTGTGGCCTTCCCCCTCGTCACCGTCCTGCTTCTCCTCTCCCAGATGCTGTTTGGAGAAATCCCTGTCGTCATGCTCATTATCTGGGGCATCTCCATCGGCTTGCTGGCGGTGGTGCTGCTGGCCTGCATTGTCCAAGCAGCCAACCGCCGCTTTCGGGGCGGGGAATGGCGGCGGCAGGTGGCGAGGTATCTCATTTTTGCGGCAGCCACCTTTGCCGCCCTTGTGGTGCTGGATCTGTTTGCGGATCGGGTTTTGTGGCTGGCGGACGGACTTGTGGCCTTGGTCGTGGGGTTTCTGGGGTGGTATGAGAAACCCTGAGAATCGAAATGACCGCCCAATGAGACGGTCCGAGATGGTCTCAGACGGTCTCAGACAAAATGGATTTGACAAATCAAATTTCGTTGACTATAATAGAAGCATAAACAAGGGCACTGCCGATAGACGGTTGTCCCCCTTATAGTTACTTTGAAGAAGTAACCGCTTGCTTGGAGGCTGGGCGGTTACTTCTTCTTATTGGCCTGAATAAAGAGGCCGATAATGCCAACAACCAAAATGCCAATCTGGATCAGATCAGAATAAGTAATCATTGGGCAGCCCCCCTTTCGTAGAATCACGCAAAAGAGGGCAAAGAAGCTGCCCTCTTCCGAAAAAAGAGGGACAACCGCCTACCGTGTCAATGGCAGTGCCACTGACAGAATATCACAGTTTTTTGACATTTGCAACTGCTGATCGATCAAATATCCCCAGTCCCATTTATTGTACCTCCACCCAAAGATCCCCCCTTGACAGGCGGGGATCTTTTTGCGATAATAGAACAAAAGTTCGTAGAACATTCGTTCGATTCAGGAGGGGAGACAAATGGAGCTGATGGACAAGCTGGAGATTCTGGCGGACGCCGCCAAATATGACGCCGCCTGCACCTCCAGCGGACTGGATAAAAAGAGCGCCAAGGCACGGCTGGGCTCCTCCATGATGGCGGGCTGCTGCCACACCTTCTCCGCCGACGGGCGCTGCGTGACGCTGTTAAAGGTGCTTTTGACCAACTGCTGCGTCTACGACTGCCAGTACTGCGTCAACCGCAGGTCGAACGACACCCGCCGGGCGGCCTTTACCCCGGAGGAGCTGGCGGAGCTGACGATTCAGTTCTTCCGCCGGAACTATATCGAGGGCCTGTTCCTCAGCTCAGCCGTCCTCCGCAACCCGGACTACACCACCGAACTGATGATCCGGGCCCTCTCCCTCCTGCGGGAGACCTACGGCTTTAAGGGCTACATCCACGCCAAAGCCATCCCCGGGGCTGACCCGCTGCTGACCTGGCGATTGGGTCTTCTGGCCGACCGACTCAGCGTGAATATCGAGCTGCCGTCGTCCCAGAGTCTGGGTTTACTCGCCCCGGACAAGAAAAAGGACGCCATTTTAAAGCCCATGGCCCTCATTCGGGACGGCTCCGCCGAGAGCCGGAAGTCCATCCGTCAGCTTCCGGCAAAGCAGGCCCTCCACTTCGCCCCGGCGGGGCAGTCTACCCAGATGATTATCGGAGCCACCCCGGAAAACGACCGGCATATTCTCCACCTGACCCAAAATCTGTACCAAAAGTACAAGCTCAAGCGGGTGTTCTACTCCGCCTATATGCCCGTCTCCAATTCCACGCTGCTGCCCGCCCCCGAGGGCTTCAAGCCGCCGCTGCTGCGGGAGCATCGGCTCTATCAGGCAGACTGGCTGCTGCGGTTTTACGGCTTTGACGCCGGCGAACTGCTGGACGAGCAGAACCCCAATTTCGACCCGAACCTGGACCCCAAATGCTGCTGGGCACTGCGGCACATGGAGCAGTTCCCGGTGGAGGTCAACCGGGCGGACTATGAGATGCTCCTCCGGGTGCCGGGCATTGGCATGACCTCGGCAAGGAGAATCCTCACCGCCCGGCGGACCTGTACGCTGGACTATGCCGCCCTGAAAAAGCTGGGGGTCGTGCTGAAGCGGGCCCAGTACTTTATCACCTGCGGCGGCAGGATGTCGGACGGACTGCGGGTGCGTCCGGACGGAGTGCTGCGGCATCTGGTGGCGCTGGAAAAGCCCAAGCTGCTGGCCTATGAGCCGGAGCAGCTCAGCCTCTTTGACGGAGGTAATGCGGTATGAACGGATGGACTCAGGTATCCTACACCTACGACGGCAGCTTTGCCGGATTTCTCACCTGCATGGACGAGAGTTTTCAGCACTTTGAAGAGCCCATGGCCTTTCAGGGTCCGGAGGAGGACCGTACCTCCCTCTATCCGGAGCGGGTGGTCCCCACGGACGAGAACCGGGCTAAGCGGTTTTACCGCCAGCTGCGGCAGAAGGTCTCCAAGGAGGCCCAGACGTTGGTGGCCCACGCCTTTCTCACCTGCATGCCGGACCGGGAGTGCGCCATCTGGCAGTTTTTAAAATTTGCCCAGACCATTGGCCCCGGCGTCACCTACTGGATCGCGGACGATCGGGTGAATCGGCTGAACAAGGCGGTGCAGAAGCTCTACGGCGAGGCGCATCTCCTCAAGGGTTTCACCCGGTTCAGCGATTCCAGAGGGCTTCTGTGGAGCGAGATCAGCCCGAAAAACCGGGTGCTGCCCCTGCTGCGGCCCCACTTCTGCCAGCGGTTCCGGGAGGAGACGTTCCTCATCTACGACAGCACCCACCACGAGGCGCTGCTCTACGCTGAGGGCAAGTGGGCCATCCGGCCGGTGGAGCACATTGAATTTCCCAAGGACGACGCTCAGGAGGCGGACTATCAGGCACTATGGCAGAAGTTCTATGACACCATCGCCATCCAGGGGAGATATAATCCCAAGCTGCGGATGAGCCACGTTCCCAAGCGGTACTGGGAGCATATGACCGAGCTGAAGGGGGAGCTGGAGCGGGAAAAGAGAGGCCGGACGGATACGGAACTGGCGCTTTTAGCGGAATGAATCGGAAATGGTCTATGCCCGGCAAGTGCGTCTGCACCTGCCGGGCATAGTATGTGAGAAGAGCGCTCTCAACCAAGACAGTATAACACCCGGCAGCCTCGAAAACACGCAAAGGCTGCCGGGGAATCATTTTTGATTTAAGGCATTTCGTAGGGGGCGGCCTCCTCGACGCCCCGATGGGAAATCCGGCAATCGACGTAGGGGTGCGGCTTGCCACACCCCGGAACACAGCCGCATAGACGGGGTGTGCCAAGGCGCACCCCTACGAATGTCTTTCAAAATGCGTTCTCAGGGGCAGCCTAAAACCTCGCTCCCCCGAACTCGGAGAGCTCCAGTCCTTTGTTCTTATCCAGCACCCAGTTGATGGACCAGGGGGCGGAAAACAGCATCAGCTTGCCCCCGTGGTAGTCCTCCACCACCTTCACATCCTGACCGTCCCCGATGATGAGGTCGTCCAAGTCCTCCACCGGGCTCTTGTCGATCCAGCGGACGTATTCGTAGGGCAGGCTCTCCATAATGAGGTCTACCTTGTACTCATTTTTCAGCCGGTACTCAAAGACGTCAAATTGCAGCGTGCCCACCACGCCCACAATGACCTCCTCCATGCCGGTGTAGGGGATCTTGAAGATCTGAATGGCGCCCTCCTGAGCGATCTGCTCGGCCCCCTTGATGAACTGCTTGCGCTTCAACGTGTCCTTGGGGCGCACCCGGCGGAAATGCTCCGGGGCGAAGGTGGGAATGGGGTCAAATTTGCACTTGGCGTTTGGGGCGCAGATGGTGTCCCCGATGGAGAAGATGCCGGGGTCAAAGACGCCGATGATGTCCCCGGCGTAGGCCTCTTCAATGATCTCCCGCTCGGCTGCCATGAGCTGCTGAGGCCGGGAGAGCCGCAGCTTCCGCTCCCCCTGCACATGGTAGACCTCCTTGTCAGCGTCAAACCGGCCGGAGCAGACCCGGACGAAGGCGATTCTGTCCCGGTGGGCCTTGTTCATATTGGCCTGAATCTTAAAGACAAAGCCGGAGAAGTCGTCGGAGAAGGAGTCCACCACCTGATCTCCCGCCTTTCGGGAGAGAGGTGCGGTGGTCATGCGCAGAAACTCCTCCAAAAATGCCTCAATGCCGAAGCTGGTCAGCGCCGAGCCGAAGAACACCGGGGAGAGCTGTCCGTGGCGGACAGCCTCTAAGTCCAGCTCCTCGCCGGCGCCGTCCAGCAGCTCCAGTTCGTCCCGAAGCTGCTGGCAGTGGGCTTCCCCGATGACGTCGGAAAGCCGGGGGTCATCCAGATCGATTTCCTCGGAATCGGCGGCCTTGGCGCTGCCGTTGGAGGTGAAGTGGAGGATGCGCTTTTTCTGCCGGTCATACACGCCCTGAAAGTCCTTGCCGCAGCCGATGGGCCAGTTCACCGGACAGGTGTCGATGCCCAGCTCGTGCTCGATCTCCTCGCAGAGGTCGAAGGGGTCCCTCGCCTCCCGGTCCATCTTGTTGATGAAGGTGAAGATGGGGATATCCCGCATGGCGCAGACCTTAAAGAGTTTCCGGGTCTGGGCCTCCACGCCCTTGGCGGCGTCGATGACCATGACGGCGGAGTCCGCTGCCATCAGGGTGCGGTAGGTGTCCTCAGAGAAGTCCTGATGGCCGGGGGTGTCCAGAATATTGATGCAGAAGCCCTGATACTGGAACTGCATGACGGAGCTGGTGACGGAGATACCTCTCTGCTTCTCGATCTCCATCCAGTCCGAGGTGGCTGCCCGGGCGTTGCGCTTGCCCTTGACCACGCCCGCCTGATTGATGGCGCCTCCGTAGAGCAGGAACTTTTCCGTCAGCGTGGTCTTACCGGCGTCCGGGTGGGAGATAATGGCGAAGGTTCGCCGGCGGTTGATTTCGGAATCGTATTTTGACATGGATTTACCTCCAGTGGAAAATATATCGTGATATAAAGCGTAGGGGCGATTCACGAATCGCCCGTTCGACGACAGGCCGCCCTTCACACAAAAACCGCCTGCACCAGCACCATATAGAGCGCCGTCGCGCCGAAGATGCTGAGCAGTGTATTGCCCTTCCACAGGTGGAGCCCTGCCGCTGCGGCCACGCCCATCAGCTCCGGCAGGCCGTGGCTCCCGGCGGTCAGGTCTACGTTTCGCAGGCAGTAGACCACCAGCAGGGCCATCATGGCAGGAGGGAGAACGTTGCCCAGATAGCAGATCCACTTCGGCGGCTCTCCGCCCCGGTCAAAGAGGAAAAAGGGGAGGGCACGGGTCAGCAGGGTGACGACAGCCATCACCAAAATGACGGTGAGAATATAGTTACCGCTCATGGGGGAGACACCCGCCTTTCCATCTTGCCCCGACCGGCCAGCAGCAAAACAGTGATCGCTGCCAGCGCCGGAATCAGGAAGCTGCCCCCGCCGAACAAAACCAGGGAGAGCAGCGCACAGCCCAAACCAATGGCGGCCGGGATGCGGTCTTCCTGTTTTTTCACCTGATCCACCAGCAGAACGACAAAGAGTGCAGTCATGGCAAAGTCCACGCCGGCGGTGTTGAAGGTAATAAATGTGCCGATGGTACTGCCCAAAACAGAACCTGTCACCCAGTAAAGCTGATCCAGCAGGGTGACGGCAAAATAGAAGTCCTGAGGGGGGATCTCGGCCGGAACGGGAGCGGCAGTGAGCAGCGCATAGGTCTCGTCGGTCAGGCCGAAGATCAGATAGGGCTTTCTCCAGCCTGTCCCCTGAAAGCGGGAGATCAGGCTGAGTCCGTAAAACAGATGCCGGAAGTGGAGCACCAGCGTGAGCAGAGCGGCCTGGGCCAGAGACGCGCCCCCGGTGAGCAGGGAGACCGCCAGAAACTGGCCGGAGCCGGCATAGATGATACTGCTCATCAGCAGCGTCCACCACACGCTCAGCCCTGCCGAGGACATAAGCAGCCCGTAGGCAACGCCCAGAGCGAGATAGCCCGCCATCACAGGCACCGTCTGAGGAAAGGCGGCACGAAACGCCCGGAAATTCATAAAACCGCCGCCCCCTCCTTCGGAAATACGCACATTGCCCATGTCTGCTGAATGAGCCGCTTTTCAGTCAATTTCTGCGGCGCATGCCGCACAATTGTGTGGAAATAACTGCAAGCAGCCATTTCCACACAATTCAGGCATTATTATAGTGGCTCTTACCGGGAATTGCAAGCATTTCCGGGCAAGACAAAGCGGCATCCGCTGCCCGATGCCGCTGCAGTCCCGCTTTTTCCGCTTCTCTATTCGTTTTCTTTTCTCACGGCTCTTCCATACACCTCAGATATTCCTCCCCTGCCGCCTGAGCAAACAGTCTTGCCCCGGCCAGCGCCTCCTGCAAGGTGTTGCCGCTGGTGCCCACCTCCACCAAAAGAGAGCCTTGGGTCATGTGCTGGTTAAACCGCTGGGAGCGGAGATTGACCGGACGGGGAAAGCCGCTGTCGATAGCCAGCATTCGGGCCTGGATGTGGGCCGCCAGAGTCACGTTGTCCTCCCACCCCGGATGGTCCAGTCCCCCGTCGTTGGTGCCCACCACCAGCATGACCTGGGCAACGGTCTCCCCGTCGATGGTATCCGTCACCTTATAGGCCGTGCCGTCCTGGGCGATCATGGCGTCCCGGTGGACATCCAGCACAACAGAGATGGTGGGATACTGCTCCAGATAGCTCTGGATCCCCTTCAGCGACCGGGCATAGGAGCCGGTATAGCTGGGATAGTCATAGAGGGTGGTGTCATGGATGACGGTAAAACCCATGTCCTCGAAGACGGACTTCATCTCCTCCCCCACCCGGATCATATTGTAGTTCTCGTCCGTGGTGCGGGCAGTGTCGGAGGGAGTATAGTTATCCCCGTCCGCCATGGTGTATGCCTCGGTGCCGTGGGTGTGCATAATGAGGATCTGCGGGCCTTGGGCAGAGACGGTGAGGGGCACCTCCCGGCTGAGATAGTCCCCCAGGGTCAGCTGGATGCCCTCAGTGGAGTTGGTCAGCTCCAGCGCCTCCGGATCCACCGAGATGGGCGGCACTTCTATGGGCTGGGGCGTCGGCTCCTCCCCTTCCTCCGCCTGCTCCTCCTCCGGAGCCTCCAAAAGCCCGGAAACGGGAAGCAGGGTCTCCTCCGCCGGAGGCGCCTCCTCGGGGGAGTCCGGCTCCTCTGCGGACAGCTCCGGGGCGGGCTCGTCCGCCTGATAGATGGGCGGAAGCCGGTCCAGCAGCAGTTCCTCCGCCGTCACCGGGGGCGCCGCAGGGGCCAGTTCCTGTCCCAACAGCAGCCGGGAGACCTCCGCCCCCTCCGGCAGGGGCAGCTCCACTCCCCGCAGCAGCAGCCACAGCGCTCCCGCCCCCATGGCCAGAGCCGCAAGCCGCCCGCCCCGGCGGACAGGCCGGCTCGTCCGCCGCTTCACTCTTCTTCCCCCACTCACAGGGCACCGCCTCCTCTCCTGCAACCGGTCGTCCTCTGTTCACGCAGGGTCATTCTATGCTTTGATGCGGGGCGGTATGCAATCCAATCCTGTCGGAGGCCAGTTTTGCAAAAGAAATCCTGACCGGAAGTCAGGGGCATCTTGACATTGCGCCGGAAGTCAAGTAAAATATATGTGGATCATTTTGAAGAACGGTAAAGCGCCTGTCGGGGCGGTTTGTATGAGGGCTGTTTTTCAAACGTATTTTCCGCAGGCGGCAGCGCTGTCGTCTGTTCTTTTTGCACATTTCCGGGTCACCGGAATGCCACTTTTGACAATTTAATAAGGAGGTGTATCTTTCAACCATGATACCAATTTTTATCGCAGTTATCATTGCGTTGGTCGTCGGTATTGTATGCGCTCTGGGCGGCTTTCTCTATCGGAAGAACGTCGCTGAAAAGGAGATCGGCTCCGCTGAGGACGAGGCTACCCGCATCGTCAATGTCGCCATTAAGGACGCCGAGAACAGGAAGCGCGAGGCGCTGATGGAGGCCCGCGAAGAGATCCACAAAGAGCGCAACGCCTACGAGCGTGAGGTCAAGGAACAGCGGGCGGACCTGCAGAAGCAGGAGCGCCGTCTCCAGAGCAAGGAGGAGAACCTGGACCGCAAGACCGAGCAGATGGAGAAGAAGGAAGAGCGGCTGCAGAGCAAGATTGCCGCTGCCGACCGTACCCGGGAAGAGGCCGAGGCCCTGAAGAAGAGCCAGATGGATCTGTTAGAGCGCATTTCCGGCTTCACCGCCGAGGAGGCCAAGAGCTACCTGATCCAGCAGGTTCAGGACGAGGTCACCCACGAGGAAGCGGTGAAGATCAAGGAGATCAAGGCCAAGTACAAGGACGAGGCCGACGTCTACGCCCGCAAGCTCATCGCCCTTGCCATCCAGCGCTGCGCTGCCGACCAGGTGGCTGAGGTCGCTGTCTCCGTGGTGCCCCTGCCCAACGACGAGATCAAGGGCCGCATCATCGGCCGGGAAGGCCGCAACATCCGCACGCTGGAAACCCTCACCGGTGCGGAGCTGATTATCGACGATACCCCGGAGGCCATTACCGTCTCCTGCTTTGACCCGGTCCGCCGGGAAATCACCCGCATTGCCCTGGAGCGCCTGATTGCAGACGGCCGCATCCATCCCGCCCGCATCGAGGAGATGGTGGAAAAGGCCAAGCGTGAGGTGGAGTCCATCATCAAGGCCGAGGGCGAACGGGCCATTTTCGAAACCAACATCCACAACATCCATCCTGAACTGGTCCGTCTGCTGGGCCGGATGCACTACCGCACCAGCTACGGTCAGAATGTGCTCAATCACTGCATTGAAGTCTCTCACATCGCCGGTCTTTTGGCCGCCGAGATCGGGGCGGATGTCAATCAGGCCAAGCGGGCCGGTCTCCTGCACGACATCGGCAAGAGCGTGGACCACGAGATCGAGGGCTCTCACGTCCAGATCGGCGTGGATCTGGCCCGGCGGTACAAGGAGAACGAGCAGATCGTTCACGCCATTGCCGCCCACCACAACGACATCGAGCCGCAGACCATCGTCGCCTGCCTGGTCCAGGCCGCCGACGCCATCTCCGCCGCCCGGCCCGGCGCCCGCCGTGAGAACGTGGAGAACTATATCAAACGGCTCCAGCGTCTGGAGGATCTGTCCTCCTCCTTCAAGGGCGTGGACAAGGCCTACGCCATCCAGGCCGGTCGTGAGATCCGTGTCATGGTCAAGCCCGAGCAGGTCAGTGAGGACGAGATGGTCATTCTCGCCCGCAACATTGCCAAGCAGATCGAGGAGACCATGGAATACCCCGGCCAGATCAAGGTCAATCTCATCCGTGAGACCAAGGCTGTGGAGTACGCAAAGTAATCGAAACAGACAGCAAAATGCCGCCCGGAAGCGATGCTTCCGGGCGGTTTGCGTTGCATGAGAAAATGGACGGCGCTCCGCTCAAATCACATAGTCATCTCCGCTGTCCCCGCCGTCCATCAGGTCGGCAATGGTGATGCTGTCGAAAAACTCATTGACCATCTGATCCAGCTTCTTCCACATGGGAAGGGTGCGGCAACGGGCAACCCTGGGACAGGGAGGGGCATTCTGCTCCAGGCAGGACACAGGGGCCAGGTCCCCCTCGGTGAGACGCAGGATCTCCCCCACCGTATACTGCTCCGGGGTGCGGGTCAGCCGATAGCCCCCGCCCTTACCCCGCATGCCCGTGAGAATGCGGTTTTGCACCAGACTTTTCAGGATGGTCTCCAGATACTTCTCTGAGATCTCCTGCCGCTCGGCGATCTCTTTCAGGGGCAGATAGCCCTCGGTCTGATGCTCTGCCAGGTCGATCATTACCCGCAGCGCATAGCGTCCTTTGGTTGAAACCACCATAAAATGTTTCCTCCGTTACTTCATTACTTTTAACCTATTATATAACAAGGTTTATGGGATTTCAACCGTCGGAACGCTCTTTCTCAAAATTTTCCTGCCGCTGGGTCTTTTCTTCTCGCCCTTTCCCCTTTTTTCTCCAATTCCGGTCATTGCAATTTTTTCCGGTTGTGGTAGACTGTTACTCGTAGGCGATATGCCTGCTGTCAAAGGAAGTGATTGAATGACCATAAAGCGATCTGCGGCTCTGTCCCTGATACTGGGGCTGATCTGCGGCGGTTTTCGCCTGGCCGTTTGGAAGGCGGCCTATGACCCTGTCACCCAGCTGGTCACGGACCCGGCGCTGGTCCGGACCTGCAATCTGTTTTTCTGCCTGTGTCTGCTGGTGATCGGCCTGGTCTTTTTTATCCGACATCCCAGAGATACCGTCTCTCCCGCTCCCTATGGCAGCCAGACCCCTGCCCGGCGGCTGCTTCGGCTGGCGGCGGTGGTTTGCTCCCTGTTTGCCGGAGGGCTGCTGATCTCAGAGCAGTGGAGCGCAAGGCCATTTCCTGTGATCTCTCTGATTCTGGGGTTGCTGCTCCTAGGCCAGGGCGTGGCAGAGCTGCTGCTCACCCTGTGGACGGACACGGAGCGCAAGCGGTATATCTCCCTGCTCCTCCTCCCCGCCTTTTCCGGGTGCTTCTGGCTGGTGGCCTTTTATCACCAGTTCGGATCCTACCCTAACCGGGAGACCTATCTCTGGCCCATTCTCACCGGCATTGTCCTCGCCGCCGCCTGGGTGGGGTATGCCGCCTTTGCATATGAACGGCCCAAGGGGACGGCCTTTGCCCTCATCGCCCTCCTGGCCCTGCCTATGCTGCTCATGGCCGCCGCTGCCCCCCTGCCCTTATCCTATCGTCTCTCTCTGTTAGGTCAGCTGGCCTGGCTTTTGGCGGCGCTGCTGTCCATGAAGTTCCAGGCTCCTGCCGCAGAAGATACCTCTCTCACCGAAGAGACAGAACATACAGAAGAAGGAGAATCCCCATGTCTGAAGAACTGAACCTCACCCCCGCAGCGGAAACCGCTGCCCCCGAAGCACCTGCCGCCCCCGCCGCCCAGCCGGAGGCCGAAGCTCCCAAGGCGGAGATCAGCTTTGACGTCTTTGAGCAGGTGGATATGACCGTCGTGAAGGTCAAGGAGTGCGCCAACGTAAAAAAGAGCAAGAAGCTGCTCTGCTTCCAGCTGGATGACGGCACGGCGGAAGGCCGCCAGATCCTCTCCGGCATCGCCCAGTGGTACACCGCTGAGGAGCTGGTAGGCAAGACTCTGGTGGCCGTCACCAATCTGGCTCCCCGGAAGATGATGGGCCTGGAGTCCAATGGCATGCTGCTCTCCGCCGAAAAGGACGGAGAGCTGAAGCTGGTCATGCTGGACGACAGTGTGCCTGCCGGGGCAAAGCTGGTGTGATATATTTTTGAAACGCAAAAGGAACGGCAATTTGCCGTTCCTTTGCTATTATCCGGCTGCAATTCGCCCGCTCAGATTTAGTCTCCTTCCACCGTTGTTCCCGGATAGTAGTGCTCCAGAATCTCCCGGTACGACGCGCCCTCCTTTGCCATGACGTTGGCCCCGTACTGGCTCATGCCCACTCCGTGGCCGTAGCCGGTGACATAGAAGGTGACTGTCTCTCCCTCGCACTCCACCTCAAAGGTGGCAGAGCGCAGGTCACAGAGGGCCCGCAGCTCCTGGGCGGTGACGGTGACGCCGCCCACTGTAAAGGTCTCCGGCGCTCCGCTGTCGTCCGTCGTGCCGCCTGTAAACCACTGGGCGCAATCTCCGGAGAGATCGGCATTTGGATAGCTTGCGGTAAAGCGCCGGGCAAATTCCGATGCCTCCATAGTGACCACGCTGTAATAATTGGGGGCGTCCTCCTCCCCCTCGGGGCTGTCCACCGAGACCAGATAGGGGATGTCCTGCCCCCAGACCGCCTGGGCAGACCGGGTGCGCCCGGCGGAGGAGGCGTGAAAGACGGTAAGGGCAGGCTCTCCCTCCCAGACCACCGTCTCCCCGGCAGTGGCGGCAATGGCTGCGGTGAGCTTGTCGGCGTATTCCTCCCCCTTGTCCTCTGGCCACTTCTCCAGCCGCTCACTACGGGAGATCCAGGCCTGACAGCAGCGGTAGTCGGTGCAGACGTCCGCTTGGAGATGATTTTTCTTGCTGTGCAGCATCTGATACAGCGTGTAGGTCCGGGCGGCCACCGCCTGGGCCTTGAGGGCCTCCTCCTCAAAGGCGGCGGGCATCTCCGCCGCCACCACCCCCCAGAGGTAGTCCTCCATGTCCATTTCCTCCACGCTGCCGTCCGGCATCAGCACCCGGAGGGTGTCCTGTGCGGCGGGCGTCTCCGTCACAGTCTCCTTCGCCGGCGCCTCCAAGGGAGCGGAGGCCGGTTCAGGGTCGGACGGTGCCGAAACGGGGGCCGGCAGGGGCTCGTCCAGAACGATTGCAGACGCCTGGGCATCAGGATCCGGCCCGGCAGGCAGGGCAGTCAGGGGCAGGGCCAGCAGGGCCAGCATAAGGGCCAGGGCAATCAGCAGGGCACGATGCAGCATGGTAAATCTCTCCTTGCAAAAGGATTTTTTCATTCTATATAAAATTCCACTATCATCCAGGAGAAATGCCACGTTTTTTGTTCTATTGTGACGGTTTTTTCTCCGGTGATTCATTTTCTTGCTTGTCCGTTTGACTTATTTGCTTTGCTCATATATAATATACGGTAAAGTGATGCGGTATAGACATGTGTTCTTCCCCCTCGCAAATCCAGAAAAGGCGCTGAACAGCTATGAGCAGACTTCTCTCCCCTGAGACAAACGAATATATCCACGATCTGAGCAGCCAGCTGAATGCATACAGCCGGATCCGTCCCGCCCTGTACGAGAAGTATCAGGTCCGCCGGGGTCTGCGCAACGGGGACGGCACCGGCGTGATGGCCGGTCTCACCGAGGTGGGCAGCGTAAAGGGCTATTACATTGAGGACGGCGAAAAGCAGCCCATGGAGGGCCGCCTGCTCTATCGGGGCATCAGCGTAGAGGATCTGATCCGGGGCTGCGTCAACGAAAACCGCTTCGGCTTTGAGGAGACCGCCTATCTCCTGCTCATGGGCCAGCTCCCCAACCGGGCGCAGCTGGAGCAGTTCCAGCGGGCGATGGACGAGATGCGTCCCCTCCCCCATATGTTTACCGAGGACATGATCATCAAGGCTCCCAGCCAGGACATTATGAATAAGCTGGGCCGCAGCATCCTTACCCTCTATTCCTATGACGACGATCCGGAGACTATGACGCTGGAAAATCAGCTTCGCCTGGCCATGCAGCTCATTGCCCGGACGCCCATGATCGTAGCCCACGGCTATGCCGCCAAGCGGTGCTACTTTGACAAGGCATCCCTTTACATCCACCGGGCCCAGCCCGGCAAGGGCACGGCAGAGAACATTCTGGCAGCCATCCGGGAGGATCAGCAGTACACCGAGGAGGAAGCTCGGCTGCTGGATCTGTGTCTCATGCTCCACGCCGAGCACGGCGGCGGCAACAACTCCACCTTTACCTGCCGGGTCATCTCCTCGTCCTACACGGACATCTTCTCCTCCATCGCCGCGGCGGTCGGCTCCCTCAAGGGCCCCCGGCACGGCGGGGCTAACATCAAGTGCAAGCAGATGATGGACTACATCGCCCAGACGGTAAAGGACTGGAAGGACGACGACGAGGTTGCCGCCTGCATTGCCAACCTTCTCCGGGGCCGGGGCTATGACCACAGCGGTCTGGTCTACGGCATGGGCCATGCTGTCTACACCCTTTCCGACCCCAGAGCCAAGGTGCTCAAGCGCTTCAGCCGCACGCTGGCGGAGAAGCGGGGCATGGGAGACCGGCTGGAGTTGATCGAGCGTGTGGAGCGCATCACCCCTCAGGTGTTCTCCGCCGTCACCGGCAAAGAGAAGATCATGTGCGCCAATGTGGACCTGTACTCCGGTTTTGTCTACGATATGCTGGGCATTCCCGAGGAGCTCTATACCCCCCTGTTCGCCACCGCCCGTATGGTGGGCTGGTGCGCCCACCGGATGGAGGAGATCTTCAGCGGCAGCCGTATCATCCGGCCCGCTTACAAGGCCGTTGGGCCCAAAAATCCCTTTGTCCCTCTGGACGATAGACTGTGATCTGTGTTAGAATAGATTGCAGCGACAATTTGTGACAAACGATTGAGACGGGCCGCTGGACACAGCGGCCTGTTTTCTCATTTGGAAAGGAGCAATTCCCATGGAGGAGAGACGACCCCGCAAGCGCCGGCCGAGACCTGGCTTTGTCCTCAATGCAGTGTGTCTTATCGTCATTCTCATCTGCTTTGCCATCGGCGGCATTCAGTCCGTGGCAGCCCGTCACCAGGCAGAAAAACAGGCCGCCGCCGAGGCTGCCGCCCTTCAGGCCCAGCAGGAGGAGGAGCGCCGTCTGGCAGAGGAACAGGCCGCCGCACTGGAGGCCAGCAAGTACGACTTCACCTTCTCCTTCATGGGTGATTTGAATCTGGCGGACGACTGGTCTCCCATGCAGCATCTCAAGGCCCGGGAAAACGGCATTGAGGACTGTATCGGTCCCGAGCTTTTGCAGCTCATGCGGGATGCCGACCTCTTCTGCGTCAACAACGAGTTTGCCTTCACCACCCGGGGGCAGGCTCTGGCGGGTAAGCGGTGGACCATCCACGGCGACCCGGCCAACGTCTCCATCCTTGAGGAACTGGGCGTAGACCTGGTGACTCTGGCCAACAACCACATCTATGACATGGGCCCTGACGGCCTGACTGACACCCTCGCCACGTTGGACGGCGCCGGCATCCTCCGGGTAGGCGCAGGCGAGAACATTGTAGAGGCCTCCGCCCCCGTCTATGTGGAGCGGCAGGGAGTGACCGTGGGCTTTGTAGACGCCTGCAACGCCGAGCATACCCGCTATACCCCCGAGGCCACGGAGGACTCCTCCGGCGTGCTGCTGTGCTACGAATATGACAAATTCCTCTCCTCCGTCCGGGAGGCCAAGGAAAACGCCGACTTTGTCATCGCCATGGTGCACTGGGGCACGGACTATGTATATGAGACCTCTGACGAGCAGCGGGATCTGGGCCACCAACTCATTGACGCCGGAGCGGATGTGGTCATCGGCGCCCACAGCCACTGCATTCAGGGCATTGAGTACTACAACAACTGCCCCATCTTCTACGGTCTGGGCACCTGCTGGTTCAACAATAAGACGCTGGCGACCTATATGCTCCAGCTCCATTTCCAGGGGGACATGAATGGCGGTACCATTACCTCCACCGTCCTTCCCGGCATGCAGGACAATTGGGTCACCCGGCTGGCTCCCACGGAGGAGGAGGCCACCTCTACCACCGACCTCATCCTCCAATATTCCAACGGGGTCTACTTTGAGCGGGACACCGACAGCGAGCTTTACGCCTATGTCCTCCACGAGGGCCAGGCCCCCGCAGCCGAAGCCTCCCCGGAGGACGCCGGCACCGACGACGCAGCCCCGGAGAGCGAGCCTGACCTGGGCGAGACCGGCGAAGCGTAAAACAAAATGACGTACCGAAAACGGGGACGCATGCTTGTGCGTCCCCGTTCTATTTACAGCAGGATCATAACGGCAATGCCCGTACAGGCCGCCCCGGCCAGAAACCAGAGCCAGCCCCGGTACTTCCCCAGCCGGGCCAGGCCCCGCTTACCGGGGGCGTGCTTTCGGAGATAACTGTCTGCCGCCTCCTTTGCCTCCTGCACCACCTGTTGGGCCGTCACGCCCTGCTGCTCGGCGGCGTCCTCCTTGAGCAGGAAGATGGCCTGTTCAAATAACTGCTGATCCGGTGGGCGAACGACGATCACCCGCCGGGAAGTTCCCTTTACCATGGCTTCCACACCTTTCCAAGTTTGGAATCAGTATGGTCACACAGCTGGGAAAATATACCTCCGTTTAACTTGCCGCCTTTGCCCGCACCCGATTTGGGGCTTTTGTCCGCTTGCTCAGCTGGAGTACCAATACGGTCCGGTCGTCCCGGCCCCCGGGACTGCGCTCCAAAATGCGGGCCGCCAGCTCTTTGGGGCTCTTGTCCCGGTGGTCCCGGATGAGGGGCCAGATCCAGTCGTCCTCCTCTCCGTCCAGAATGCCGTCACTGACCATGACGGCCAGGTCCTCGCCCCCCAGCTGAAAGGAGCAGACATCCGGCTCCGCCCTCTGGCCGAATTCCAGTCCCGCAGGGAGGCTGGTGCCGGAGAGCTTTTTTACCCGGCCGGACTGGCGCAGGTAGGTGGGGCCTGCCCCCAGCTTGTAGCTCTGGCCTTCCCCGGAAAACAGGTCCAGTCCCACAAGGTCAATGGTGGTAAAGCCCACCTCCTGCTCCCCACGGAGGGCAAGGGCATTGGAGAGGGTGGCAAGGGCGATCTCCGGGCTGACCCCGGCCCGGAGAAAGTCCTCCAGCAGGCGGAGCGCCAGATGACTCTGCTCCGCCGCCAGACGGCCGCTGCCCATGCCGTCGCAGAGCACCACCCACAGCCGGCCGTCCTTGTCCCGAAACCAGTTGCCCCCGTCTCCGGAGACCGTCTCCCCCTCTTTGGAGAGGGCGGCCACCCCGGCGGTGGCCTGATAGTTGTCCTCCTGGACCAGCGTCAGCCGCTGGCCCGCCCGGTCCCGCTCCAGGGGACCCAGGGCAAAGGACATGCCCATATTGCGGCTCAGCGCCTCCAGCAGGGGGCCGTCCTGAACGGAGCTCAGGTCCTCTCCCGTCATCTGGAGGACCAGACGTCCCCGAAGGTCCCGGCCCAGGCGGATGTCCGCCTCCAGCCCATGGCGTTTGAGAAAGCGGAGGACGGGCTGCGCCTGCTGAGGGTCGGGAGTCAGGTCGTATTCCAGCTCCTTTGCCGCCCGGCCCAGCAGCTCGGACAGCTGGGCATACTGCCGCCACACAGCCTCCCGGCTGGTCCGAAGCCGGGCCTCCATCTGCCGCCGATGGAGCAGCGAGGCATATTCCACATTGGCTGCCGAGACCAGTTCCCCCGCACGAGAACAAACGCTCAAAAATGAGATGGGGGCGTCGCTCAGCTTGCCGTAGCCCCGCTGCCGGGTGGCAGAGAGGAGCCGCTGAAAGGCCTGATAAGTATCGTGATAGTCCTGTTTCCAACACAGGGGGTAACGGGGGCAGTCCTGACAGACCTGCTCCGCCGCCCGGTCAAAGACCTGCTCCAGACGCTGGGCAGGGTCCGGAGGCCGGTCCAGTCCCCCGCGCATATCCTCGTACAATGTGCGATAGGCCGCCGCCTGCCCCGTCAGCTTGTCCTGCAGCTGACGCTTGGTATAAGAGGGATAGGCAGGAACCGGGAGGGCCTGTAAGGGGGGCGACGCCCGGGGCCGGTCCCTTGCCCGAACGGGGAGGACGCGGTCCGGGAGGGCGCTGACAATGGCGGCCGCCGCCCCCATGTCCAGCACCAGGCTCACCTGTAATTCCGCAGGGCCGTTCCACAGCGCAGCGGCGCAGCCCCCGGCAAAAAAGCCCAGTCCCGCCAGCCACCGGCTCTTTTCCATTACCGCTCCTGCGAGCAAGGCCCCAAAGGCCAGCGCCCCGGTGTACAGTCCTCCCCCGCCGCAGCAGAGATCCAGCACCAGTCCAAGCACCACCCCTGCCGACACTGCCTCGGTCCCCGACCGGCGGGCCAGCAGGAGCACTGCCGCCGCCGAGAGGGCAATGCCCAGCCCCATCTGGCCGAAGAGGGCAATCCCCCGGAGGGCCGCCGCCAGTGTGCCGCCTAAGTAGAGCAGTCCCGCTCCCACCCATCGTCTGTCCGCCGGCGTCTCAGGCTCTGTCCAGGGTTGGAGGGCCAGCCGGTAGAGAAAGGCGGAGCCGGTGATGAGCAACACCTCGGTTCCAAAGGCCAGCAGGTCCCGCCGATGCCAGCCCAGCTCCGAGAGATAGAGAAAGCCGGTGAGGGCACCCACGACTCCGCCGCACAGGGGCATAAACCACCGCTTTTGATAGACGGGCATATCATAAAAGGCAAAGGCCACTGCATAGATAAAGATAGCGGCGGAGACATACCGCAGGCCGCTGACCAGCCCCAGAGTGGAGAGATAACCCAGACTGGCTCCCACCAGAGCGGCAAATCCGCCCAGTCCCGACCCGGAGGCCGCCACAAAGCCCAGAGCAAAGGGGGAATATGTATCAAACACCCGGGCGGCGGAGAGCATTACCCCAAGAAGCAGCCGCCCGGCACACTCCGCCAAAACCGGAACCGCCGGTTGACGGGCCAGTACCTCCCAGCCCGATTCCAACGTCTGCCGCAGGGTGTGGTATACATCGTATCCCCGTTCCATCGCTTTCATTGCGTCTCACCTCATTTGTAAGCTTTGAACTGATTATATCTGTCCCAAAATGAAAGGGTTTTTTCCAACAAATTTTGCCCTCTTGAGCTGGATCGCCCAAATTATGAAAAAATTCTTGCCTAAGTTGCGGACAAGCAGTTATAATATAGGATAAAAGGCTGCGAAAGAGGTGCTGACTATGAAAGCAAAGGTATTCTTCTCCCGAGAGATCACCCCGGAAAAGGTGGTGGCGCTGTATAACGCTCTGGGCATTGACCTGCCCGGCAAGGTGGCAGTCAAGCTCCACTCCGGTGAGAAGGGCAACCAGAACTTCATCCGTCCCAACTTCTGGCGGCCCATCATCGACCGGTTGAAGGGCACGGTGGTGGAGTGCAACACCGCCTATGCCGGGGAGCGGAACTACACTGACAAGCACCGCAAGCTGATCGAATATCACGGCTGGAACAAGTTCTACACCGTGGATCTGATGGATGCCGAGGGGCCTGATCTGGAGCTTGCCATCCCGGAGGGGAAGCGCTTAAAGCGGAATCTGGTGGGTAAGAACATGGCCAATTACGACTCGATGATCGTCCTCTCCCACTTTAAGGGCCACCCCATGGGCGGCTACGGCGGGGCGCTGAAGCAGCTGTCCATCGGCTGCGCCTCCTCCGCCGGCAAGAGCTGGATCCACTCCGCCGGCTTTACCGAGGATCAGACCATTGTCTGGGACAACCTGCCGGAGCAGGACGCCTTTTTGGAGTCCATGGCGGACGCCGCCTCCTCTGTGGTGGAGTACTTTAAGGGACACATGGCCTTTATCAACGTGATGAAGAATATCTCCGTGGACTGCGACTGCTGCGCCGTGGCGGAGGATCCCTGCATGAAGGACGTGGGCATTCTCGCCTCTCTGGATCCCATCGCCATCGATCAGGCCTGCATTGATCTGGTCTATGCCGCCACCGACGACCCCGGACAGAAACACTTTTTGGAGCGGGTGGAGTCCCGCCACGGCATTCACACCATTGAGGCCGCCGCTGACCTGGGCTTTGGCTCCAGGGCATATGATTTCGGTTTCTATTCTCACTCCGCCCGCTGGCAGCGGACGGTGACACGATAAGCGCCGCCGATGGTGCAGGTAAACAGGGTCAGATCCCAGTCGCCGCTCTCCATCTCCTCGATGGCGGTGGGCATCAGCGTCTCCCGCAGGATCACCTCGTAGGAAAAGACGTTTCCGTCTACATCGGTAAAGATGATTCGATCGCCCGGCTCCAGATTTTTCAGGTTGCCGAAGTGCCTTGTGTAGTTGTGAGCCGCAATGATGAGATCGTCAGTGTAGGCGGAGCCCATGTACCGGCAGGGGGCAATTTTCAGGCCGGGATAGCTCCACTGGCTCATGACGGGAAGCGTGAGGCCGTAGGCCGGGATCTCCAGTACGCCGATGTAGCTGTGACCGTCAATGATCTCCTCCGGCATCTCCATGGATGGGTTGAGCAGATAGTCCGGGATCTCCTCCGCTGTGTCTCCGCCCACGGAGCCGCCGGTCTCCGGCTCCGCCGGGTGCCGCTCCTCCATCTGCGCTATGATCTGCTCGACGGACTGGGCCGCCCGTTCATCCTCCAGCAAATTGTACCCCGTAAGCAAAAGGGCTGCCGTAATCAACAGCAGCCCCATTGTAATCAGCGGAATGCCTCTCTTATCTCTCATGGCCGGCACCACCTCTGCGGCGCACCAGTCCCACCGCCACCAGAAGCAGTCCGGAGGCCAGCAGCACCGGCACCGGCCACCAGTATTGTCCGGTCTGGGGCAGTTTGGGCGGCTTGGAAGGGGGATTGACGGGCGGATTGGAGGGCGTTTTATAGGTGTTGGTCACCACGAAGGTAATCCCCTCACGGGTGATTTTGACCGAATACCCCTCCTGCTCCTGTTCGGTCACGTTCCACTTGTGGCCGCTTTCCAGATCCGTCCAATCATAGCGCCAATTGTTTTCGGCGTTCAACGTCACGGTGTCGTAGACCTCTCCGTCACGGAGCAGCTGGATGGTGATCTTCCGGGGGCGGTTGTCCTTGTTGCCGTCGTCCTCCCAGACCTTCAGCACTTTCAGTGTCTCCGTCTCGGGCTGCTCCTCGGGGGCGGACTCAAACTTGGGTTGCACCGTCACCTCGTACAGCCACTCCCCGCTGTCCGAATCGAAGGCGGGTACCATCGTCAGGCAGGGTGCCGTCTCATAGATCAGGCCGTTCTGGGTGTGGAGTCCCGTGGTAATCAGATACAGGCCGCAGGGCAGTTGAAAGGCGGCCAGCCCCTGTTCGTCTGTGGCGGCGCCGGCGGCGGGGGCAAGTCCGTCCCGGAGGACGTAGCCTTCCAGCGTAGAGGCCAGCGCTTTCCATCCGTCCTCGTCCGTGCCGTCGATATTGAGATCGAAGTTTCGGAATTGCTCCGTGGCGGTCAGCTGACCGTTTTCGTCCGGTTCGGCCACAAGGTAGAGGTCAAACCGCTGCCCTACAAGGGGGATGTCGCCATCCTGACTGGAGATCGTCAGGCTGGCCTCCTGTTCCGTATTCAGGGCTCCCAACCCCAGCGCCCGGGCGGGCAGGAGCAATATGAGCGTCATGAGTCCGAGCAGGATTGCGGTGATCCGCTTACTCCTCTTCATCGGCATCGCCTCCACGTTTCTTTCTCGGCTGCCAGGGCAGCAACAAAATGATCACAAGCATCAGCAGCATGGGGATGGCCACAATGGGAGCCACGATCAGCGGCTCGATCTGGATGGCGTCCGCCACCACCACGGTTGCTTTTGCTTCCTTCATGTTTTCAATGCGGTGCCCACGCACCAGCAGTCGATGGGTGTTGATCCCGTAGGGGGTACAGGTCACCAGCGTGCAGTAGTCCTCCCCCGGCACAATTTGCAAGGCTGTGGTATCCTGAGGCTCCACGATGAGAATCTGATCCACCTGGTAGGTCAGCACCTCGTCCAGCACGCAGAGCATGAACACGTCCCCCTCCTCCAGTCTGTCCAGATCGGTGAACAGCTTGGCGCTGGGGAGTCCCCGGTGGCCGGAGATGACGCAGTGGGTGTTCGCCCCGCCGGTGGGGAGCTCCAGATGACCTGCGGCGATCTGGAGGGCAGCGTCGTCGGTGCCGTGGTAGATGGGGAGGGAACAGGCGATGCCGGGGATCTCCACGTAGCCCATAATGCCGGTGCCGGACACATCCAGCAGGGACTCGTATTCCGCCCGTTGCTCATCGGTCAGGGTGTAGGCCACCTCGCCCCGGGCAAGCGCTGCGTTGTAGGCGATGGCATCCGCCCAAAGCCGGTCGTATCGGTCTGTGTCCAGATTGGCCACCTCTTCGGCGTAGCCGGCAATGGCTCGGGATTGGTGGAAGGAGTTCCAGTAATCACTGACGGAGGGGTACAGCAGCAAGGACAGCCCTACAAGCAAAACCAGTATTAAGATCACGGTGATGAGATTGCTTGTCTTTTTCTTCATGCAGGGTTCTCCTTGCCGCTGCGGGCCGGGGAGGGCAGGATGCCAGCGCCCAGGGCAAGGACAGCACCAGTGACGTAGAAGATGGTGGTGCCGATGCCGCCGGTGGAGGGAAGAACGGAACCCTGGTTATTCTGGATATTTGCATCAAGTTCGCCAGTAGGAGTCTTGCTTCCTTCGTTGCCCTGCTCAACAGTAGTCATCGTAAATGAAGCACCATCAGTACCAGTTAATGCTGTGAGCTTAGGATCTGCAGATTCAAGATCATGCGTGGCTGTAATGGTAAAGATTTGATCTGCAATAGTGTTATAGCCAGTAGGAGTTGTGGACTCTACAAGTTTGTAAATACCTGCATCGAGACCAGCAAATGTAAATTTAGCATTCTCCGCTGTCTTTGCATCCGTACCTGCTCCTACTGTATAGGACTCTTTCGTTTTGGTCGGGTTCGCTGCACCGGCTCCAGTGTGCAACGACGTTACATCTGTCCAAGTGCCCTTTTTGGTTTCGTAAGTATCTGTGCCATTCTGATCTTCAACAAATTTATAAAGTGTGAAGTCTGCACCAGTCAGCGGATTACCTGAAGCATCAACCTTGTTGAACACGGTCTTATAGGTGAATACGATATTGGTATCCCAAGGAGTATCATTTGTCTCAGGTGTTCCGTTTGCATCCTGGTTAGGATTGGAGCTATAGTCCACTTTGAACTTGTTCGGGTTACCATCAGAGCCGACAACAGCGTTGCTGTTAAGCGTAGCAGTATAGGTGATTGAAATCACCGAGCCTGCACCAAGAGCTTTCAGAGCCGCTGATGCATCTTGTGTTGCTTGGGCAGCCTTAAGGTCAGTAATAGTATATGTGTAAACTTTGCCACCCGTATAGCTAGAGCCTGTACCCTCAGTAAATGTGATAGTCGTACCAGCTGTGTCAGAAGCACCATAGTGAATCTTTACAGAGTCAGCATTAAGAGTAAGACCCTTGGACATATCATCAGTGAAGACGATCTTATACTGCTTGTAGTTTGCATAGTCATCTGGCAGAGTCATCGTGAGAGTGTAAGGAATGCTGTCGCCGATATCATAGTCAGCGGAATCCTTCAGCTTGGAATAATCTGAGCTATCGGAGTCATTCTGATCATCAACATGCTTTTCGGAAGTTACGGTGCCCTTCTTCGGGGTAATCTGAATGTCGTTAAAAACTGCTACGATGTTCAGAGATTTTGCATCACCGTCATCAAGAGAAGCAGTGGTATCTTTGATAAGATAGTAACCGGGAACTACATTGAGTGAGTTATCCTTGCTCACTTGACCAACGCCAGAAGCGGAGCTTTTCAACACAGACTCGGCAATTGCATTGATTTGCTGATTGGATAATCCGCTTGCAGTAATAGCAGTAATAAATGCATCTACCGTTTCATAAGTCGTTGTTGCATTAGCATCTGAACCCCATGCAGGATTACCAAGCTTGCTTTCGCCTGCCACAAGTGTACCAGTCAAAATCTGGTATACGGTATAAGTGTGAGTATCCGTGCTTGCTACTGAAATCGTGTACTTTCCATCAGTATCTGCTGCATTGCCGTCAGCAAACGTCTGACTTGTCGGTGGTGCCGCAAACGCCGTTGTGGCCAGAGCAAGGATCATGACCACTGCCAGCAACAGGCTGGCCAGTTTTTTGATATGCTTCATGGTTGTTTTTCCTTTCTTTTCATTTTCTTTTGGTTTTTGATTTGGAATCAGTTGCGCATCAGGAGGATGCGTGGGCCTCCTTTCTGCGTTTTTGATGGTTATACAACAGGAGGGCGCTTGCGCTTACCATCAGCAGCAGGCCTCCAGTGGTATATAGGGTGGTTCCGGTCGAGCCGGTGGAGGGAAGTTCGTAGTGGACGACTTCTTTGTTGGTGAAGGTGGTGCCACCATCGATGTTGGTGATAGCCAGAGTCTTGTTACTTTCGGTGGCGGTGTCAACTGCCTTGGAGTTGACCTCGATCTTCTCAATCCAATATTCCGTCGTTTTGGTTTTCTGATCCCCATTGGTGGTGGTTGCCGTGGTGCTGGTGACCTGAACAAGAATCGTGTAAAGCGTGGGATCCTGTTCATACTCACCATTCACATTGCCACCCGGTTTCTCTTCAATCAGATAATAGGTATAATAGCCTGCGCTATTGTATTTAATCTGATCAAAGCTGATGTTACCATTGGTATCATTCTGCTTTTCCTGAGGGGTCAGAACATCCTGACCGTCCTTCTGGCCGGTGACAACCTGAACAATTGCGCTCTCGTCATACAACCACTCGCTGTTCTCCTTATCCCAGATGGGCTTCGTGTTCAGCAGAGCAAAGGTGAACTGCTCAAGATCGGAGTTCTGCAAGTCATAGCTTGCCTTCTGCACCTGCTTGGTTGCGCTAAGGGTGAGATATGCCGGAATTTCCGTCTTGTTTGTCTTGCCCATGTCAAGATCGCCGTTGGTAGTGATGCCGCCGCCGTGGGTGTTGGACCAGTTGCCGGTAACGTAGACGGAGGCAGCTGCCTTCGCAGCAGCTTTATCTTGCTCTGTCGCATTGGAAGTCAATGCCCAGATCGTAGTGTCGCCTACTTTCCAATCGCAAACAGTTCCAGCGCTTTGACCAGAGGAACTCCAGTTTTCTTTGCCGCCGCCGATCATGTCCTGATTATCCTTCAACGTACTCATACTGCCGGTGGTGAAATAATCCTGTGCATCATACGGCGTTCCATTATCACTTTCTTTTGTCCTAAATTTGCCCCCGTTATATCCGTGTTGAGTATAGTTGTCTTTATATTGCCAGTCATAGTCCTTTACTGAGCCTTGCGGGCGAACAGTATCACATTTTGCCGTATTGTCGAAGATCGCAGCGCCCTTATCCTTTACACCATCGACGTCGCCGGAGGGACAGGCAGCAACGCCGCCGCCAAAGCCATTCGCACTGTTCTGCGTAATCAGGACATCCAGAATGTTCAACAGACCATCCGTCTGAACGAAGATGCCGCCGCCACCCCAGTCGTTCCTGGTGTGAGTCTCATTGTTGGTGATGTAGATGGAGCTTCCGGTGGGTGCCGAAATCTCACCCTGAGCACCGCCGGCGATACGAATGCCGCCGCCTTCGCCCTGATACGCCGTGTTGCCAGCAATGGTACCGCCGCTCATGATAAATCTGGTGCCGTTATCCTTGGCCCAATCGTGTCCATCAATATTGCCACCCGTTTCCCAGAATCCGGCATAGACGCCGCCGCCGGCTTCCTGAGAGTAGTTGCCGGTGATGTAGCCGCCGGACATATACATTTTGGCTTTGTCAATTGCAATGCCGCCGCCGCCGCTTTGACCGGCACTGTTGTTCAGGCCGCCGTCTTTCCTGTTGCAGGTGACGTAACCGCCGCTCATGCTGAGCGTACCCGAGTTTACATAGATTCCGCCGCCGCAGTGGTCGTCAGCCGTACCGTAAACACGATTCGTCGCAACCTTGCCATCAGTCAGATTCAGCGTACCGGATTTGACGTAGATGCCGCCGCCAAAATTGGCTCTATTCACAGCAACAACGCCGCCGCTCATATTGATCGTGCCGGTGTTCAAATAGATGCCGCCGCCCTTATCACAGGCACCGTCAACAACATATGTTTTATCACCGGAGATATTTAATCTGCCGCCGCCAACATAGATGCCGTTGCCCTGAGCATTGTTCCAAGTAGAATGTCCACAAACGATACCACCAGTGAAATTAAATGTGCTGTCCTTGCCGTCCTCCATTTTAATGGTGTGCTGGCCGTTTGGATTATAGTAAGTGCCGCCCTCAATATTCAGCGTGCCGCCATCTACCTTTATCACCGAATCAGTCCCTGTACAGTAAATGCCGCCAACGCCATCGCTTATCGTTACCTGATGCTTATTCTGTGTCTCATTTGTCGTAATTCCGTCAGGATTAACGCTGCTCGTTACTTCATAATACTCGATTTTATTTACTTGTTTATAACTCTTTGTTTCATTGCCGTTGGTGTAAGAACCCGATCTGTACGTTACACTGCCAAGATCCTTATCCTTACTACCATAGTCAATCGAACCGCTTGATGACTGTATTACGTCGGTAATCGTTCCGGTTCCGGTGTCGATAATCGTAAGCGTTCCGGTCACATGAAACAGGGTACTGGCAGTGGATGTGATCTTATGTCCTTTCAAATCCAGCGTCACATCGCCTGTAATGTTAATCGTGCTGCCCCAGTCTACATCTTCAGCCAGATAATAGGTACCGCTGTTTGCAAGCGCACCTAACTGATTTCGACCTCCATCTGACCTGAAATAAATTGCCTCACCGAAGCCGGGGACACCCCACTTGGAATTGTCCGCACTGCCATTATATTTGTAGCAGTACATGGAATTTTCATCGTAGAGGAAGCTCTTTCCGTTCGTCCCGGCAGCATCTCCGGCAAGGAAGTTGGAGTATTCATCGCCCAGAGTGTCATCGTTTCCATCGACAAAGCGCACATAGGTGCCGTAGTTTGTCGGAATATAGAATGACCCACAACCTCCGTCCTTATTGACTTTGCCTATCGTAACCTTGTCAAGTTCATTCAAATCTTCATCATAGAAGATTGCCTTGACGTCGGTAAGGTCTGTGCCCGTATTATTTTCAAAGGCCATGGTTTTGTCAGCCAGACTTTCGATGTACCATTTGCCAACGACCCAGTTGCCTTTCCACGCATTATCCGCCCAGCCGCTCATTGCAAAGTAGTTTGAGCCGCTGATGAACGCCTTGCGGCCAGTTTCGTTATACTCATTTGAATTGCGGGAGCGATAAACGTTAATCGATTGACTTGTGTTAATATCGCCGGGAAGCTGTATCCTATATAGGTTATTGGATATCTGTTTAACAGTACCGCTATTTGCGCTACTCGTGAGATCAAATATGCCCCTGTCATCGTTATTATATTTCAATCCGAGCTTCCAACCGTCATTAGACCAACTGCCAACGGCAGACATATCCAAATAGATATACTCTCCTGCCTGCGGTTTGCGGTTTACTCCCGACACACTCACCAGTCCGCCATAGACAGAGAAGTGGTCGGTATCCAGCACCACAGTGCCCGCTTCGTCCACGACGGCGTTCATGTCCTCGGTTTCCTC
>OMVL01000002.1 GCA_900314485.1 uncultured Eubacteriales bacterium
TCACGGGTCTTGTACCCCTGACTGTAGTGCAGGATGAGAATGAGCCGGGTCTGCCGCTCCAGCTGATCCAGCAGGCCGGGCAGATCGTCCTCCCGGATCGTCTCCGCTGGCTCGGGGATCCCGTCCAGCGGCACCAGGCGCCTTCGGCTGCGGATCAGGTCATTGCAGTTGTTAATGAGAATGCGAATGAGCCAGGTTTTGAAAAATTCCGGTCTGCGCAGGGTGCCCAGCCGCTCCCAGCAGGTCAGAACCGTCTCAGACAGCACATCCTCAACGTCCATGGGGTTGGAGAAGTAACCTCTGGCCACCTGATACATGGCCTGCTTATGGGCGTCCATCAGCTGAATAAAGGCATCCGGGTCGCCCTCACGGGCCTTGCGGATCTGCTCTATCATATCAGGTGATCATCTCCATTCGGGAAAAGTGGGGAACCGGTTCTCGTTTTCCTGCTGATTAGACGGAGCAGAAGTCTGTCTGATTGCAGGAGAGAACATATTTTTCGATAGGACAGCAAAAAAGCCCGCCACAAGGCGAGCTTTTTTGACATCATGCGGTCAAATCTCCTCATACAGGGCGGAGGCATCCGCCTTGCCCACGTTGTCCGCCACAGTCAGCACCCGTACTTTTACAGTACGCTGTCCGAACTGGAGCTCCAGCTCGTCACCGGACTTCACGTCGTAGCTGGCTCTTGCGGCCCTGCCGTTGACCAGCACTCTGCCTGCATCACAGGCCTCGTTGGCAACGGTGCGCCGCTTGATGAGCCGGGAGACCTTTAGGTATTTATCCAGCCGCATGCGCTCAGAGAGCCACAGCGTCCTTCAGACCCTTACCGGCGTGGAAAG
Source organism: uncultured Eubacteriales bacterium (assembly GCA_900314485.1). Taxonomy (GTDB): domain Bacteria; phylum Bacillota; class Clostridia; order Oscillospirales; family Oscillospiraceae; genus Onthomonas. The sequence continues at coordinate 843 of OMVL01000002.1, forward strand.
CGACGGTACGGCTTGCGGGGATCTCCACAGGCTCCAGGGTGCGGGGGTTGCGGGCAGTGCGGGCGGCACGCTCCTTGGTCTCGAAGGAGCCGAAGCCCACGATCTGGATCTTGTCGCCGGAAGCCAGAGCCTTGGTCACCACATCCAGAGCGGCGTTGACGGCGGCCTCAGCGTCCTTGCGGGAGAGACCGGCCTGAGCGGCGGTCTGCTGAATCAGTTCTGTCTTGTTCATTGGTTATTCCTCCTGTTGTTTCGCCTTCTGCCAGAGTATTTCCAGCTCGGACAGGGGCATTTTTTTCATATCGGTACCGGCGCTGTTTGCGCCGTCCTCCACTCGCTGAAAGCGGGTGATAAACTTATCTGTGGCCCGGTTCAGGGCGACCTCAGGGTCGATGTCCAGAAAACGTGCGGCATTCACCACGGCAAAGAGCAGGTCTCCCAACTCCTCCTCTACGTTGGTACGGGCTGCGGAGGCCTCACGCAGTTCTCCCGCCTCTTCCTCGATTTTGGCGAAGGGCCCGGAGACATCCGGCCAGTCAAAGCCGGCCTTGGCGGCCTTTTTCTGCACCTTCTCCGCCCGCCACAGAGCGGGGAGGGTGCGGGCAACGGAATTGAGTGTGTCGGTATAGGTCTGCTGATGCTTTTCCTGCCGCTTCAACTCGTCCCAGTTCACCAGAACCTCTTCCGTGCCGGAGACCACTCTGGTGCCAAAGACATGGGGGTGGCGAAAAATCAGCTTTTTCACGGCGTAGTCCGCCACGTCGTTGATGTCGAAACGGCCTGCGTCCTCCTCGATGGAGGCATGAAACAGCACCTGCATCATCACATCGCCCAGCTCCTCTTTCAGAAGCTCGGTGTTCTCGGTGTCGATGCCCTCACAGGCCTCGTAGACCTCCTCAATGAAGTTGCGGCGGATGGAGTGATGGTCTTGTACCATGTCCCAGGGGCAGCCCCCGGGGTGGCGGAGGATGGCAATGATCTGCCGAAAGTCCTCCATATCATAATGCTCTTTCCAAGGATAGGATACCATAGCCAGTATGTGCCTCCTGATCTTATTTGATGCGCAGCAGCCGACCGATCTTGTCCCCCTTGGGCATGAGGGACAGGTCGTCCTTCGTCAGCGTTCTGAGCAGGACCAGCAGCGCCAGATAGATGAGACCGGCAACGCCGATGGAGAGAATGAGGGCCACAGCATTTCGGGCGGTGACCCGGAAGATCAGCCCATAGACCGCCCAGGCGGCAACGCCCATCATGCCGGCGGAGATCAGGGGCTTTGCAAAGACCTTCACATAGTTGGGACAGCCCGGCACAATCCGGTCCACCAGCAGCAGGTCCAACAGGCAGGTGGTGCCGTAGCCGATGCAGGTGCCGATGGGGGAGCCGAAGATATTGATGTCCGGAATGGCCACCACAAAGTAGTCAAAGATGACCATGATGATGCCGCCAATGGCCATGGTGGCAATGGGCAGATTCAAAATGCCGTGGGCCTGCAAGATGGAATTGCAGACCAGCATGATGCAGACAAAGATGCTGGCAGCGCCCAGCAGGGAGAGGATGGGACCGGCAATATCCGCCTTCAGCCGGGGAAAGAGCAGCATGACAATGGGTTTGCCCAGCACCAACATGCCAATCCCGGCGGGGAAGGTAATGATGGAAGCGGTCTTGAGGGCAGAACCCACCACCCGGGCGGCGCCCTTCTTATTGCCCTGCTGAAAGAACACGGTGACAGCAGGGATCACCGAAGCGGTAATGGCCACCATGAGCGAGGCGGGGATCTGATAGACCGTCTGAACGCCGCTGTACTGGTAGAAAAGGTCTCTTGCGTCATCCAGGCTCATGCCCAGAGCGTTTTGCAGCTGTCCTTGGACCAGAGAGGTGTCCACCGCCGTGATAATAGAAGTGGCGGAGGAGGTCAGAGTGATGGGGATGGCCAGGGTGAGGCAGACCACCAGAATCTTTTTGCTGCTCCAGGTCTTGCTCCGTGGTCCCCGGGGCTCAGATCTCCGGGTGCGGTAAAAGTCCCAGACCATGTACAGAAGGGCGGCCAGCTCGGAGACGGTGACGCCCACAATGGCGCCGGCGGCTGCGGTGGACTCGTCCTTGCCGATGCGGACCAGGAACATGGCCAGAGACAGGCCGACGATCAGCTTAAAGAGGGCCTCAATGATCTGGCTCACCGAGGAGGGAGTCATATTGGAGTGGCCTTGGGCGTAGCCCCGGAGGGCAGCCAACCCCGAAACGAAAAAGACGGAAGGGGCAAGTACCCGCATGGAGAGAGCGGACTTGGGGTTGTTCATCAGTCCGGCAAAGGCGTCTGCTCCGATGAACATGACCAGAGAACATACCGCACCGAAAATCAGGAAGAACAGGGCAGAGACCCGAAAGATCTTGTGGACCTGGGCACGGTTGCCCTGGGCGTTGGCCTGAGAGATCATCTTGCTCATAGCCACGGGGATGCCCGCTGTGGAGATCATCAGCAGGATGTTGAAGATGTTAAATGCGTTGGTAAAATCGGTGTAGCCGCTGCCCAGAATGTTGATGAGCGGCATTTTGTACACAGCGCTGATGATCTTGACCAGTACAATGCCGGCAGCCAGTATGGCGGCTCCGCCAAAGAAGGTTTGCTTTTGGGTTTTTGACATGATGCAGACTCCTTGCCCGTTGAGATAGACTTATAACATTCTATCCAATACCGCCGGGAAAATTACAGCTCGGTCAAACACTTCCGGACCAAAAGGGAGAACTGCCGGCCGGCCTTTGCGGCAGCCTCCAGTACCTCCTCCTCACTGAGAGGCTGGGACAGGATGCCGGCGGCCATGTTGGTCAGCAGGGAGATACCCAGCACCTTCATGCCGCAGTGGCGGGCCACGATGGCCTCGGGGACGGTGGACATGCCCACGGCGTCAGCCCCCAGCACCCGGGCGGCACGGATCTCCGCCGGGGTCTCGTACTGAGGGCCGGGGAAGAACATATAGACGCCCTCTTTCAGAGAAATGCCGAGATCAGCCGCCGCTATGCGGGCAATGTGCTGATATTCCGGGGTATAAATCGCAGAGGCATCCGGAAAGCGGGGGCCGAACTCCGGAAGATTCTCTCCCCGGAGAGGGGAGGCCAGGCACAGCTTGATGTGGTCGCGGATGAGCATCAGCGTTCCGGCGGACCACTCCAGATTGACGCAGCCGGCGGCGTTTGTGACGATGAGCTTGTCCGCTCCCAGCAGCCGCAGCACCCGGACGGCATAGGTGACCTCCTCAAGGGAATAGCCCTCGTAAAAGTGCATCCGGCCCTGCATGACAGCAACGGCCTTGCCCTCCAGCCGGCCGAAGACAAACTGTCCCTTATGGCCGGGGGCGGTAGACGGCTTGAAGTGGGGGATGTCCACATAGGAAACCGTCACGGCGTCTTTCAGCTCATCGGCCAGAAAGCCGAGACCGGAGCCGAGGATCATCAACACCTCCGGCTGAAAGCCGCACAGCCGGGAACGCAGGTAATCAGCGCTCTCCCGATACTGACTCATGGAAAAAGACATGCCCGCACCTCCAAAAAATTCATGTACGACACATTGTACACCCCGGAGCGGGGAAATGCAACTGAAAACAGGCAAAAACTGGGAAAATAGCAGCCCGACCGGGGTGGTCGGGCTGTAAAAAGGTTATTTTTGTGCATAATGGGCAAGGAACTGCCGGGTGCGCTCTTCTTTGGGGTGCTCGATGACCTGTACCGGGTCGCCCTGCTCGACGATATAGCCGTTATCCATAAAGATGACGTGGCTTGCCACATCCCGGGCAAAGGCCATCTCATGGGTGACGATGATCATGGTGGTCTTTTTCTCGGCAAGCTCCCGAATGACACGCAGCACTTCGCCGGTCAGCTCCGGGTCCAGGGCGGAGGTAGGCTCATCAAAGCAGAGAATGTCCGGCTCCAGGGCCAGCGCTCTGGCGATGGCCACCCGCTGCTGCTGTCCGCCGGAGAGCTGGTGGGGGTAGTTTGACATGCGATCTGCCAGACCCATCTGAATGAGCAGCTGCCGTGCCTGATGTTCGATCTCGTTGAGGATCTCTTTCCTCCTGCGCTTGAAGTCCGGCTGCTCCCGGGCCAGCAGCTCCTTTGCCAGCATGACGTTTTTCAGCGCCGTATACTGGGGGAAAAGGTTGAAGGACTGAAAGACCAGCCCAAAGTGGAGCCTGCGCTTGCGAATTTCACCGTCAGACTGGGCGGAGCGGTCGCCGGCGTTGAACAGAGTCTCGCCGTTGACCGCAATGCTGCCGCCGTCCGCCCGCTCCAAAAAGTTCAGGCACCGGAGCAATGTGGTCTTACCGCTGCCGGAGGAGCCGATAATGGAGACCACATCTCCCTGTTCCAGGGAGAAGCTGATGTCGTTGAGCACCTTTGTATCTCCAAAGTGCTTTTCAATGTGTTTCACTTCCAACATTGCCATGACGCTCTGCCTCCTTTAGCGGAAATAGTCCAGTCTGCGCTCCAGCCGCCCCAGCAGGATGGTGAGGATGCCGTTGCAGGCCAGATAATAGACTGCAGTGAAGAACAGGGGCCAGATGGCGCCGGAGATGCCCTGAGAGCCCTTCATAAAGGCCTGACCCGCCCAGATGATCTCCTGCAGGGCGATGATCCGGGCCAGAGAGGTGTCCTTGACCAGGGTGATGATCTCGTTGGACATGGGGGGCACGATGCGCTTGATCATCTGAAGCAGTGTGACCTTAAAAAAGATCTGGCGCTTTGTCATGCCCAGCACCAGCCCCGCCTCGTTCTGCCCGTGGGGGACGCCCTGAATACCGCCCCGGTAAATTTCCGAGAAGTAGCAGGCATAGTTGATGATGAAGGAGATGGCGGAGGCCAGGAACCGTCCGGCCTCGCCGCTGCCCCAGATGTTGTTCCCCAGCACCAGACCGGGGAAGTAGTAGATAATCAGCAGCTGGATCATCAGCGGCGTGCCCCGAATGATCCAGACAATGGTGCGGCTGAGCCAGCTCAGAGGTTTAAAACGGGACATGGAGCCAAAGGCGATGACCAGTCCCAACGGAATCGCTCCAATGAGGGTGACGAAAAACAGCTTCAGCGTCTGCAAAAAGCCGATATTCAGCGAGTGGATAACAATGGGTAATTGCTGCTGGAAAAGCTCCATAAACGATCCTGCTTTCTCTCTTTTACAACGCCAAAATAGAGGGCGGTCTCCCGTCCTCTATTTGGATGAATGGATACGTAATTACTGGGGGATGACAGAGCCTGCCAAACCGTACTGCTCGGCCAGAGCGTCCAGACTGCCGTCGGCGTACTGAGCGGCGAAGAACGCGTTCAGGGCGTCAGTCAGATCGGAATCCTGACGGAAGGCGACGCCGTACTGCTCCTCGTTGAGGGTAAAGGTGTAGGTCAGGTTGTCGTAGCTGGTGCCCTCGCCCACCATGGCATAGGCCATCAGAAGGTCAATGACGGCGGCGTCAGAGGTGCCTGCGGCGACCTCCATCAGGGCGTCCGCCTGAGCGGTCACAGGAGTGGTGGCATAGCCCAGCTCATTGACAGCTTCCTCGCCGGCGCTGCCGGACTCCACGGCGAAGGTCAGACCGGCCAGACTCTCGATGTCGGCATACTCCTCAGCCTTGTCGGCAGGAAGGACCACCACCTGAGCGTTTCTCATGTAGGGGTTGGAGCAGCTTGCGGCGCTGGTGACCTCGTCGGTGAGGGTCATGCCGTTCCAAATGCAGTCAATGCTGCCGCCGTCCAGCTCCAGGATCTTGTTGTCCCAGTTGATCTCGGCAAATTCCACGCTCACACCCAGGCTCTCAGCGAAAGCGGTAGCGAGGTCGGCGTCAAAGCCGATCCAGTTGCCGTTCTCGTCCTTGTAATCCATGGGCTCAAAGTCGGTGATGCCGACGACCAGAGTGCCCTTGCTCTGCACGTTCTGCAGGTCGGATGCGGCAGAAGCAGGAGCCTCCTGCTCCTCGGCGGAATTGCTGCTGCCGCCGCAGGATGCCAGAGACAGGCACATGACCAGTGCCAGCAGCAGTGCTGTTACTTTCCTCATTTTTATTTCCTCCAATTTCTCTTCCATTTCAGGGCGTCAGAGCAGACGCCCCCTGACAAGTTCACATATTAGCGCATTAGCAAACTAAAGTAAATAGGCAAATACAACAGAATTTTCCCGCTGCTACGGGGCAGAAACGGCAGATTGCCCGTAGGAGCAGGCAATCGAAAGGCAAATTGCCGCTCAGCGTTCCTGCTCGGCGTTTTTTGTCTCCAAAAGTTCCTCCACCAGTTTTACGCACTCAAAGCACATGGCGTCGCAGTGGGGCTTTCGGTCGGGATGCCCCGCACCGTGCCATTTCTTGAGGAGGTCACGGCAGTAGATCATATTTTCGTGATTGTTCCGCACCCGGTTCATCAGCTCGGTGGCGGATTTGGGGGCAGACCCGGCCAGACCCAGCGCCATCAGCGCTCCTGTGACCGCCCCGCAGACCTCTCCCTGGAGCATGCCCGCCCGAAAGTGGGCGCTGAGGTTGTAGGCGGTCTCGGTGTCGATGCCCATTTCCTCGGCAAAGGGAATAAAGACGGCCTGTGCGCAGCCGTAGTGCCGGGTGGTGTCCGCCCGAAGCTCCCTGCAGCGTTCCAAATAGTTGCCCATGTTGGATTCCTCCTAATTAAATGTATCTTTGTGTTCCTCAAAAAGCTGTTCAATTCTTTCCCGCAGCCGCCGGTGCTCGGGAAGGGACAGGCCGGGGTCAGAGGAGAGCAGCGCCTCGGCGGCGTCTCTGGCCTCATAGAGCACTCTGGTGTCGGTGGCCAGATCGGCCACCTTCAGCGGCGGCAGGCCGTGCTGGCGGGAGCCGAAAAAGTCGCCGGGTCCCCGGAGCTTTAAGTCCTCCTCCGCGATTTTGAAGCCATCGTTGGTAGAGCAGAGGGCTTTCAGCCGCTGCAGCGTGTCTCCGCTTCGGTTGGCGGAGAGGAGGACGCAGTAGGACTGGCTTTCGCCCCGGCCCACCCGGCCGCGAAGCTGGTGCAGCTGGGAGAGACCGAACCGCTCGGCGTTTTCAATGACCATCAGCGTGGCGTTGGGCACGTCCACACCCACCTCAATGACGGTGGTGGCCACCAGAATGTCCAACTCTCCCTTGGAAAAGGCAGTCATGGCAGACTCCTTCTCTTTCGCCTTCAGCTTGCCGTGGACCAGTCCCACCCGGAGGTCGGGAAAGACCTGGGTCCGCAGGGTTTCGGCATAGGCGGTGACTGCCTTCAGATCCATAAAGCCGGGAGCGGGTTCCTCCGACTCCTCCACGGCGGGGCAGACGATGTAGACCTGATGCCCCTCCCGGACCTGCTTACGGACAAAGCCGTACATCTGCTGCCGTTTGCCCTCGCCCACCAGCACCGTCTGGATCTCCTGCCGCCCGGGGGGACGCTCGTCAATCACGGAGACCTCCAGATCGCCGTAGACGATGAGGGCCAGCGTCCGGGGAATGGGGGTAGCGGACATGACCAGCACATGAGGGCGCAGGGCAGCGCCTCCCTTGGCCGCCAGGGCGGCCCGCTGGCCCACGCCAAATCGATGCTGCTCGTCGGTGATGACCAGTCCCAGTTTTTGAAAGGTGACACCTTCGGAGAGGAGTGCGTGGGTGCCGACGATGAGATTGTATTCCCCAGCCTCTAAAGCGGCATAAATCTCTCGTTTCTCTTTTGCCCGCATAGAGCCGGTGAGCAGACCTACCCGCTGGCCGCTTTTTGCCAGGAGCGGCGCTAAGGTGTGGTAGTGCTGCTCGGCCAAAAGCTCGGTGGGCGCCATGAGGGCGGACTGATAGCCGTTTTTTGCCATCAGCCAGGCGCAGGCGGCGCCTACCACCGTCTTGCCGCTGCCCACATCGCCCTGAATGAGCCGATTCATGGCACTGCCGGAGGATAGGTCGGCAAAGCACTCCCGAACCGTCCGCTGCTGGGCATTTGTCAGGGTAAACGGAAGGGTTAGATAGTATTCTGACGGGTCATAATAGGAGCAGGGGGGACCGGCCTGTTTTTGGCCGCTGCCTTTGAGCATGGCAAGACCCATGGAGAGATAGAACAGCTCCTCAAAAATGAGCCGCCGCCGGGCCACCTCCAGTTCCTCCCAGGAGGGAGGGAAGTGGACGGTGCGCACGGCGTAGCCGGTGTGGGCCAGCTGATACTGCCGCTGGACCTCCGGAGGCAGGGGATCCTCCAGCTGTTCGGCGCAGTCCTCCAACACACGTCGGACCGCTCCGGCCAGCAGATTGTTTGAAATACCTGCCGTCAGGGGATAGACCGGCATGATGCACTGGGTAAAGCGCTGCCGGTCCTCCGCTTCAAAAACCGGGTTGGTCATGGAAAAACGCCGGCCCTTTCGCTCCACGGTGCCGAAAAAGATATAGACCTGACCCACGGAAAGGGCGGTGCGGACGTAGCTCTGGTTAAAAAAGGTGAGCTCCATGGCGTCCTCATCGTCCACCACGTTGACCTTGACCAGCTCCAGACCCTTCCGGATATAGCTGGATTTGGGGGAGGTGGCCACCATGGCCCGGACACAGACCGGCTGATGCTCCGGGGCCTCCCGGACGGAGGCACAGGCCCGGCGGTCCTCGTAGTTCCGGGGATACCACAGCAGCAGATCTCCCGCATCCGCAATCCCCAGTTTCTCCAGCCGCTTTGCCCGGGCCGGGCCGATGCCGGGAAGAGACTGGACCGGGTCTGTGAGCTGAACGGACATGTGACGCGCCTCCTCTCGTTAGATTTCTGTGTTATTTTCTAACGAAATGTATCCACTTCATTAGAAAGACAGTGCCGCATGGCGGAACATTCCCGCCATTAGGGCATGTTCCTGTTACAGATGACTGATGTTGAAAAGAGTATAGCACATCTGAGAGGGAAAGAAAAACAGAAAATCTGTCTCAGTGGGGGATCGCCTGATTTGATCAGCACGATAAATTGGGAAAATTGCAGGATCACTCCCGTTTTCTCCGGGTCTTTTTGGAGAAATGATAAAATTCCAAAAAATGCGTCGAAATTTTGAAAAAGGACTTGAATTTTCCAAAAGGCATGATAAAATAGAATTCGGCATGAATTACTTTTCCAAAAGTTTTCTGATGAGGGGTATGAATATGGCTACTACTTACAATACTGCTGAGCTTCGGCGTCAAAATCGAAATCGTGTCTTCCGTTATATTTACTCTTCCGGCAGACCGGTCACCAAGCAGGACATCGCTCAGGCCCTGACCCTGAGCCTGCCCACTGTCGGGCAGAATCTGAAGGAGCTGCAGGAGGCTGAACTGCTGGAGTTCCAGGGCACCTTCGACTCCACCGGCGGCCGCAAGCCCCGGGCCATCGGCGTGGCCAGCAATGCCCGATTCTCCATCGGCGTCTATTTGGGTCATCAGCGCATCCATCTGGCCTGCATCAACATCCGTGCGGAGCTGATCTGCAGCCAGCGCATTGCCCACCCGCTGACCAATGATGAGGAGTATGCGGACTTCCTGGCGCAGGCCATTGACAGCTTTATTGCCTCCAACGGCATTGACACTGACCGCCTGCTGGGCGTTGGCATTGCCGTCTGCGGCGTGCCGGAGGAGGAGAGCGGCATTGCCACCCTGTCTCCTGTGCAGCCTGTGACCGAGCTGGATCTGAAGCGCATCGCCGGCAAGATCCCCTATCCTGTCCATTTTGAGAACGACGCCAACGCCGGCGGCCTGGCCACCTGGTGGTCCAACCCGGAGAAGCGGAACATGGTATTCCTCTTCCTGCACCGTGGCATCGGCGGCGCCATGCGCATCGGCGGCGAGCCCTATCTGGGCACCACCGGCCACGGCGGCGAGTTCGGCCATATGTGCATCGTTCCCCACGGCAAGGACTGCGGCTGCGGCCAGAAGGGCTGCTTTGAGGCATACTGCTCCGTCAACCGTCTGAGTGAGGATCTGGGCATCAGCATTGACCAGTTCTTTGACGAGCTGCAGAAGAACAATGAGCAGTATCAGGCCATCTGGGACCAGTACCTGAACTATCTGGCCATCGCCATCAACAACATCCATATGGTGCTGGACTGCCAGATCATTCTCGGCGGCGTTCTCTCCGGCTATATCGGCCCCTATCTGTACGAGCTGCGGGACCGCATTTCCAAGATTGCCACCTTCGAGACTGACGGCAGCTTCTGCACCATCTCCAGCTATGGCTATTGGTCCACCTGTATCGGCGCAGCGCTGAACTTTGTGTCTGATTTCATGCAGGAAATTTGACAAAAAACAGCAAAAATATTGGAAAGTATTTGTTGATAGTCATTTATTTACAAAACCCCGGCGCAAACTACTTGCGCCGGGGTTTTGTTGCGTGTATAATGTCTTCAGCCATGCAGGAAACGATGCATGGACTGACAAGGAGTGTGAAAGCATGACTGCAGCTGAGAAGAGACAACTTGCTATCAATGCCTGCAAAGTTCGCATGGGTATTATCACCTCTACTCACAGCGCTAAGGCGGGCCACCCCGGTGGAAGTCTGTCTGCCGCTGATCTGTTCACTTATCTGTATTGCAAAGAATTGAATGTGGATCCCGCCAACCCCAAGTGGGAGGACCGGGACCGCTTTGTACTGTCCAAGGGCCATACTGCCCCCGGACTTTATGCCGCATTGGCGCTTCGGGGCTTCTTCCCGGAGGAGGATCTGCTCACCCTGCGGCACATTGACAGCTATCTCCAGGGTCACCCCAATATGCTCTCTGTTCCCGGCGTGGACATGTCCACCGGCTCTCTGGGCCAGGGCATCTCTGCCGCTGCCGGCATGGCCAAGGGCGCAAAGCTCTTGGGTAAGGACTTCCGGGTCTACACCCTGCTGGGTGACGGTGAGATCCAGGAGGGTCAGGTTTGGGAGGCGCTGATGTTCGGCGCCCACTATAAGCTGGACAACCTCTGTGTCATCATCGACAACAACAACCTGCAGATCGACGGCCAGGTGTCTGACGTCATGAGCCCCTATCCCATTGTGGACAAGCTGGAGGCTTTCGGCTATCACACGATTGCTGTTGACGGCCACAGCTTCGAGCAGCTTGAGGCCGCCCTCAATGAGGCGAGAGCCACCAAGGGCCAGCCCTCCGCCATTGTCATGAAGACCACCAAGGGCAAGGGCGTGAGCTTCATGGAGAACAACGCCGGCTGGCACGGCAAGGCTCCCAATGACGAGGAGTGCAAGATTGCACTGGGCGAGCTGAAGGCTCAGCTGGCAGAACTGGAGGGGCAGTGATATGGCAGAAGTAAAGAAAGCCGCCGCCCGTGAGGGCTACGGCAACGCACTGAAAAAGCTGGGCGAGGAACATTCCAACGTCGTCGTGCTGGATGCCGATCTGGCCGGCTCCACCAAGACTGCCGTCTTTGGCAAAGCCTTCCCGGACCGTCATTTTAACTGCGGCATTGCAGAGGCCAACATGGTCTGCGCCGCCGCCGGGCTGGCGTCTCTGGGCCTTGTGGCCTATGTGTCCTCCTTTGCCATGTTCGCTGCCGGACGTGCTTTTGAGCAGATCCGCAACAGCGTGGGCTATACCCGCCTCAACGTTAAGATCTGCGCCTCTCACGGCGGCATCACTGTGGGCGAGGACGGCGCTTCTCACCAATGCTGCGAGGATTTTGCCCTCATGCGGGTGATCCCCGGTATGGTGGTGCTCTGCCCCGCCGACAGCATTGAGGCCGAGGCCTGCGTCAGAGCGGCCTATGAGCACGAAGGCCCTGTCTATGTCCGTTTCGGCCGCTCCGCTACCCCCGTCATTCACGAGGAGGGCTATGCCCTCACCATCGGCAAGGGCGAGGTGCTCTCCGACGGCAATGACGTGGCCATTATTGCCACCGGCATCATGGTCCCCGAGGCCGTAGAGGCCGCCAAGGAATTGCGGAAGCAGGGTATCTCCGCCCGGGTCATCAATATGTGCAGCATCAAGCCTCTGGACGAGGAGCTGGTGCTCAAGGCCGCCCGGGAGTGCGGCAAGGTCGTCACAGTAGAGGAGCACTCTGTCATCGGCGGCCTGGGCGAGGCTGTGTGCAGCCTGCTGTCAGAAAACTACCCCGTCCCCGTCAAGCGCATCGGGATCAACGATGAGTTTGGACATTCAGGCCCTGCCGATGCCCTGTTGGAAGAGTACGGCCTGACCGGGAAACACATTGCGGAAAAGACCAGGGCGTTTCTGGGAAAATAAAGAAATCATGCGCAGCCGGGAGATACAATGATCCCGGCTGCGAGCTTTATAAGTGATAAAAGGAGGTCGTTTGGAATGTCAGTGACAAAAGAGTTTTTCGGTTATACCAGAGACGGACAGGCTGTTTTCCGCTACACCCTGACCAATGCAAACGACATGGAGGTCCAGGTCATCTCCTACGGCGCCGCCCTCCGATCGGCCCGGGTGCCGGATCGTCACGGGAGGCTGGCGGACGTCCTTTTGGGCTATGACAGCCTGCGGGAGTACGAACTGCGGGACGGATTTTTCGGCGCACTGGTGGGCCGGGTGGCCAACCGGCTGAGGCTGGCCCGGTTCTGCATTGACGGCACTGTCTATCAGCTCCAGCCCAACGAGGGAGAGAACCACCTCCACGGCAGCTTCAGCTTCCGGGTACTGGATGCCGAGATGGGGGAGAACTCCCTGACCTTTTCCTTCCTCAGCCCTGACGGGGAGGAGGGCTATCCCGGAAATTTAAGCGTCACCTACCGCTACACGCTTACCGATGACAACCGTCTGACGTTGGACTACACCGCAACCACGGATAACGCCACCATCCTCAACCTCACCAACCACGCCTACTGGAATCTGGGCGGTCACGACTCCGGGGACGTACTGGACACCGTTTTGCAGATGAATTGCAGTCAATTCACCGAGACGGACCGGGAGAGCCTGCTGACGGGTAATGTATTCCCGGTGGAGGGAACCGCCTTTGACTTCCGCACGCCCAAGCCTCTGGGGCGGGATATTGATGCGGATCATCCCATGCTCCGCTGGGCCCTGGGCTACGACTTGAATCTGGTGACAGATCGGCCCTCTATGATACAGCCTGTGGCCACGGCATACAGCCCCAAGACCGGCATTGTCATGGACTACTACACCACCCAGCCCGGCACCCAGCTCTATTCCGGCAACTATATCTCTCTCCAACCGCCCAGACGGGGCAAGGGCGGCGTGATCTACGAAAACCGGCACGGCTTCTGCCTGGAAAGCCAGCACTGCCCCTGTGCCACTGACTTTCCTCAGTTTGATACCACTGTCCTCCGCCCTGGGGAGGTCTACCGCCAGAGCGCAGCCTATCAATTCAGTGTCAAAAAGTAAAAAAACACCGGACTTCCCATTTGCGGAAGTCCGGTGTTTGATTACAGGCGATCAATCTCTGCCTCCATCCCCTTCGCCTCCTCCGGGTGGTGGGTGGTGAAGAGGAGCAGCCGCTCCCTTTGGTGCCGGCGAACAAAAGAGATCGCCTCGTCTCGGCTCTCCTCGTCCAACCCGGTAAAAGGCTCGTCCAACAGCAGCACATCGGAGTCCGCCAGCAGCGCTCTTGCAATCGCCACCCGCCGCTTCATGCCGCCGGAGAGGGCGGAGACAGGCTGGGTCAGGCAGCCCTCCGGGAGCAGCTCTGTGAGCCGGAGGCGGATGACGTCCCGATCTGGCCTTGTCTGCATCATTGCAACATTGGTCACGGGGGAGAGATGGTCACAGAGCCGGTCCTCCTGAAAGACCATAGAGATGCGGGCGCTGTCAAAGCCGATCAGCCGTCCCGCATCCGGCTTCTCCAGCCCCGCAAACAGGCGGAAGAGGGTGGTCTTGCCGCCCCCGGAAGGTGACATAATGCATATGCGCTCTCCCGGCTGAAAGGACAGGGTCAGATCAGAGAGGACGCTGTGCTTGCCAAAGGACTTGCTCAGTCCCTCACATCCGTATGTCATCGGTTCCCTCCATTCTGCGGGCGGCCCAGTTCAGCAGCGCCAGAAAAACCGACTCGAAGAGCATACTGAGCAGCAAAATCACAAAGGTCCAGGCAAACAGGTGGTCGATTTCCAGATAGATCTTGGCAAAATAGAGCCGCTGTCCGATGGAGTGGAGGGGCGTGCCGATCACTTCTGCCGCCACGCCGGACTTCCAGCTCATGCCCAGAGCCAGCTGACAGCCGCTGACGAGGGAGGGCAGCAGGGCGGGGAGGTAGACATAACGCAGTTTTCTCCAGCTCCCCATACGAAAGACCCTGGCCATCTCCAGCAGCTGACCGTCCGCCCGGTCCAGTCCCTCCCGGGTGTTCAGGTAGAGGATGGGAAAGGCCACCAGAAAGACGATGATAAAGGTGAGATTTTGAGACCCCGCCCACACCAGCAGCAGCACCACAAAGCAGGCCACGGGCACAGACTTCATGGCGGCTACAAGCGGGGCCAGAATATCTCCTGTCAGGGGAAACCGATGCGCCAGAGTTCCAAAAGCCAGGGCCAGCACAAAGGCCAGAAGAAATCCTCCGGCGATGCGCAGCATGGTAAAGGCCGCCGTCTGCCAGAAATCTGCCGTTACGACCATCTGCCCCAGCGCGCGCAGAGATTCCATGGGGCCGGCCAGAAGGACGCTCTGATGGACGATGAGACTGGCCATCTGCCACAGGGCCAGCCAGCCCAGGGCAATGGCAGTTTTTTTGAGAACAGGCTTAGCCAAGGTAGTAGAAGTCGTCTGCCGGCAGAGCGCCGCCCACAGAGGAGGGAGCCAGCTCATACAGGGCCTCCAGATAGTCGGAGACCATGGCCTTCATGTCCTCGCCGGTGATAAAGGCGATATTGCAGGCGGGAATGGCCTTCTCGGCAACGGCTGCCTTTTCCATAATGCCAAAGTGCTCGGTGAGCTGGGCGGCAGCGGCCAGATCGGTATCCACAAAGGCAACGCTGTCAGCGTGGGCATTGAGGAAGGCTGCAACGGCCTCCGGATGTTCATTGAGGAAGGCGGTGCGGACCACGGTGACGCCGGTGAGCAGGTCGGTGTCGCTGACCTTGCCCCACTCTTCGGTGAGATCCAGCACCACGGAGAAGCCCTCCAGCTTGGAAACGGCGGCAGTGACGGCGGGCTGGGGCAGCAGACCGATGCCCTCGGGATCGGCGGTCAGAGCGGCAATGACCTCAGTGCCCTCGGACTTGTACTCCACATTCACATCGTCCAGACTCATGTCATGTTTGCTCAGCAGATACTGAAGCACGTAGTCGGGCGAGGTGCCCTCACCGGGGAGATAGATGGTCTTGCCCGCCAGATCCTCAATGGAGGAGACGGAGCTGTCAGCGCTGATGACATACAGCACGCCCAGGGTGTTTACGTCAATACAGGTGACGCCGCCCTCAGTCTTATTGTACCAGATAGAGGCGGCGTTGGCGGGGATGAGGGCGATGTCCAGATCCTCGGCGACGATGCCGGCCAAGAGGGCAGAGGCGTCAGTCTCCAGTGTAAAGGTATAGCTGCCGTCAGCAGTGCCATCCTCAATGGCGGAGTACAGACTGACCAGACCGATAGAGGTTGGGCCCTTCAGAGAGCCGATCCGAACGGTCACATCGTCAGTGGGGGTCTCTTCCTCATCAACAGGAGCTTCCGGGGCTTCGTCAGGAATTTCCTCGGGAGCGGCTTCTTCCTCGGGCGCAGCCTCTTCTACGGGGGCAGTGGTCTCCTCGGCGGGAGCAGCAGGGGGATTCTGTGCGGCGCAGGCGGTGATAGCCAACGCCATACTGAGGGCCAGCAGCAGGGAAATCAGTTTTTTCATCTTGTATGTCTCCTTATTTTCATTTCAGTCAGAGATACCGAAAAATCCGCACCCCAAACGGGTGCGGACAGACTGGTTCCATAATGATCCGGAGCCGCTGTCTTTCCCCTCAGAGTTTTTCTTCGGTGTCAGAGCCGAGCCTTGAAGTATATTGTAGCATCCCCGCCCCTGCTGCGCAAGCTCTTTTTGACCGCAAAAGAGGTACGCCGGGGAATCGGGGCAGGACGACGGGGATTTTGCAACTGAGTCACTTTTTCCTTGCAAAATGATTGACAGGAGCGGTTTTGCGTGGTAGCATAATGAAGGAAAATGTGGACGAAGCGGCATCTTGCTGTCCCTGCCCCGCAAAGAGGAAAATCCGATCAGAACGGAGTGGTTTATCCATGTCTACCCCCAGCTTTATTCCCCAGGGCTATGCGCCTATCCTTGGTCTTTACGATACTCAGAAGGCCATCGGTTTCATCAAGCGGATCTTTGAAGATCACCTCTGCGGCGAGCTGAATCTCCGCCGTGTCTCCGCCCCTCTCTTTGTGGAGGCGGCCTCCGGACTGAATGACGACCTGAATGGCGTAGAGCGCCCTGTTGCATTTGACATCCCCTTTACCGGCCGGGACGCCCAGGTGGTCCATTCCCTGGCCAAGTGGAAGCGAATGGCCCTGTACCGCTTCGGTTTCCATACCGGAACCGGACTTGTCACCGATATGAACGCCATCCGCCGGGACGAGGAGCTGGATAACCTCCACTCCGTCTATGTGGATCAGTGGGACTGGGAGAAGGTCATTGCCCCCAGAGATCGGAACAAGGAATATCTCCATAGCGTGGTCAATTCCATTGTGAAGGCCATCTGCGACACGCAGAAGACCCTGCGGAACATCTACGGCCGGATGTACGCCCTGCCCGACCTGAGGGAAGAGGTCACCTACATCACCACCCAGGAGCTGGAGGATCTGTACCCCGACCTGACGCCCAAGGAGCGGGAGAATCGCTTCGTAAAAGAGCACAAGACAGTGTTTGTGGAGCAGATCGGCGCTGCCCTCAAGTCCGGCGTGCCCCACGACGGCAGAGCGCCGGACTATGACGACTGGAGCCTGAACGGCGACATTCTGTTCTGGAACGACGTGCTGGGCTGCGCTTTTGAGGTCTCCTCCATGGGCATCCGTGTGAGCCCTGAGACGCTGGACCGCCAGCTGACCATTGCCGGCTGTGACGACCGCCGGGAGCTGCAGTTCCACAAAATGCTCTTAAACGGCGAGCTGCCCCAGACCATCGGCGGCGGCATCGGCCAGTCAAGGCTCTGCATGCTGCTGCTGGGCAAGGCCCACATCTGCGAGGTCCAGTCCTCCATCTGGGACCCGGAAACCATTCGGGTGTGCAAAGAGGCCGGCGTGCCGATTCTCTGATTTACATACTGTATGAAAGAACCTCCCGCTTCGAATGAAGCGGGAGGTTGCGTTTGTAGGGGCGATCCATGAATCGCCCCTACAGAGAAAGTCGTTTTTTACAGAATTTCTCTTGCCTTCCCCAATGCACTCTCTATGACCTTGTCCATGTCGTAATACTTGTACTCGCCCAGACGCCCGCCGAAGATGACTTTGTTCTCTCCGTCGGCCTGTGCCTTGTACTGCTGATAGAGGGCGCTGTTTCTTTCATCGTTGACGGGGTAATAGGGCTCGTCCCCGGGCTTCCACTCGGAGCTGTACTCCCGGCTGATAACCGTTTTGGGCTGAGTGCCGAAGACAAAGTGTTTGTGCTCAATGATGCGGGTGAAGGGAGTCTCCCGGTCGGTGTAGTTCACCACGGCGTTTCCCTGATAGTTCTCCACATCCAGCACTTCCGTCTCAAACCGAACGCTGCGGTACTCCAGATAGCCCAGCCGGAAGCCGAAGTAGGCGTCAATGGGACCAGTGTAAACCACCTTGTCCGCCAGAGTGTCCAGATTTGCTTTGTCTGCCAGATAGTCGATGCCAAGCCGCACCTCAGTGCCCTCCAGCATCCGCTCCACCATGGCGGTATAGCCCTCCACGGGAATGCCCTGGTAGAGAGCGTTGAAGTAGTTGTTGTCAAAGGTGAAGCGGAGGGGGAGACGGCTGATGATAAAGGCGGGCAGCTCGGTGCAGGGGCGGCCCCACTGCTTCTCTGTATAGCCCTTGACCAGCTTTTCATAGATGTCCCGGCCGGCCAGACGGATAGCCTGTTCCTCCAGATTCTTCGGCTCGGTGATATTGGCCTCACGCCGCTGCTCCTCGATTTTGGCCTGGGCCTCGGCAGGGGTGACCACGCCCCACATCTTGTTGAAGGTGTTCATGTTGAAGGGGAGGTTGTAGAGCTCTCCGTGGTAGTTGGCCACCGGGCTGTTGGTGTAGCGGTTGAAGGTGGCAAATTGATTGACATAATCCCAAACTTCCTTGTTGTTGGTGTGGAAGATGTGGGCGCCGTACTGGTGGACGGCTATGCCCTCTACGTCTTTGGTGTAGATATTGCCGGCGATGTGATCCCGCTTGTCGATGACAAGGCAGGTCTTGCCCGCCTTTTTGGCTTCCTGAGCAAAGACAGCGCCGTACAGTCCTGCGCCGACGATGAGATAATCGTACATAGTGATCGCTCCTTCATTTACTTAGGTAGATACTGGAATCATTGTAGCAGAATTGGGAAAAAGAATCAATATGGGATCAATCCCGCAAAATCTATTGCTCTGTGTCGGAGACGTTGACAAAAAACGCCGTGACACCTAAAATAAAAGCGCTAATACCATGAGAATCGAGGAGACCGACATGACGGCATACTTAGATAACGCCGCAACCACCAAAGTGAGCCGGGCCGCCGCCCGGGCTGCGCTTCAAACTATGACCGAGGGCTTCGGCAACCCCTCCGCCCGCTATCCATTAGGCGGTCAGGCGGCAAAGCGTCTCAAGGCCGACCGTGAGACGGTGGCGAAAGCGCTGGGCTGCGACAGCCGGGAACTGATTTTCACCTCCTGCGGCACTGAGGGAGACAACTGGGCCATTCAGGCCGCCCTCCAAAAGAACCGCCACCTGGGACGCCATATCATCACCACCGCTATCGAGCATGCGGCCATTCTGGAGCCCTGCAAGCGTCTGGAGCAGCAGGGCTATGAGGTGACCTGCCTGCTTCCAAATGCAGAGGGCGGCATCGATCTCGGCGATTTGGAGGCGGCCCTCCGACCGGATACTGTTCTGGTCTCCATGATGTTGGTAAACAACGAACTGGGGACGATCCTGCCGGTCAAAGAAGCCGCTGCCCTGACGCATAGACTAGCCCCAAAAGCCCTGTTCCACACAGATGCCGTTCAGGGCTTTCTCAAGCTGCCCTTTACGCCAAAGGGGCTGGGCGTAGACCTCCTCACCATCAGCGGCCATAAAATTCACGCACCCAAGGGCATTGGCGCTCTGTACATTCGCTCCGGTCTCAGAATCGACCCCATGATTCTGGGCGGCGGACAGGAAAACGGCCTGCGCTCCGGCACAGAGCCAACCGCTCAGATCGCCGCGCTTGCCGCTGCCTGCGCTGAGGGAAAGCAAAATTTGGGGCGGGACATCGCCCATATGCGGGAGCTGAAAGCCTACACACTGGAGCAGCTTTCTATCCGTGTGCCCGAAGCAGAGCAGATCGGCAGGGGAGAGGCGCCCCACATCCTCGCCCTCACCCTTCCTGGCTATAAGGCGGAGGTGCTGGTCCGGGTGCTGGGAGATATGGGAGTCTGCGTCTCCGCCGGCTCCGCCTGCCACCGGGGCAGGCCCAGCCACGTCTACGCCGCAATGGGGCTGGACAAGGCGCATCGGGAGGGATCTTTCCGGGTGTCCTTCTCCGGGGACACTCAGCGGGTGGAGGTGGACGCATTTCTGGATGTCTTGACCCAAGCAAAAGCCAAATTATTCACATCAATGTCGTAGTTAGCGGATGCTTACCGTCAAAATGCAGGAAATTGCAACTTTTCCTGCATTTTGAATTGCAATCGGATAAAGAGTGTGCTATACTCATTACAATGCTATTTTTCGGGCATTTGTCCGTAATATAGATGCCAAAAGAGTGTGGAGGGAAGTAACGTGTATAAAATCGTGCGTAAAGAAGTGCTGAATCCCACCATCTGTCTGCTGGAGATCGAGGCCCCCTTTGTTGCCCGCAAGGCGCAGCCGGGCCAGTTCATCATCCTGCGGATCGATGAAAAGGGCGAGCGTCTGCCGCTGACCATCGGCGGCTTTGACCGGGAAAAGGGCACCGTCACCATTATCTTCCAGCTGGTGGGCCTGACGACAAAGGCGCTTGCTAAGCTGGAGGAGGGGGACGCCCTGCTGGACTTCGTGGGCCCCCTGGGTATGCCCACCGAGATGGAGGGCCTCAAGTCCGCCTGCGTCATCGGCGGCGGTCTGGGTACTGCCATTGCGTTCCCCGTCGCCAAGGGACTGCACGACGCAGGAGTGGAGACGGACGTGATCGTCGGCTTCCGCAATAAGGATCTGGTGATTCTGGAAGACGACTTCCGGGACGCCTGCGACAACTTCTATCTGATGACTGACGACGGCTCCTACGGCGAGCAGGGCTTTACCACCGCCAAGGAGAAGGAGCTGCTGGAGAGCGGCAAAAAGTACGATGTGATCATTGCCATCGGCCCTGTCCCCATGATGAAATTCGTGGTCAAGACGGCAGAGCCCTTTGGCGTGCCCACCCGCGTCTCTCTGAACCCCATTATGATCGACGGCACCGGCATGTGCGGCGGCTGTCGTGTCTCCGTGGGCGGCAAGATGAAGTTCGCCTGTGTGGACGGCCCGGAGTTTGACGGCTACGAGGTGGACTTTGACGAGCTGATGAACCGCAATGCGACCTATCGTGAGCAGGAGGCACAGATGACAAAGGATCATATGTGCCGCTTTGACAAGATGGGTCAGGAACTGATCCAGTAAGGAGGAGCACATCATGGCAAAACCGAATATGACTCCCGTCAAGACTCCCATGCCCAATCAGGATCCGGCGGTCAGAGCACATAACTTTGAAGAGGTAGCCCTGGGCTACACCGAGGAGATGGCCCATGAGGAGGCCACTCGTTGCCTGAACTGTAAGCATCGTCCCTGCGTCTCCGGTTGTCCGGTGAACGTCCGCATCCCCGACTTTATCGCAAAGGTGGTGGAGGGTGACTACGAGGGTGCCTATCAGGTCATTACATCCACCAACGCCCTGCCTGCCATCTCCGGTCGTGTCTGCCCTCAGGAGAGCCAGTGCGAGAGTAAGTGCGTCCGTGGCATCAAGGGCGAGCCGGTGGGCATCGGCCGTCTGGAGCGCTTTGTGGCCGACTGGCACCGCACCCATAACGCAGACGAGAAGCCTGCCAAACCCCAGCCCAACGGCCATAAGGTTGCCGTGGTCGGCTCCGGCCCCTCCAGCCTGACCTGCGCCAGCGATCTGGCAAAGCAGGGCTATCAGGTCACCGTCTTTGAGGCATTCCACACCGCCGGCGGCGTTCTGGTCTACGGCATCCCGGAGTTCCGTCTCCCCAAGGCCATCGTCAAGGGCGAGGTGGAGAACCTCAAGGCGCTGGGCGTGGAGGTCATGACCAATATGGTCATCGGCAAGGTGCTCTCCATCGATGAGCTGTTTGAGGATATGGGTTTTGAGGCCGTGTTCATCGGCACCGGCGCCGGACTGCCCCGGTTCATGGGCATCCCCGGCGAGGGCTATGCCGGCGTCTGCTCCGCCAACGAGTACCTGACCCGTACCAACCTGATGAAGGCATATTTGGAGGACTACGATACCCCCGTTTTGAAGAGCAAGGCGGTCGCCGTCGTGGGCGGCGGCAACGTGGCCATGGACGCCTGCCGCTGCGCTCAGAGACTGGGCGCGGACAAGGTCTACATCGTCTATCGCCGCTCCATGGAGGAGATGCCTGCCCGGAACGAGGAGATCGAGCACGCTCAGGAGGAGGGCATCGACTTCCGCCTGCTCTGCAACCCTGTGGAGGTCATCGGTGATGATAAGGGTCACGTCTCCGGCCTGAAGTGCATCAAGATGGAGTTAGGTGAGCCGGACGCCTCCGGACGCCGCCGCCCTGTGGAGGTCGAGGGCAGCGAGTTCGTGCTGGACGTGGACACCGTCGTCATGGCGCTGGGCACCAGTCCCAACCCCCTGATCCGCTCCACCACCCCCGGTCTGGAGGCAAACAAGCGTGGCTGTCTCGTGGTAGGGGAGGACACCGTCTCCACCACCCGTGAGGGCGTGTTCGCCGGAGGCGACGCTGTTACCGGCGCTGCTACCGTCATTCTCGCCATGGGCGCAGGTAAAAAGGCCGCCGCTGCTATTGACGAGTATCTGAAGAACAAGTAATTCACACTGAAATACTTTAACCGCCGCTCCAATTTTGGAGCGGCGGTTTTGCGCCTATATCTCGTTGGCGCGGATAGATTTAACGTTTCGATTCATCAGATGTCTGCCTAGATTTCTGTATAAAAACGCTTTTATCGCTGACATCTCCTGACGGTGCTCTTTCAGCAATTCATCCGGGGAACTGTATATTCCAAAGTCCTGGTTGATCCCTTCGCTCTGGATATAGGTGTTATTCCCGTTCCAGTTGATACTGGGGTGCTGAAAGTCAGCCACGGCAACGCCATAACCGCAGAACGCACCGGTGCAGTCAGAATGCAGTTTCTGCAATTTTGTGAGATATTGGGCATCCAAAATGAACCCTTCTAATTCATACCATTTGCCATCATAGAGAACTTCTACCCAACTGTGAAATATATTACGGGGTGCGTTCCAGTATACAATACCGGTCATTGCCCCTTTTTGAAGCCTTTTATCAATGGTAAAACCATGAACTCTGCAAGGTATTCCGACCGCCCTCAAAAGCGCCATAAACAGCGTTCCCTTTGTGTTGCACTGCCCATACCCGTCTTTCAGCACATGAGATGCCGGGATGGAGTCATCTGTGTTATATCCAAACAGGATCTCGTCTCGCACAAAATTATAGATCTTTTGTATCTTGTGAAAATCATTCAATTCCTTCCAGCCCCGCTGAGCGATCAATGTCTGAATGGGTGCGGCGTGATAGTCCAGCATGGGGGTTCTTTGTAATAAATTATCCATTCGATCTCCTTTGATTGTAATGGGAAACAGACACTTATGCAATAATTGATTGATTGCTCAAATGTTCATGTGTATAATAACTGAATATTGATGTGATGTCAAGAGGGGGCAAATGTAAGGGGAAGAAATGAGGGATAGAATAAACGGACCGCCGCTCCGGAGTTCCGGGGCGGCGGTTTTCTGGCTATTGGGGATGTCTGCTCTTCCGCAGTTCATACAGCCGCACCAATCTAGGGCGGTTATATCTCTGGACAATGACAAAGAATAAGTGAACGATACTGAAAAGACAGGATGTGACGAGAAACAACAGGACATGGGAGAACATCAAACCGAGGAGCACGGGCAGATAGCTTGCGGCAAAGATGACTTCATGGACTGCCTCGGCATAACACATGTTTTGAATAACCTCTTCCGGTGTATGCTTGCTCAGAGAGAACTCGTCATAATTGTAGGTTGGAATGTGAGATTTCCAGCGCTTTACCCCCAATCGCGCATATAAGGCTTTTTCAAACCGCTTTGGGCGAAACCACGGCAAAGAATAGTGTATACGCTTGCCAAGGAATGCGTTTGTCAGGGGAGTGAATGTGTAAATGATCAGGAAATGAGCTGTGAAAGCTGCGAAGATCAAGCACGCGATCAACGCAGCTTGATGCGCTGTTTTCGCATATACGCCCCAGCAAAATATTGCGCCAACAATACATGCCAGCATGGAAATGACCATGATCAGAGGGAGCCTGCTCCGCTTTTCCTCCATTGCGTTACTTACTTGCAATCAGCTCCATCTCCATCTTCGCTCCTGCCGGCAGCTTTGCCACCTGCACGCAGGACCGTGCGGGGGGATCGGCGGGGAAACGGGTGGCATAGATGGCGTTGACGGCGGCAAAGTCCGAGAGATCGGTGAGGAAGATGGTGGTCTTCACCACGTCTGCAAAGGTCAGCCCGGCGCTTTTCAGCACCTGCTCCAGATTGTTCAGCACCTGATTGGCCTGTGCCTCGATGGACTCACCAGCCAGCTTGCCGGTCTCCGGCACCAGAGGGACCTGCCCGGAGGTAAAGAGGAAATTACCCACCTGAACGGCGTGGGAATAGGGCCCCAGCGCAGCCGGGGCGTTGGGAGAAGTGATAATCTGCTTCATAAGAGAAAAACTCCCTTCTGTCAAGGATAAAAGATGGGCGTACGCCGTGTCTTTCGGCGATCCGCCCATCCATTATAGCCGTATTTTAGAACGCCGTCAATCTCACAGCACGGAATAGCCGTTTGTGTTGACCAGAGCGTCCACCTTGATTCCCTGCTGGCAATAGGGACAGTTGGTGTAGTCATAGGAGCGGTAGTCGGGGATGGTGCTCACATCGAAAATGGAGTCCACCGGTACGCCATCCACCTGATTAACCTTGCTAAACACGGCGGAGACGCCACGTACAATGCCGCCGTAGTATTGAATCGTCTCGATCGCCTTGTGAACGGTGTAGCCTGTGGTGACAGAGGCCACAATAGCGATGCAGTCCCGGTTCCGAATCAGGGGCTTGTAGTTATCCCGGAAGATCAGCTGGCTGGTGTTGTTGTTCTGTTCGGGGGTGACGATGGCAATATCTTTCTTTGCATGGGTACCGGGGCCGAAGTGAGAGTCCCGAAGCTCCCATGCCAACAGGGTGCCGATCGCCTCAGTGCCGTCCAGACACAAAATGGTATCGACGGGAATGACATTTTTATATTTCCGGCTCAGCACCTCGGCAGCATTATGGGCGACCCGATAAATGCTCTTGATCTCAGTCATATCTGTATAGTAGTTGATATGTGAGTGGTTGGTGATAAAGTGGCCGGGAATTGCTTTCAGATACAGGTCAGTGCTTTTCTGCTTGGCATAGAAACGGATAACTTTGTCTTGTAGTGACATGGGAACACCTCCATAAACATGGTATTGCCATTATAAACCACAAAGCAGTAAAAAGCAATAAACTTTTGTAAAAATATCACAGCGAACAAGACGGCTGATTTTCCACGGCCGGACAGGGTGCTGAGGGGGAAGGTGCGGGGCAAAACGCCGGAATTTGCCACGTTGACCGGAAAGATACATATTAATTAACGAAAGTTTCATATATCTACCAGATTCGTGCTCTTGCTATTTGAGTGAAATGTGTTAAAATATGTACCGAACGAATTACGCCATACAAAATATAGGGGTATCATATATGAGCTATCGCATCGGCATCGACATCGGCTCTACCACCGTCAAGGTGGTGGTGCTGGACGAAAACAATAATCTGCTGTTCCGCTCCTACGAGCGGCACTTTTCCAAGGTGCGTGAGCGCACCTGCGAGACCCTGCGGACCATTGCGGATCAGTACAGCGGTCAGCAGGTGAAAATGGTCATTACCGGCTCCGCCGGTCTCGGCGTCTCCAAGGCCAGCGGCATCGACTTTGTGCAGGAGGTCTATGCTACCGCTGCCGCTGTCAATGCTTATGTGCCGGACACCGACGCCGTTATCGAGCTGGGCGGTGAAGACGCCAAGATCATCTTCTTCGGCGGCGCTCTGGAGGAGCGGATGAACGGCTCCTGCGCCGGCGGCACGGGTGCGTTTATCGACCAGATGGCGACCCTGATGAACGTCACCGGCGATGAGCTTGATAAGCTCTCCCTCAAGCATGAGAAGATCTATCCCATCGCCTCCCGCTGCGGCGTCTTTGCCAAGAGCGACATCCAGCCCATTCTGAACCAGGGCGGCCGGAAGGAGGACGTAGCAGCCTCTATCTTTCAGGCCGTGGTGGACCAGACCATTGCCGGCCTGACCCAGGGCCGGGAGCTGAAGGGTAAGATCGTCTTTCTGGGCGGCCCGCTCCACTTCCTTATGGGCCTCCGGGAGCGGTTTGTGGAGACCCTCCGCCTGGACGAAGCACATGCCATTTTCCCGGCCGACGGCGACTGCTTCGCCGCCATGGGCGCCGCCCTCTGTGCCACAGATTATGAGGAGAAGCTCTTTGACGACCAGCTGAAGCTGCTGGAGGAGTCCAGAGATGCTGTCACCAGTTTGGATACCGCCCCGGCCCTCTTTACCAGTCAGGCGGAATATGACGAATTTTGTCAGCGCCATAACGCCCAGCATCCCCCTGTCTATGACATTGAGACCTATGAGGGGGACGCCTACCTGGGCATTGACGCCGGCTCCACCACCACGAAGCTTGCGCTGATCGCCCCTGACGGCGGCCTGCTCTATACCTACTACCACTCCAACATGGGCAATCCCGTCTCCATCGTCCGTCAGCAGCTGGATGAGATCTATGCCAAGATTG
The DNA here is from genome assembly GCA_900314485.1 of uncultured Eubacteriales bacterium. Lineage (GTDB taxonomy): Bacteria > Bacillota > Clostridia > Oscillospirales > Oscillospiraceae > Onthomonas. The sequence continues at coordinate 26,967 of OMVL01000002.1, forward strand.
GGGACAGGATCACCATCAAAGGCAGCGCAGTCACCGGCTACGGCGAGGACCTGATCAAGAACGCCTTCCGCTGTGACCTGGGTCTGGTAGAGACGGTGGCCCACTATAACGCCGCCGCCCACTTTAACCCCGATGTGGACTTTATCATCGACATCGGCGGTCAGGATATGAAGTGTTTCAAGATCCGCAACGGGGCAGTGGACTCCATTATGCTCAACGAGGCCTGCTCCTCCGGCTGCGGCTCTTTTATCGAGACCTTTGCCCGGGCGCTGGGCTATGAGATTGCAGACTTCGCAAAGCTCGGTCTCTTCACCGAAAAACCGGTGAATCTGGGTTCCCGCTGCACCGTGTTTATGAACTCCTCTGTCAAGCAGGCCCAGAAGGACGGCGCCAGCGTGGAGGACATCTCCGCCGGTCTCTCTATCTCCATTGTCAAAAACGCCATCTACAAGGTGCTGCGCATGTCCTCCGCTGACGAACTGGGCAAGCACATTGTGGTTCAGGGCGGCACCTTCCATAACGATGCCGTTCTTCGTGCCTTTGAGCAGGAGCTGGGCCGCAACGTCATCCGCCCCACCATTGCCGGCATTATGGGCGCCTTCGGTGCGGCTCTTGCGGCGAAAAAGCTGCAACTGGACCAGTCCTCCATCCTCACTCCCGAGGAGCTGAAGCGCTTTGCCCACACTGCGAAGCCTGTCACCTGCAACGGCTGCACCAACCACTGCTCCCTCACCATCAACACCTTCGACGGCGGCCGCCGCTTTATCTCCGGCAACCGCTGCTCCAAGCCTTTGGGCGGCAAGAAGGTGGAGAATCCGGACCTGATGAAGTATAAGTATGACAAGCTCCGCAGCTGTGAGGGCAAGGGGCAGGGGACCGGCGAGCGTGGCACGATGGGAATTCCCTTCGCCCTCAATACCTATGAAAATATGCCCTTCTGGTTTGAGTTCTTTACCCGGCTCAACTTCGAGGTGGTCCTCTCACCGGAGTCCAGCCGAAAGCTGTACCTGAAGGGCCAGCGGACCATCCCTTCGGATACCGTCTGCTATCCCGCCAAGCTGGTCCACGGCCACGTGGTCAGCCTGATCGAGCAGGGAGTAGACACGATCTTCTATCCCTGCATGAGCTATAACTTTGACGAAGGCGTCAGCGACAACAACTATAACTGCCCCGTTGTGGCCTATTATCCCGACCTGATCGCCTCCAATATCCCTGCCCTGCGGAACATTCGCTATCTCCACCCCTACCTTGGACTCCATCGCCCTAAGGACTTTGAAAAGCGGGCGGCGGACTATTTCCAGACTATGTTCGGTATTCCCAAAAAGGAGACCGTGGCCGCCGCCAGAGCCGCCTATGCGGCCTATGATGCCTATAAAGAGGACATCCGCAAGACAGCTGAGAAGTACATCGACTATGCCCGGGAAAAGGGTATGCCCATCATGGTCATTGCCGGCCGTCCCTACCATATGGACCCGGAGATCAACCACGGCATCAACGATCTGGTCACCGGCTTCGGCTTCGTCCTCATCACCGAGGATTCTGTGGCTTGGAAGATGGATAAACAGTCCCGCACCGTCCTTAACCAGTGGACCTACCACGCCCGGATGTATAATGCGGCCCGGTATGTCTGCACCCAGGAGGATATGGAGCTGATCCAGCTGGTCTCCTTCGGCTGCGGCGTGGACGCCATCACCGGCGACGAGGTCCGGCTCATTTTGGAGGAAGGCGGCAAGCTCTACACTCAGCTGAAGATCGACGACATCTCCAACCTGGGCGCCGTCCGCATCCGTATCCGTTCTCTGCTGGCCGCCATCGAGGCCCGCAGGGAACAGGCGTAAGACTTAGAAAGGAAATCCTATGGCAGAATTAGTCTATAACAAAGACGGCCGCCTTCTCTTCACCAAGGAGATGAAGAAGGAATATACCATCCTCATGCCCCAGATGCTGCCCGTCCACTTTGAGATGTTCCGCCAGGTCCTCTCCCTGGAGGGCTACAACGTGGTGCAGTTGAACAACGACGGCAAAAACGTGGTGGACGAGGGCCTGAAATATGTCCACAACGACACCTGTTATCCCGCCCTGCTGGTCATCGGGCAGTTTATGGACGCCATTAAGAACGGGGGCTATGATCCCCACAAGGTGGCTCTGATGATTACCCAGACCGGCGGCGGCTGCCGTGCCTCCAACTACATCCACCTGCTGCGCAAGGCGCTGAAAAAGGCGGGCATGGAATACGTCCCCGTCATCTCGGTCAGCTTCGGCCTGGAAGAAAACCCCGGCTTCTCTCTGACCATCCCCATTCTGCAAAAGCTGGTCTTTGGCATGATGTACGGCGATCTCATTATGAACGTAGCCAATCAGGTTCGCCCCTATGAGATCAACAAGGGCGATACCGACGCTGCAGTGAAAGCATGGATCGCCAAGCTGGTGAACCGCTTCCAGCACGGCGAGGGCATGAGCCGCAAGGCCATGCGCCGTGGCTTTGACGAGATCATTGCCGATTTTGCCGCCATCCCCGTGGAGCAGACCGAGAAGGTCCGTGTGGGCGTGGTGGGGGAGATCTACGTCAAATTCTCCGCCCTGGGCAACAACCATTTGGAGGAGTTTCTGCTCTCTGAGGGCGCAGAGCCGGTGGTTCCCGGCCTCACCGACTTTATGATCTTTAAAATCTACAATCGTATTGTGGATGTGGACATCTACGGCGGCCTGTGGGCGAAAAAAGAACTGTGTCAGTTCATGATGGACTACGTCCAAAAGTGCCAGCACGATATGATCGACGCACTGGAAAAATCCGGGCGTTTCCGTGCACCCGGCGACTTTGAGCAGCTGCGTCAGCTGGTCCAGGGCTATCTGGGAGAGGGCTGCAAGATGGGCGAGGGCTGGCTGCTCACTGCCGAGATGCTGGAGCTGATCCATTCCGGCACCAACAACATCGTCTGCGCCCAGCCCTTCGGGTGTCTCCCGAACCACATCGTGGGCAAGGGCATGGTCCGTGCCCTGAAGGACAACTATCCCAACTCCAACATCGTCTCCATTGACTACGACCCCTCGGCCACAAAAATCAATCAGGAGAACCGTATCAAGCTGATGCTGGCCAACGCCAAGGCACTGGCCAAGGGGCAGGAGAAAGAGCCTGTTCACGCCTGATAGAACGGAAAAAGCCTGTCCTCTGCGGTGATGCACCGGGGACAGGCTTTTTGATTTATGATCGATTTCCCAGCTGCCAAAAGGCCACGGCGCTGGCTGCCGCCACGTTGAGGGAATCCACCCCGTGGGACATGGGGATACGGACGGTGTAGTCGCAGTCGGCAATGGTCCTGGCCGCCAGCCCGTCGCCCTCCGTCCCCAGCACGATGGCCAATTTCGCCTCTGCCATGAGTTCGGGATCATCGATGGAAACGGAATCGTCCCGGAGCGCCATAGCGGCTGTGGCAAAGCCCATTTCGTGAAGCCATTCCATGCCGGGATTTGGCCACTGGCTCATCTCTTCACCAATATGCGCCCAGGGAACCTGAAAGACAGTTCCCATACTCACTCTGGCCGACCGCCGGTACAACGGATCGGAGCAGCCGGGCGTCAGCAAGACCGCATCCATCCCCAACGCCGCCGCCGAGCGGAAGATGGCTCCCAGATTGGTGGGGTTCATAATGTCCTCCAGAACTGCGATCCGCTTAGCACTCCGGCAGATGTCCCGAAAATCCGGCTCGGCCCTCCGCCGCATGGCGCAGAGGACGCCCCGTGTCAGTTGAAATCCGGTGAGCCTGGTCAAAACGTCCAGCGTGGAGGTATAGACCGGAACATCGCCGCACCGGGCAATGACCTCCTTTGCCTGTCCCTCTGCATGTTTTCGTTCCATGAGGAGGGAGACGGGTTCATACCCGGCGTCCAACGCCCGGAGGATGACGTTGGGGCTTTCGGCAATAAACATGCCCATTTCAGGTTTGTTGTTGTGAAACAGCTGCCCCTCGGTCAGCCGGGCGTAGACGTCCAGCTCCGGGGCGGAAAAGTCGGTGATCTCAATGATTTGGGACACAATACACACCTTCCTCTATCAGAAAAGGGGCTCGGCAAACGCCGGGCCCCTTTGTCGGTAAAGCGGGAAGCGATCAATCCGCAGCCTTGGTGTCCACGGCCTCACGGAGCAGGGCAACGAACTCCTCCTGGCTCATGGCGCCCAAATCCTTGCCGGAACGATGGCGGATGGAAACCGTGTTGTTCTCCATATCCTTGTCACCCACGACCACCATATAGGGGATCTTCTGGCCCTGGGCCTCACGGATCTTGTAGCCCAGCTTCTCGCTGCGGTGATCCACCTCCACCCGGAAGCCGGCGGCGGAGAGCTTTGCCTCCACCTGGTCGGCATACTCGCCGGCACGGTCGGTGACGGGCAGCACCTTCACCTGAACGGGGGCCAGCCATGCGGGGAAAGCGCCCATAGTCTCCTCGATCAGGTAGGCCATGAACCGGTCCAGAGAGCCGAGGATCGCCCGGTGCAGGACCACGGGAGTCTTGTCACTGCCGTCGGTGTCGGTATAGGTCAGGTCGAACTTAGCAGGCAGGCAGAAGTCCAGCTGGCAGGTGGAGAGGGTGTACTCAGCGCCTACGGCGGGCTTGACATTCACGTCCAGCTTGGGGCCGTAGAAGGCGGCCTCGCCGATCTCCTCTGTAAACTCAATGCCCAGGTCGGTCAGCACCTCCCGGAGGGCGGTCTCTGCCTTATCCCACATCTCGTCGTCATCGTGATACTTCACCTTGTCGGCGGGGTCACGAAGAGAGAGGACACAGCGGTAGTCGGTAATGTGGAAATCCTTGTAAACCTCAAAGATCAGGTCGCAGACCGCCGCCACCTCGCTCTTGATCTGTTCCGGAGTGACGAACAGATGGGCGTCGTTCTGGCAGAAGTGCCGGGCACGCTCAATGCCCTTCAGTGTGCCGCTGGCCTCAAACCGGAAGTCATGGGCCACCTCGCCAATGCGGATGGGGAGCTGCCGATAGGAGTGGGGCCGGTTGGCGTAGATCATCATATGATGGGGGCAGTTCATGGGGCGCAGCACAAAGCTCTCGTCCTCCACCTCCATGGCGGGGAACATGTTGTCCTTGTAGTGATCCCAGTGACCGGAGGTGCGGTAGAGGTTCACCGTGCCCACGCAGGGCGTCAGAACGTGCTGATAGCCCAGCTTCCGCTCCTTTTCCTTGATATAGTTCTCAAGGATCTGCCAGAGCGTATAGCCCTTGGGGAGGAACATGGGCATTCCCTTGCCCACCAGATCATGGGTCATAAAGAGGCCCAGCTCCCGGCCCAGCTTCCGGTGATCCCGCATCTTCGCCTCTTCCTGCTTCTTCAGGTACTCGTCCAGCTCATCCTTTTTGGGGAAGGCGATGCCGTAGATGCGCTGCAGGGTCTCCCGGTTGGAGTCGCCCCGCCAGTAGGCGGCGTTGCAGGCGGTCAGCTTGATGGCATTGCCCTTGACCCGGCCGGTGGAGTCCAGATGGGGGCCGGCGCAGAGGTCGGTGAATTCGCCCTGCTTGTAGAAGGAGATGACCTCGTCCTCCGGCAGGTCGTTAATAAGTTCCACCTTGTACGGCTCGTTCTTCATCAGTTCCAGCGCTTCCTCCCGGGGCAGCTCGAACCGCTCCAGCTTCAGCTTCTCTTTGCAGATCTTCCGCATCTCCGCCTCGATCTCGGTGAGCATCTCGCCGGTAAAGGCAAAGGGAGCGTCCATATCATAGTAAAAGCCGTTTTCGATGGACGGACCAATGGCCAGCTTGACCTCCGGATGCAGGCGCTTGACGGCCTGGGCCAGAATGTGGGAGCAGGTGTGCCAGTAGGTGCGGCGGTACTGCTCATTTTCAAAGGTAAATTGATTGTCTGCCATGATGATATTCCTCCTCAATTTAGGGGCGAAAAAATCCCACCCCTGACAAAATCAGGGGTGGGATGAAATTCATCTCACGGTTCCACCCTGCTTGCCACATAAAAGTGACCGCTCGTGCTCGCTGTATCGGGCGTACCCGTCCGGTTTAGTGAGTGCAGGTAACGCACCGTTCACCGGCGGCTCGGAGGTGGTTTATACCGGGGGCGCATGGACGGCTTGCAGCAGAGCGCCGTCCTCTCTGGGATGCGTATGACCGGTTTTTGTCCTCGTCAGTGCCTTATTGAGTGTGATTTTAACACTGACAGGGGTGGTTGTCAAGTCATTAAAACGAGCAAAAGACGATCAAATCATGCCAACCCAAACAACACCAAAATGATCCCGTAGATCACACTGGACCCGATGCCAAACACCAGCACCGGCCCGGCGATCTGAAACATCTTCGCCGCCATACCGGTGATAAACCCCTCGCTCTTAAAATCCATGGCAGGGGAGACGATGGAGTTTGCAAACCCCGTCACCGGCACCAGTGTGCCCGCTCCGGCATACTTTGCCAGCTTGTCGTAGAGCTTGAGGCCGGTAAAAAGAGCGGAGAGGAAGATCAGCGTAATGGTGACCCATATGCCCGCATCCTGCTCCGAGACGCCCCATGCCGTATATACGTTCTTCAAGATCTGCCCGATGACGCAGATTCCGCCGCCTACGGCAAAGGCCAGCACGGAGTCCTTCACCTTCGGGGACTCCTTGGAAAATTCATTGACCATCTGCCCGTAAACCTGATTTGTCATTTCCATAGAAAACACCGCCTTTCCTCCATAGATTGCCCCAATTAAGCAAAAAAATACATCCGCCGAAATCAGCGGATGTAAACTCAAAGGCGAACGCCTTCATAAGTCAGCTTTTTGATGCCGAACAGCCCCCGGCCCAGCCCGAAGGTGAGCACATCGTCGTACTCCAGCCGATAGGGCGGGAGAAGCACCTCGCCAACCTTGGTGACAATGCTGCGAAAATGCTTGCTCTCCTTGAAATAGGCCGCCCGCTTGTCCGTCATAAAGTGGACGTATAGCTCGGTCACATCAAAATCGGAGTGGTCGGCGGAGATGACCTCAATGGCAATATGCCGTCTGCCTTTTTCTTCCATATATGCCACGAGATCCGGCTGATAAACGACCTCCATGCTCACTCCTCCGTATCAGAATCAGAATCTTTTTTCTTCACATTCCACTTTTTATACAGCCAGGACCCCGCAAAATAACACACCACCAGCAGCACCGAGATGCCGATGACCATGCCGTACTGACTGGTCCCCAATGCGCTGCCGCCCATGGCGGAGAACAGGATGGCGGGCAGGCGGCCAATAAAGCAGATGAACACCCAGCTCCACGGGTCTAAATCACTGAGACCTACCAGATAGGTGATAATATCCTTGGGCGTTCCGGGAATGAGAAAGAGGATAAACAAAATGGTACGCAGCCGGGAGGTGTTCTTCAGAAAATGAACGTTATCCACCTGCTCCTGTGAGAAGAACAGCAGCACGAATTTCATACCGAATTTCCGCACCAGCAGAAAGACCAGCATGCTGCCCAATGTCATTGCCACGTCGCAGAGCAGCGTTCCCGGCACTATGCCGTACATATATCCGGCCGCTACCTCAAAGGGTCCGCCGGGTATAATGGCGATGATGACCTGGAGCATATTCATCGCCCCGAAGATGACGAAGCTGAGGGGCCCAGTCTCCTCCGCCCACGCTTTGAGCGTCTCCGGGTTTTCCGCAAAGAGCATCAGAGGTTTCCACAGCAGCGCCGTGGCCCCTGCAAAGAGCAGAACCAGAGCAGCCAAGATCAAATATCTGTATTTTTTCATATGTCCCGCCTTAATGGGAAGGTTTATGACAGGCTGCCCGTCATTAGGACAGCATCCCGTCTGGGTATGCTCATTATACGGGATTTCCCTACGGATGTAAATTTATAATTTCTTAAAATTGCCTAAAATACCGAGGCAGAGACTCACTCGGGAACGGTTGACGGGGCTGGGGTGAGAAATATCAAATGTTTTGCTGTAAGTCATTGCGAAAATGTCCCTCTCGTGATAAGATACAAGAAAAACCTGCCATATCAGGCGGCGAGGAGCTGAAGGACTATGCCTAAATATGTGATGGCGCTGGATGCGGGCACTACATCCAACCGTTGCATCCTCTTTAACGAGCGGGGCGAGATGTGCAGCGTGACGCAAAAGGAGTTTACCCAGTATTTTCCCAAGCCCGGCTGGGTGGAGCACGACGCCACGGAGATCTGGCTGACCCAGTACGCCGTGGCCTCGGAGGCGCTGGCTAAGATCGGCGCTGCGGCCGAGGACATCGCCGCCATCGGCATTACCAATCAGCGGGAGACCACCATCATCTGGGACAAGAATACCGGCGAACCCATCCACAATGCCATCGTCTGGCAGGACCGCCGGACGGCGGAATTCTGCGACAAGCTGGTGGCGGAGGGCCTGACTGAGGACTACCGCAGCCGCACCGGCCTGATCATCGACCCCTATTTCTCTGCCACCAAGATCCGCTGGCTGCTGGAGAACGTCCCCGGCGCCAGAGAAAAGGCGGAGCGGGGAGACCTTCGCTTCGGCACCGTGGAGACCTGGCTCATCTGGAAACTTACGGGCGGAAAAGTTCACGTCACCGATTATTCCAACGCCTCCCGGACCATGCTGTATAATATCCGGGAGCTGAAGTGGGACGAGACGATTTTGGAGCATCTGGGCATTCCCGGCAGCCTGCTCCCGGAGGTAAAGCCCTCCAGTTGCGTCTACGGCGAGACGACAGCGGACCTCTTTGGCGGCGCCATCCCCATCGCCGGTGCCGCCGGGGACCAGCAGGCGGCCCTCTTCGGCCAGACCTGCTTCCGCCCGGGGGAGGCAAAGTGCACCTACGGTACCGGCGGCTTCCTGCTGATGAATACCGGCGACCAGCCTATCTTCTCTCAAAACGGCCTGGTCACTACCATTGCCTGGGGATTGGACGGCAAGGTGCAGTATGCTCTGGAGGGCTCGGTCTTTGTCTCCGGCTCCGCCATCCAGTGGCTGAGAGACGAGATGCGGGTGGTGGATTCCGCCTCTGACTCGGAGTATTTTGCCCAAAAGGTGCCGGATACCAACGGCTGCTATGTGGTCCCCGCCTTTACCGGACTGGGCGCACCCTACTGGGATCCCTACGCCAGAGGGGCGATCGTGGGCCTGACCCGTGGCGTCAACCGGTATCATATCATCCGTGCGACGCTGGAGTCTCTGGCCTATCAGACCTGCGATGTCCTTCGTGCCATGGAGGCGGATTCCGGCATCCCCATGACCGCCCTGCGGGTGGACGGCGGAGCCTCCGCCAACGACCTGCTCATGCAGATGCAGGCGGACCTGATCGATACTCCGGTCCACCGGCCGGTGTGCGTGGAGACCACTGCCATGGGCGCCGCCTATCTGGCCGGTCTGGCCGTGGGCTACTGGAAGAGCAGGGAGGACATTGTCCGCAACTGGTCGGTGGGCAGGATCTTTGAGCCCCGGCTCAGCCGTGGGGAGCGGGAGAACAAGCTCCGGGGCTGGCATAAGGCGGTCAAGTCCGCCCAGGGCTGGGCCAGAGAGGACTGACTTTTTTCAACGAGGTGAAGCATTTATGTATGATGTGATTATTGTAGGCGGCGGCGTCATCGGCTGTGCAGTCGCCCGGTATCTGTCCCGCTATCATGCCAGCGTCTGTCTGGTGGAGCGGGAGGAAGACGTCTGCTCCGGCACCAGCAAGGCCAACAGCGGCCTGATCCATGCCGGGTTTGACGCGCCCCACGGTTCCCTGATGGCCAAGTATAACGTAGAGGGCAGCAAGATGATGCCGGCACTTGCCAAGGAACTGGACATTCCCTTCCGCCGCAACGGAGCCATGGTGCTCTGTCTCAATGAGGAGGATGTGCCCCGTCTGGAGGCCCTCTATGAAAACGGCGTCAAAAACGGGGTGGAGGGCCTGGAGCTCATCGGCCCGGACCGCATCCATGAGATCGAGCCAAATGTGACTGATGATGCGGTGGCTGCTCTTTATGCTCCCACTGCCGGCATTGTCTGCCCGTTTTTGATGACGGTGGCCTTTGCGGAAAACGCCAGCGTCAACGGCGTGGAGTTCAAACTGGACACCGAGGTCAAGGCCATCACCCCAGCTGCTGAGGGCGGCTGGACAGTGCAGACGGAAGCGGGCGTGCTGAAGGCCAAGTGCGTGGTCAATGCCGCCGGCGTCTACTCCGACGTATTTCACAACATGGTCAGCGCAGGCCGCAAACTCCACATCACCCCCCGACGGGGCGACTACTGTCTGCTGGACCATACGGCAAAGGACCTGACCGACTGCACCATCTTCCAGGTGCCGGGCAAGCTGGGCAAGGGAGTCCTCATCACCCCCACCGTCCACGGCAATATTATCCTCGGCCCCACAGCGGTGAGCATTGAGGACAGGGAGGGAGTCAACACCACTGCCGCCGGTCTCAGCGAGCTTTTGAACAAGGCCGGGGCGACTGTCAAACAGCTTCCCGCCAATCAGGTCATCACCAGCTTTGCCGGACTGCGTGCCCACGAGGACGGACATGAATTCATCGTCGGCGAGGTGGAGGACGCCCCCGGCTTTTTCAACTGCGCCGGTATCGAGTCCCCTGGCCTTTCTTCCGCTCCCGCCATCGGCAAGGCAGTTGCCGAGATGCTGCGGGATAAGCTGAGCCTTTCCGAGAAAGAGGACTTTATCCCCACCCGCAGGGGCATCCTGGACCCCAAGACCCTGAGCCGGGAGGAACGAAACGCCCTTATCAAAGAGCAGCCCGCCTACGGCCAGATCATCTGCCGCTGTGAGAACGTCACGGAGGGAGAGATCATCGACGCCATCCGCCGCCCGGTGGGGGCCAGAAGTCTGGACGGCGTCAAGCGCCGTGTCCGGGCCGGCATGGGCCGCTGTCAGGCCGGCTTCTGCAGCCCGAGAGTGATTGAGATCCTGGCCCGCGAGCTGGGGGTAGAGTCGAGTGAGATCACCAAGAGCGGCGGCAAGAGCAATTTCATTGTGGGCACCACAAAAGACCGTTATTGAGGAGGGAACGCCATGAAAGAGGTTGATATTGTCATCATCGGCGGCGGTCCCGCCGGTCTGGCAGCCGCTGTCTCCGCCTATGACGCAGGGGTGCGGAGCATCCTCATCTTGGAGCGGGACAAGGAGCTGGGCGGCATTTTAAATCAGTGCATCCACAACGGCTTCGGCCTTCACACCTTTAAGGAGGAGCTGACCGGCCCGGAGTACGCTCAGCGCTTTGCGGATCAGGTCCGTGAGCGGAGCATTGCGTATAAGCTCAACACCATGGTATTGGAGATCAGCCGGGATAAAGTGGTCACCGCCATGAACCGGGAGGACGGATTGTTTGATATTCAGGCAAAAGCCGTCGTCCTCGCTATGGGCTGCCGGGAGCGGAGCCGTGGGGCCTTAAATATCCCCGGCTTCCGGCCTGCCGGCGTCTATTCCGCCGGCACCGCTCAGCAGCTGGTGAACATTGAGGGATATATGCCCGGCCGTGAGGTGGTCATTCTGGGCAGCGGCGACATCGGCCTGATTATGGCCCGACGCATGACGCTGGAGGGAGCGAAAGTGAAGGCAGTTGCCGAGCTGATGCCCTATTCCGGCGGCCTGAAGCGGAACATTGTCCAGTGTCTGGACGACTTCGGCATCCCGCTGCTCCTCAGCCACACTGTGGTGGACATTCACGGCAAGGAGCGGGTCACCGGAGTCACCATTGCCGAGGTGGACGGCAATTTGAAACCCATCCCCGGCACCGAGGCGTTCTACTCCTGCGACACCCTGCTTCTCTCCTGCGGCCTGCTGCCGGAAAACGAGCTGTCCCGTGCGATGGGGGTGGAGATGAACAGAGCCACCAACGGTCCTGTGGTCAATGAATCTCTGGAGACCTCTGTCTCCGGCGTCTTCGCCGCCGGCAATGTCCTCCACGTCCACGATTTGGTGGACTATGTCTCCGAGGAAGCGGGGGCTGCCGGCCGTGCCGCCGCCGAATACGTCCGCTCCGGCGGCGAGCACAGCGGGGGACATGAGATCCCCGTCGCCACCGAGGGAGGCCCCCGCTATACTGTCCCCTGTACCATTGACCCCCAAAAGGTGGGAGAGACCCTCACCCTCCGTTTCCGGGTGGGCAGCGTGATGAAAGATCGCTTTGTCAGCGTCTATCTGGACGACGAGCGGGTCACCCACCGCAAGCGCCAGGTCATGGCCCCCGGCGAGATGGAGGAAGTGAAGCTGACCCGGACGATGTTCGACAAACATCCCGACTTACAGCGTATCACCGTTAAGGTAGAGGAGGCATGAGAGCATGGAAACGCGTCATTTGACCTGTATCTGCTGCCCCATCGGCTGTCAGCTGGAGGTAAAAATGGAAAACGGCGAGGTGATCTCCGTCACCGGCAACAACTGTCCCAGAGGAGCCGCCTACGGCCGCAAGGAGGTCACCGATCCCACCCGTATCGTCACCAGTTCGGTGCGGGTCAGCGGCAGCGTGACCGGCGCTAAGGCGGTCTCCTGCAAGACGGCCGGCGACATTCCCAAGGGCAAGATCTTCGACGCCATACGGGACATTGCCGACGTGATCGTCCCCGCCCCGGTCCATATCGGCGACGTGGTCAAGGCCAATGTGGCGGATACCGGTGTGGATATGGTTGCGACCAAGGAAGTGATTTGACATGCAAAGGAAGTCTACCCCAATTCGGATAGACTTCCTTTTCCTATGCACGGATCAGCCCCACCGCAACATCATTCACGTTGGTCCCGGTAGGTCCGGTGATAATCAGCCCGCCTGTCTGTTCCAGTGCGTGATAGGAATCGTTGTGGCGCAATACGCCGTGCACATCCACCCCTGCAGCAATGAGCGCTGCTGCCGTGTCTCCGTCTACATAGCCGCCTGCGGCGTCACAGGGGCCGTCCGTTCCATCACTGCCAAAGGAGAATAGAGCGGCATTTTTCAGCCCCGCAATGCCGGGCGCCGCCGCCAACGCCAGCTCCTGATTCCGCCCGCCCAGGCCGGAGCCGGTGAGACGGACCACCGTCTCGCCGCCGGCAATAAAGGCGAGCGGCTTTCCGCAGTTGGCGTGGCTGCGCAAAATGCTGGCCAGAAAGCTGCCTGCCTCCCGGGCCTGGCAGCAGAGCCGGTCTGTCAGGAGGATGGGCTCATAGCCCAGCCTTGCACAGGCCTCCGCCGCCCCGGCGCACAGCGCCCGGACAGAGCCGGTGATCCTGATATCCGCATTGTCCAGCGCCTTGGGCGTCTCCCGGTCCAGCAGCCCACGAGCGGCAGGGGAGAGACGGAGAGCGTATTTTTTCACAATCTCTCGGGCCTCGGCACAAGTGGAACGGTCCGCACAGGCCGGGCCGCTGGCAATCATATCCAGGGGATCTCCCACAATATCGCTGAGGACAATGCCAAACACTTTGGCCGGAGCACAGGCCAGACCAAACCGCCCGCCTTTGACTCCGCTGAGCCGCTTGCGGATCGTGTTCATCTCCACAATGTCTGCCCCGCAGGCCAGCAGCTGGCCTGTAATGTCCTGCAATTCCGCCTGGGGGATCAGCGGCAGTTCAAATAGTGCGCTGCCTCCGCCGGAGAGGAGGAAGAGGATGCTGTCCCGCTCTGTCAGACCATGCACCAGCTCCAGCGTCCGCTCTGTCGCCCGAAAACCGTTCTCATCCGGCACCGGATGCCCCGCCTCATAACAGTCCACCCCGGAAAGCTCCCCCATGACATGGCCGTACTTTGTAATGACAATGCCGCCGTCCACATGGCCGAGAGCATCCAGCGCCGCCTTTGCCATCTGCCATGCTGCCTTGCCCACAGCCACCAGCAGCGTCTTTCCTCCCCGGGGCTGAAACTCCTCCAGCGCCCGGCGGACTGCTTCATCCGGCAGAACGGCATGTATGCTCTCTGAGATGATTTGATCGGCATCCAGACGCAGCTTTTCGTTCACGGTGTATCCCTCCTTGCCTTACGCTGTTTTCCTCATTGTACCACAAACGACAGACCGGAAAAAGACGGGACACTGCCTGTTTTACCCAGGGAATACTTGCCAATGGACCGTAAATACGCTATACTAATCCCAATCATACGACATGAGGAGGCCAATTTCATGGCACTTGATTATCAATGGTTTCAGGCGATGGAGGATCGCATTCCCAAGGGTGAGGTACGCACACGCTTTGCCCCCTCTCCCACCGGCTATATGCATGTAGGCAACCTGCGCACAGCGCTCTATACCTGGCTGATCGCCCGCCACGCAGAGGGCAAGTTCCTGCTCCGCATTGAAGACACCGATCAGGCCCGTAAGGTAGAGGGCGCTGTGGAGGTCATCAACCGCACCATGGAGCAGTGCGGCCTGACCCACGACGAAGGCCCGGATGTGGGCGGCCCGGTAGGGCCATACGTCCAAACCGAGCGCCGGGACTTTTATAAGAAATACGCAGAGCTCTTGATGGAGCGGGGCGGCGCTTACCGCTGCTTCTGCCAGAAGAGCGACGATGCGGGCCTCCACGGCGCAGCCCTGGGTGCCGCCGCAACCAAGCATGAGTGTCCCTATCGGGACATCTCCGGCGAGGAGTCCGAGGCTCTTGCGGCCGAGGGCAAGCCCTATGTCATCCGCCAGAAGATCCGGCCCGGCACCACCAGCTTTGACGATGTCATTTTTGGAAAAATTTCCGTGGACAATGCTGATTTGGACGAGGGCGTGCTGCTCAAAAGCGACGGCCTTCCCACCTATAATTTCGCAAACGTGGTGGACGACCACCTGATGGGCATCACCCATGTGGTTCGTGGCAACGAGTACCTGTCCTCCGCCCCCAAGTACAACCTGCTCTACGAGGGCTTTGGCTGGGAAGTGCCCACCTATATCCACTGCTCGCCCGTCATGCGTGACGCTCAGCACAAAATGTCCAAGCGTCACGGCGACCCCTCCTATGAGGATCTGATCCAGATGGGCTATCTCACCCCTGCTGTGGTCAACTATGTGGCCCTCTTAGGCTGGTCTCCCGAGGGCGAGGAGGAGATCTTCTCTCTGGAGGACATGGTGCGCATCTTCGACATCAAGCGCATCTCCAAGTCTCCCGCCATCTTTGACATGGCAAAGCTCACTCACTTCAACGCTGTCTATATCAAGGCCATGGCCCCGGAGGACTTTGCCGCCGCAGCAGAGCCTTATATCCGCCAGAGCGTCCACAACCTGGCAATCGATCCGGCGAAGATCGCCTCCACCCTCCAGCAGCGCTGTGAGAGGCTGACAGACATTCCGACTCAGGTGGATTTTTACGACGCACTGCCGGCGTATGGCATCGACCTCTACACCAATAAGAAGTCCAAGAGCACGGCAGAGACCTCCCTGGAGATGCTGACAGCCATCCTGCCCCGGTTCGAGGCCCTGAGCGCCTGGGAGCCGGAGGAGATCAGAAATGCTATGACCGATCTGGCCGCCGAGCTGGAGGTGAAAAACGCCAAGGTCATGTGGCCGGTACGCATTGCCCTGGCCGGCAAGGCGGTCACCCCCGGCGGTGCCGTTGAGATCGCCTGGATTTTGGGCAAGGAGGAGTCGCTGGCCCGTCTCAACGCCGGCATTGCCAAGCTCACTGCGGAATAACCACATATCCTCTCCTCTGACAAGCATAGACTGGACAGGGGAGGGGATATTTTATGTCTCAACAGGAACGAAACCGATACAAAAAGCCTGAGCCGCCCGGTAAGAGCGGCCTTGCCACACGGCTCATCTGGCAGCTGGCCGTTGCCGCTACCATCTTCGGCCTGTGGCTGGGGATTCAGGAGGAGATGCCGGAGACGGCGGCCCTTTGGGAGTCCCGGCTGACCATGCTCATGTCCGCCACAACAGACCTGCGGCAGGCCTGTGACCAGCTGGGGGAGGACCTGAGCCAGGGGGAGGACCTTGCCGTCTCCGTGGGCAACTGGTGCGAGACGGTGTTTCTGCCCCAGCCGGACGAAACGCAGGATGAGGCCTGATACCTGTCCCATCCGGGCGACGCCGGGCTTCTGTGTGCTCATGGCGGCGCTGCTCCTGGCAGACGACGGAAACGGCCTTTTGCTGTGGTTTCTCCTGGCCGCAGCCTGCCATGAGCTGGGCCACTTGGCGGCGGCGCTGGCCCAGGGACTGGAGGTCCGGTCATTGACCCTCAGCGCCATGGGCGCCGAACTGGACATCTCCCGCCGCTGTTCCTATCCGGGGGAGCTGCTGCTCCTCCTCTGCGGGCCGCTGGTCAATCTGCTGCTGGCAGCGCTGTGCTGCCGTCTGCCGGGCGGGGCGGCCCATCTCTTTGCGGGCATCAATCTGCTCCTGGCCCTCTTCAACCTCCTGCCCATTCCGCCGCTGGACGGGGGAGAGATGGTGCGCCTTGGGGCGGAGTGGCTGCTGCCCGGTCGAACCGCTTTTTTCGTTGTGGAGTTGCTGGCAGATTTTACCTGCATCCTCTTTACCGCATTTGGACTCTGGTTTGCCCTCCAAGGCAATCCCATGCTCCTCATGCTGGGTATCTGGCTGCTGCTTGGCCGGCTGGGGCGGGGAATTTCTTCATAAAAAGAAATTGCTATATGAAATCGAATATGTTAAAATAATTGGAATCATTACTTTCTGTCTGAAAGGTCAAAGGGAGGAACGGAAATGCGTATTCTGGGGATCGACCCCGGCGTTGCAACTATCGGCTTCGGCGTCATTGACGCACAGCGTCAAAATAATACGCTGATCCGCTACGGCGTCATCTCCACTCCCGCCGGCCTGCCCCTCTCTCATCGTTTAAGCCAGATCTACGCCGATATGCAGGAGCTGGTCCGCACCTTTCAGCCCGATGAGATGGCAGTGGAGGAGCTGTTCTTCAATACCAACCTGACCACCGGCATCGCTGTCGCCCACGGGAGAGGAGTCATCCTGCTGGCGGCTGAGCAGATGGGCATTCCGATTTTTGAGTACACTCCCATGCAGGTAAAGCAGGCTGTCGTCGGCTATGGCAAGGCGGAGAAAAAACAGGTCATGCTCATGACCCAACGCCTGCTGAAAATGGACAAGATCCCCCGCCCTGACGACGCAGCGGACGCTCTGGCCATCGCTATCTGCCACAGCCGCAGCGCAACCAGCCTGCTCAACCGGGACAGAGTCTTTGACCCGAAGAAGTACGACACCCGATAAGATACAGTTTGAGGAAAAGCCATGTTTTATTATGTCTCCGGCAAAGTCGCCCATGTTGATCTGAAAATGGCCGTCATTGACTGCGGCGGCGTGGGCTATGCGGTCAACACCTCCAATTATACCCTGTCCGCCCTCGCAAAAGGTCAGCAGGCAACACTTTATACCCATCTCTCTGTCAAAGAGGACGATATGACCCTCTACGGCTTTGCCAGCCGGGAGGAGCTGAACCTGTTCCGCCAGCTCATTTCCGTCTCCGGCGTGGGCCCCAAGGCGGCGCTGTCCATTCTGTCCGCCACCACCCCGTCCAATCTGGCGCTGGCGATCATCACCGGTGATACCAAGCCTCTGGTGGCCGCCCCCGGTGTGGGTAAGAAGATCGCCCAGCGGGTGGTACTGGAGCTGAAGGACAAGCTGGCCAAGGAGCAGGGCGATGTGATGGAGCATTACACACCCCCCAAGGGCGGCTTAGAAGTCCGGGAGGACAAGCTGGGCGAGGCCGGCGCAGCTCTTGCCGTTCTCGGCTACAGTCAGAACGAGATCAACCTTGCCCTCAAGGGCCTTGACCTGGAGCAGCTGACGCTGGAGCAGGTCATCAAGGAAGCGCTGAAGAAAATGATGAAGTGAGGCTGCCTCTATGAGCATTGACTACGCAGACGAAACCGAATACCGCCCGGAACCCCTTGTCACCTCTACACTGACGAGGGAGGACGAGGGGGAATTTACCCTCCGTCCCCAGCGTTTGAATGAGTATATCGGCCAGGAAAAGGCCAAGGGCAATCTGGACATCTTCATTCAGGCGGCCAAACTTCGGGGCGAGCCTCTGGACCACGTACTCCTGTACGGCCCTCCCGGCCTGGGCAAGACCACCCTCTCCGGTATTATCGCCAATGAGATGGGGGTCCAGATCCGTATTACCTCCGGTCCCGCCATTGAAAAGCCCGGGGATCTGGCGGCACTGCTCACCAACCTGGGGGAAAACGACATCCTGTTTATCGATGAGATCCACCGGATGAATCGGGCTGTGGAGGAAATTCTCTATCCTGCGATGGAGGACTACGCCATTGACATTATCATCGGCAAAGGCCCCTCTGCAAACTCCATCCGTCTGGATCTGCCCAAGTTCACCCTCATTGGGGCGACCACCCGGGCAGGCTCCCTCTCCGCCCCGCTGCGGGACCGCTTTGGCGTCTCTCTTCGGCTGGAGCTCTATACCGTGGACGAGCTTGCCATGATCGTTCGCCGCTCTGCCGACCTTCTGGGCGTGCCCATTGACGAAGACGGCTCTGCGGAGATCGCCAAGCGCTCCCGAGGCACTCCCAGAATCGCCAACCGCATGCTCCGCCGTGTCCGTGACTTTGCCCAGGTAAAGGCGGGCGGCGTCATTACCAGAGCGGTGGCGGACGAGGCGCTGACCGCTTTGGAGGTAGATCACCTGGGTATGGATAACATTGACCGCCGGATGCTCCGTGCCATCATCGAGCAGTATAACGGGGGCCCGGTTGGGCTGGACACGTTGGCCGCCACCATCAATGAAGATACTGTCACGCTGGAGGACATGTATGAGCCTTATCTGCTTCAGCAGGGCTTCCTGACCCGCACCCCACGGGGGCGCTGCGTCACACAGGCAGCCTACGAGCATCTTCACATCACCTACCCCGGTCAACAGCTCAGTTTTTGATGTTTTGAGGCGCAAAAATTCTTGCCCTTTCTTTCGGTATTGTCTTAAATTTCAAATTGGAAGAGAGAAAATAAGATCTCTATATGGAAATGTTACAAAAAAACCTTGACAATCGACCCTTTTCCGATAATAATGGAAGAGATCTTGCAGGGAGTATGACAAAAGGCGGGGAGACCTGTCCGGAACGGACCGATGAGGACCTCTGCCGGATGTCCGCCCGGGGAGATCCTTTTGCTGCCGAGACATTGGTCCTGCGGTATAACTGGTTGGTCCGTGTCTGCTGCCGTCCGTTGTTTCTCATGGGTGCCAGCCATGAGGATCTCTTACAGGAGGGCATGCTGGGCCTGGTTCTGGCCATCCAGAGCTACTGCCCTGAGCGGGGGGCGTCCTTCCGGACCTACGCTGAGCGCTGTATCCGCAACCGGGTGATTTCCGCAGTGCGCAGCGCAGCCAGCGGCAGACATGCGGCCTTAAATTCTGCGGTTCCTCTGGATGCCGAGACAGACGATCAGCCTTCTTACGAGGGAGATCCGGAGACCCGCATGATCGACACGGACGCCTTTCATGAGCGTCTCCGCCGCTATCAGGACATGCTGTCTCCTCTGGAGCGGCAGGTGCTGGATCTGTATCTCCAAGGCATGAGCTACGAGGAGATCAGCCTACAGCTGCACCGCAGCGGCAAATCCGTAGACAACGCCGTCCAGCGGATCCGGAAAAAACTGCGGTGATTTGATTGGTTAGAAATCGGCCCTTCGGAGCTGTTTCTATAAAAATGCCCGAAGGGCAATTTCATGAGAAGAGAGGATTTCAAACATGTACGAAGACAAGACTTTAGTGTGCAAAGACTGCGGCAAGGAGTTCGTGTTCACTGCCGGTGAGCAGGAGTTTTACGCAGAGCGCGGCTTCCAGAACGAGCCTCAGCGCTGCAAGGCCTGCCGTGACGCCCGCAAGAACGCCACCCGCGGCCCCCGCCAGTTCTTCACTGCCACCTGCGCCAATTGCGGCAAGGAAGCCCGTGTACCCTTTGAGCCCAAGAGCGACCGCCCCGTCTATTGCAGCGAGTGCTTCGCTCAGATGCGCGGCGAGTAATTCTGTACACTTTCATACAGACAGACTAAGACCTCCGGCAAAACCGGAGGTCTTGACTATTGTGACCGAAGGGTAAGGCAAACTACATTGTCGCTTTCCCTCACAGCCATTGAATAAACGCCGTTTTATCCTTGCTGTTGTATCCCGCCCGCTCGTAGAACCGAAGAGTACTTTCCTCTTTAGAGCCGGTCAGCAGCATCATTTTGTAGCAGTTCTCCTGACGGGCGATCTCCCTTGCGAAATCCAGACAGGCCGTTGCCAGCCCACGATCACGATACCGCTCATCCGTCACCGCATTTTCGATGAACGCATAGGGCCGCTGCCCACGGGTCAGATTTGGAATGACAACACACACGCAGGAGGAGACGATTTTCCCGTCCTCTTCTGCAATGATAATATGATGATGAGGGTCGTTCAAAATGCTGTGCCACAGTGCCAGAATCTGATCGTCCTTCTGTGGAAACGGGTTGTCGTGAAGCTGCATATAGAGTGTCAGCAATCCGTCTAAATCCCGCTCTCTGATCTCCCTTATCAAAATGTGCCAGCCTCCTTTTTCGATATGGCTCCATTATGGCATACAGGCGCAGAAATAGCAACGCCTCAAAAGGTTGAAACTGGGAGCGAAAACGGATATAATAGCGGAGAACAAAACCTTTCATTGGAGGCTTATACCATGGTCGAAATTACGAAAGACACCATCATCGGCGACATCCTGCGCATTGCGCCGGACGCAGCCCCTCTGTTCCTGTCCATCGGCATGCACTGCCTGCACTGCCCCGCCTCTCAGGGCGAGACGGTAGAGGAGGCCTGCATGGTCCACGGCGTTGACGTGGATACCCTGCTGGACGAGTTGAACAGCATCATTGAGCTGCAGGCATGAATCCTTATGAGGCTGCCATACCCCGGCAGCCTCGCACTCTTTTCCGGAGGAATATACCATGATCACACTCACGCCCCGGCTCCAGGCGGTGGCCGACTATGTGCCGTCCCATTGCCGCTTTGCCGATGTTGGCACAGACCACGCCTATCTGCCCGTCTGGCTGATTCAGCACGGGATTATCCGTTCCGCTGTTGCCTCCGATCTCCGTCAGGGGCCGCTGGACCGGGCCAGAGCCACCGCCCGGCAGTATGGCTGTACGGAGCGATTTGATTTCCGACTTTCCGACGGTCTTGATGCCTTTGCACCCCACGAGGCGGACTGCATCGCCGTTGCCGGCATGGGGGGCGAGGCCATCCGATCCATCCTCTCCGCTGCGGCGTGGACAAAGGAGCATACCCGCCTCATTCTCCAGCCCCAGACCAACGTCCCGGAGCTTCGCCTGTGGCTCACTCAGTCCGGCTATCACATCCGGGAGGATCGCATTATTCGGGAGGAAAACCGCTGGTACACTGTTCTGCTGGCGGAGGGCGGGGGAGACGATACCGTCTGGACTCCCGGCACCTTGCTGACCGGTAACCCCGCCCGCTGGTCAGCCGGGGACGACCGAAAGGGTCATCTGCGTCACTTGCTGGAAAAACTGGACCGGCAGCTCGGCGGCCTGACCAAGGCTGCCGAGCCGGATCAAGAGCGGCAGATAAAGCTGTCACGAGCCCGTCAAGAACTGACTGCCATGCTGGAAGGGGAGAATACAAAATGCCAACCATAAAAGCAATCTATGACTTTCTAAACACAAAAGCCCCCTTCTCTCTTCAGGAGGACTGGGATAACTCCGGCTTTCTGGTGGGAGATCCAAACACAGAGGTGACTAAGGTTTTGACCGCCCTCGACATCACAGACGAAGTCATTGCTGAGGCCGCCGCCTGGGGGGCCGAACTCATTGTCAGCCACCACCCCGTCATCTTCCGCCCCGTCCGTCAGGCCACAACGGGAGAGGCCGACCTCACCGGGCGCAAGGTTTGGAACATGGCCCGGCAGGGCATCTCTGCCATCTGCTGCCACACCGATTTGGATGTGATAGAGGGCGGCGTCAATACAGTGCTGGCCCAAAAGCTGGGCTTGGAGGAGATCGAACAGCTGGAGCAGACGGGGACGGACCGAGAGGGGAGACCTTGCGGCATCGGTCGCATCGGCAGCCTGCCCCAGCCCATGGAGACGCAGGCGTTTCTCAGGCTGGTCCGCAGCGCCCTTGCCCCCAACGGCATCCGCTATACCGACAGCGGCCGGCCTATCCGCCGGGTGGCGGTGGGCGGCGGCGCCTGCGGAGACATGGTGATGACAGCCTGGAAGGCAGGCTGTGACGCCTTTGTCACCTCGGATGTGAAATACAACCAGTTTCTGGATGCGAAAGAGCTGGGCATGACGCTGGTGGACGCAGGACATTTCCCCACAGAGAATCCCGTCATACCGGTGGTGGCCCAGTGGCTGCGGGGGGCGTTCCCCCAGGTGAGAGTCCGCATCTCTCAGCGCCACAGGGAGGTCATCTCCTACGATTTGGGAGAAAACTCCCGCTGACCCCTTGCCATTGTGACAAAGAAGTGCTATATTATCAATGATTGTGACATAATTGCATTTTAACTTCAGGAAGGATGAAAGACAATGTCCGGACATTCCAAATGGAATAACATTCAAAAGACCAAGGGCGCCGCTGACGCAAAGCGCTCTCAGGCTTTTACCAAGATCTCCCGTGAGATGATCGTCGCCGTCAAGATGGGCGGCTCCGGCGACCCCAAGAGCAACTCCAAGCTGGCCTCCATCATCGCTAAGGCCAAGGCAGTCAATATGCCCAAGGACAACATCAAGCGCACCATTGACCGTGCGCTGGCTGCCGGCAATACCGATAACTATGAGGATGTGGTCTATGAGGGCTACGGTCCCTCCGGCGTGGCTGTCATTGTCGAGGCCCTGACCGACAACCGCAACCGCACTGCCCCCAACGTCCGCCACCTGTTCGACAAGTATAACGGCAACCTGGGCGCCTCCGGCTGCGTCTCCTGGAGTTTTGACCGCAAGGGCGTCATCGTGCTGAACAACGAGGACGACGAGCTGGATGAGGAGACCGTCATGATGGACGCTCTGGAAGCCGGCGCTGACGACGTGGAAGTGGATAACGGCGTGTTCGTGGTCTACACCGGCACCGACAACGTGGCCGAGGTCAGCGAGGCGCTGGAGGCGGCTGGCTACACCTTCCAGAGCGCTCAGGTGGAGATGGTCCCTCAGAACTACGTCAAGCTCACCGACGAGAAGGACATCCGCAACATGGAGAAGCTCATCGAACTGCTCGAGGAAGACGACGATGTGCAGAATGTCTGGCACAACTGGGAGCAGGAGTAATCTATCATTTACATTTTTATGATGAAAACACCTCAGGATCAAGACCGATCCTGAGGTGTTTTTGTCATGCAAGCAAATCTATAAGCCGGGTTCTGTATTCGACAGACATCTATCTCGACTTGCCGTTGCCGACAAGCTCCAGCCACCTCCCCGGGACGGCCGGGCCGGCCATGTGTCCCTCCACGGTGTTGCTCCGAATAGAGTTTACAGAGCGGAGCAGTTCCCAGTCCGCTGGTGAGCTCTTACCTCGCCTTTCCACCCTTACCGGTGCGGGAAAACCCTACACCGGCGGTATATCTCTGTTGCACTTGTCCTGAAGTCGCCTTCGGCGGGCGTTACCCGTTATTCTTGCCCTGTGGAGCCCGGACTTTCCTCACAGACGGGCCTTTCGCCCCGCCCGCGCGTCTGTCCAACTTACTTGCAGAGGCTATTGTAACGGATTTGCCGGAAAAAGTCAAACCGTCCTGACCGATCAAAATTTCCCCAATTACGCCCCCTGGCGGACCCCTTCTGCTTGAATTTGCCGGCATCAAAGGCTATAATATAAAAAGCTATGTACATTGGGAGGTAAGACCATGACATTTACCGAATGGCTTGATTCACTGAAAGACAAAACCGTTGCCATTGTCGGCATCGGCGTTTCCAATACGCCCCTCATCCGCCTGCTCACCGACCGCGGTGTGGCAGTTACCGCCTGCGACAGGGCGACGAGAGAGAAATTCCAAAACGAGCCGCTGCTCACCGAACTGGAGGAGCGGGGCGTGAAGCTGCAAATGGGAGAGCATTATCTGGACGGCCTTGACCACGACTTTATCTTCCGCTCTCCCGGCATCCGTCCTGACATCCCCGCCTTTGAAGCGGCGAAAGAGCGGGGGAGCGTCATCACCTCCGAGATGGAGGTCTTCTTTGACGTCTGCCCCTGCAAAAAGATCGCCGTCACCGGTTCCGACGGAAAGACGACGACCACCACCATTATTGCAAAGCTGCTGGAGGCCGAGGGTTACACCGTCCATCTCGGCGGCAACATCGGCCACCCGCTGCTGGCGGAGACAGGAGAGATGAAGCAGTCGGACATTGCTGTGCTTGAACTGTCCTCCTTCCAGCTCATGACCATGCACGATTCCCCGGACATCGCCGTTATTACCAACCTGGCTCCCAACCATCTGGACATCCACAAGGGGATGGAGGAGTATGTCTCTGCTAAGGAGAATATCTACCTCTGGCAGAATGAAAACGGAACGGTCGTCCTCAACCACGACAATGAGATCACCCGCTCCTTTGCCCCCAAGGTCAAGGGCAAGCTGACCTGGTTTGCCCGCCAAACGGCAATTGACACCGGCGTGACGCTGGAAGGAGATGCCATCGTAGTCAAGGGGGACCGCACCGTCTTGCCCACAAGTGACATTCTGCTCCCCGGTGTACACAACTGGGAGAACTATATGGCGGCCATTGCCGCAGTAGACGGCCTCGTCTCCGACGAGACGATTCGCGCTTTTGCCCGCACCTTCGGCGGCGTAGAGCACCGCATTGAACTCATACGGGAACTGAACGGGGTCAAATATTACAACGATTCCATTGCATCCAGCCCCAGCCGCACCCAGGCAGGACTCCGCTCCTTCCGGCAGAAGGTCATCCTCATCGCCGGCGGATATGATAAGCACCTGGACTATACCGAACTCGGCCCGGAAATCATCGCCCACGTCAAGGCACTGGTGCTCACCGGCGCAACGGCAGGGAAGATCAAGACCGCCGCAGAAGGGGCGGAGGGTTATGACCCCGTAAAGCTTCCCATCTACGACGGGCTGGATTTTGAAGGGGCGCTGAACAAGGCCCATGAAATTGCCCGACCGGGAGATGTGGTGATCCTCTCCCCGGCATCCGCCTCCTTTGACCAGTTCAAAAACTTTATGGTGCGGGGCAATACCTTTAAACAGCTGGTCTGGCAGTTGGACAAATAAGTTGAGGAATTAGAGAGATATGAGCTATTTTGATGATGTTTCCGGGTTGTGCCAAACGCCCGGTCCCTCCGGGTTTGAAGGCCCGGCAGCGGAGAAAGCGGCCCGACTGCTGGCCCCGCTGGTGGATGAACTAAAAGTAGACCGTCTCGGCAGCGTCATCGGCGTCCGCTGCTGCGGGAAACCTGGGGCTAAAAAAGTCCTGCTGGACGCCCATCTGGACGAGGTCGGGCTGATCGTCACCGGACACAAGGACGGCTTTCTGCAAATGCGCACCCTGGGCGGCATTGACCCCAGAGTACTGGCGGATCGGGAGCTGACCGTCCTCTCCGACCCTCCTATGCTGGGCGTGGTGGCGGTGAAACCGCCTCACATCATGGCCGCCGGCGAGGCGGACAATGCTGTCCCCATCCGTGACCTGTGGCTGGATGTGGGCCTGACCCAGGAGCAGGCGGAGAAAGCCGCTCCCGTGGGTACCCCCATTGTCTACCGGGAGGAGACCTTCCGGCTGGGGGAGGATCTAATTGCCGGCAAGAGCCTGGACGACCGCTCCTGCTTTGCCATCCTCCTGCGGACACTGGAACTGCTGAAAGGGGAGGAACTGGACGTGGACGTGGCCGTCCTCGGCTCCTGCTTTGAGGAGACCTCCGGCGACGGCGCATTGGTGGCCACCTTCGCCCAGGACCCTGACTGCGCCATTGCGGTGGACGTCACCTTTGCCAAGACCCATGACGACAAGGACACGGGCTTTGAGCTGGGCAGCGGCCCGGCGGTGGGCATCGGACCCAACTGCGCCCGCTGGATGGTCTCTCTGCTGAAAAAAGCGGCGGCGGAGGAGCATATTCCCTGGAATCCGGAGGTCATGGCGGGCAATACCGGCACCAACGGCTGGGATATGCAGGTGGTCCGGGAGGGGGTCCCTGTGGCCCTGGTCTCGCTGCCGCTCAGATATATGCACACCCCGCTGGAGGTCGTCTCTGAAAAGGACGCAGAGCAGTCCGCCCAGCTTCTGGCGGCCTTCCTGCGCCGTGTCGGAAAGGAGGATGCCCTGTGCTGGAGGAACTGAAAACACTCTGCCGGCTCTCCGGCGTGTCCAGCCATGAGGACGATGTGCGCAGCTACATCCGCACTCAGGCAGAGCCTTATGCCCACAGCATCCGGGTAGATGCCATGGGCAACCTGATCGTATTCAAAAAAGGCGCAAAGTCCGCCCCGGAGCACCTGATGCTGGCCGCGCACATGGACGAGGTGGGCCTGATGATCGACCGTATCCACGACGACGGTACCCTGGGTTTCCAGTTCGTGGGCGGCGTCAACCGGGCCGTGGTCATCGGAAAGAAGGTCTATCTGGGAGAGCGCCGTATCCCCGCCGTGGTGGGCATGAAGCCCATCCATCTGACCACCGCTGAGGAGCGGAAAAAGGTCCCCAAGACGAAAGACCTCTACCTGGATATAGGCTGCTCGTCCAAGGAAGAAGCAGAGAAATTGGTAGAACTGGGCGATGTGGGCGTCTTTTCCGACGATGTGCGGGAGTTCGGCAACGGACTGCTGAAAGCCAAGGCCATTGACGACCGGGTGGGCTGCGCCGTATTGCTGGACCTCCTCCGGGAGGACCTGCCTATGGATGTCACCTTTGCCTTTACCGTTCAGGAAGAGGTGGGCACCCGCGGTGCCTTCGGCGCAGCTTTCTCCGTCAAACCCAAGGTTGCCCTCATTGTAGAGGGTACTACCGCCGCCGACCTCCCCGAACTGGAGGGGGGCGAATGGGTCTGCCGTGTGGGCAAGGGGCCGGTGCTTCCCTATATGGACGGCAGCACGATTTACGACCGCGCTCTGTTTCTCAAGCTGCGCAGGCTGGCAGAGGAGCACAATATCCCCTGGCAGACCAAGCAATACATCTCCGGCGGCACCGACGCAAGGACGATCCAGCGCAGCCGCTCCGGCGTCCGGGTGGCAGGCATGGCGGCGGCAGTCCGCTATCTCCATGCCCCGTCCAGTGTGGCCGCCGTTTCCGACTATGAGGCAATGATTCAGCTGGGACGTCTCTTTATCGAGGCAGTCGCAGAGGAGGTAGAATAATGGATACATTTGAAGTATTGTCGAAGCTTACCGCCGCCCACGGCGTCTCCGGTGACGAGGGGGAGATCCGCTCCCTCATCCGCACACTGGCAGAGCCTTATGCCGACGAGATTTATGAAGATGTGATGGGCAACCTGATCGTCCGCAAGAAGGGCAGCGGCGCCAAGGTGCTCTTTGCCGCTCATATGGACTCCATCGGCCTGGTTGCGACGAATATCGACACGGACGGCTTTGTCCGCTTCGCTACCCTGGGAGGCTTTGCCGTTCCCGATCTGGTAGATCAGACCTTCCGCTTCGCCAACGGCGCCTATGCCCTCTGCTGCCCCAAGGAGGACAAACTGGAGAGTGCAAAGAAGCGTGACCTCTATCTGGACGTCGGCGCAAAGGATGAGACAGAAGCGAAGGAACTGATTGCGGTAGGTGATACCGCCGCCTATGTCAGCCCCCTGAAGCGCCTGGGCAGCAGCCGTATCTCCGGCTGTTATCTGGATAACCGCATCGGCTGTCTGGCGCTTCTACAGGCGCTGGAGGGGATCAAGCACCCTGCCAATGACCTCTATTTTGTCTTTACCGTTCAGGAAGAGGTGGGCACCCGGGGCGCAAAGCCCGCCGCCTTCGGCATTGACCCGGATTACGGCATCGCCGTTGACGTGACCTGCCCCGACGATGTGCCCGGCAGCGAGCACGACGGCACCACCTATCTGGGGAAGGGCGCCGCCATCAAGATCATGGACCGCTCTGTCATCTGCTCTGCCGCCTTGGTCCGCAGCCTGAACGAGCTGGCCAAGGAGCGGAACATTCCCGTTCAGCAGGACATCCTCTCCTGCGGCGGCACCGACGCCGGGCCCATCCGCACCACCCGGGGCGGCGTCATGACCGGCGGCATCTCCATTCCCTGCCGCTATACCCATTCCGCTCTGGAGCTTTGCGACCTGGCCGATCTGGACGCCTGCGTCCGGCTCATCACCGCATTTTGTGAGAAGGAGCAGCCCCGGGTATGAGTTCACTGCAATTTTCCGAACGAGTTTTAAATCTGGCCAGAGAGGCTCAGACTGACATTCAGGGGCAGTTTGCCGCCATCGATGAGATCGCTGAATATAACAGCCAAAAGGTGTTGGCTGCCTTCCAGAACAACCGGGTAGCCGAGGCCTATTTTGCCGGCACTACCGGCTACGGCTATGACGACCTGGGCCGGGATATGCTGGACAAGATCTACGCCGACATCTTTGGGACGGAGGACGCTCTGGTCCGCATCCAGTTTGTCAACGGCACCCATGCCATCGCCTCCTGCCTCTACGGCGTGCTGGAGCCGGGAGACGTGCTGCTCTCCGCCGTGGGCGCACCTTACGACACCATTCAGGGGGTCATCGGCATCACCGGAGACTACCCCCTGAGCTTGAAAAAGTACGGCATCGAATACCGGGAGGTGCCTATTTCCCGGGAAAACACACCGGATCGGGGGCGTCTTGCGGAAATGGCCGCCGACCCCAAGGTCAAGGCGGTGCTCATCCAGCGCTCCAAGGGCTATTCCACCAGAGCGTCCCTGTCCGTCGCTGAGATCGGGGAACTGATCTCCGTGGTGAAGTCCGTCAATCCCAATGCGATCTGTGTGGTGGACAACTGCTACGGCGAGTTTGTGGAAAAGACGGAGCCGTCACAAGTGGGAGCAGACCTGATCGTGGGCAGTCTCATCAAAAACCCCGGCGGCGGCCTGGCCCCCACCGGCGGCTATCTCTGCGGGCGGGCGGACCTGGTGGAGCGGGCCTCCTTCCGGCTCACTGTGCCCGGCATCGGCCGGGAGTGCGGAGCCACATTGGGCAACAACCGCAGTCTCTATCAGGGCCTGTTTCTGGCACCCCATACCGTGGCCCAGGCATTGAAAACCGCCATCTTTGCCGCCCGGATGATGGAAAAGCTGGGCTATGACACTGAGCCCCGGTCCGATCAGACCCGCCATGACATTATCCAGATGATCTCGCTGAACGCTCCCGAACGTGTCGAGCGGTTCTGCCGGGGCATACAGGCGGGCTCGCCCGTAGACAGCTTTGTAACGCCCGTACCCTGGGATATGCCGGGGTATGACGTTCCCGTCATTATGGCAGCGGGGGCGTTCATTCAGGGCGCTTCCATTGAGCTCTCCGCCGACGCCCCCATGCGGGAGCCTTACACCGTCTATATGCAGGGCGGCCTGACTTACGAATCGGGCAAGACCGGCATCCTGCTGGCAGCGGAAGAGCTGCTCCGGGGCTAATGCTGTCCGGCACCGTAGTCAAAATAAGCGTCTGCTGCCTCCCGGGCGCTGTCAAACTGGCTGAAATAGGTGTAGTTATCCGGCACCTGGCCCAGTAAGACGGTCTCTGTCAGGGGCAGACGGGTGCTGATGCTGTGGGCACACGGCCCGCCGGGGAGGAGCAGGACAAGGTCCGCCTCTACCACAAGGTCGATCCGATGCAGCGTCTGATTGATCCCGGCGGCAGTCAGAGTGCTGTCCAGCCGGCTGCGGATGTTGGTCACGCCAAGAAGCTTCACGGGTATGGAAAATCCGTGGCCGGACAGCAGTGTCAGCCCGGTGAGACTGCCCGCGGGAATTGCCACCGTCTCTTCCTCCATAGCGGAGAGGCCGGGCAGCAGATCAGTGACCAGTCGGCTGCGCAGCAGATTCCCTGCCTCCATATTGGTGGTGACGGCGGCCAGCATGCCGCTCTCGTCATAGTGAAGCTCCGCCAGATCCGAGTAGGAGGGCAGAGTATCATCCGCCTCGTCCAGCGCCCTGCTGATGATCAGTGACATTTCGTTGGAGAAATGCGCATCCGATACCGCCAGCACCATGGGGCGCAGCTGAAGGTTGATCCAAACAATGACCGCCAGCGCCAGCAGCAGCCCCATCAGCAGACTGCACAGCAGCTGACGCCACGGCGAAATGCGATGCCCCGGCATCTTCGGCACATGCCGAAATTTCCTCATTGACACACATCCCCCTTGGCACAGTATATGCCCCAGGGGAAGAAAGGGTGACAACACAATGGACATTCAGACTCAAATCCAAGCCCTGCGGGATCAGCTGAATCTCTGGAGCCACCAATATTACGATCAGGACGCCCCCACAGTGTCCGATTATGAATACGATATGACCCTCCGCCAGCTGAAACAGCTGGAAGGAGAGCATCCCGAACTCATCACCCCCGACTCTCCCACCCAGCGGGTAGGAGGCCAGGCCCTGGACGTCTTTCAGCAGGTCCGGCATGAGGTCCCCCTTCAGTCTCTTCAGGATGTCTTTGCTCCGGAGGAGCTTTCCGCCTTTGCCCAACGGGTGCAGGAGGTCGCTGCAGACCCCCAGTGGGTCTTTGAGCCCAAGGTGGACGGACTCTCCGTGGCATTGGAGTATGTAGACGGCGTATTTGTCCGGGGCGCCACCCGGGGAGACGGGCAGGTGGGAGAGGACGTGACGGAAAATCTTCGCACCGTCCGCTCCATTCCCTTAAAAATCGAAAACGCTCCTCACCGGCTCATCGTCCGGGGCGAGTGCTATATGGCCCGCTCCGTGTTCCAAAAACTGAACGCCCTGCGGGAGGAGAGCGGTAAACCCCTGATGGCAAACCCCAGAAACGCCGCCGCCGGCTCCCTCCGCCAGCTGGACCCCAAAGTTGCCGCACAGCGCCGTCTGGACTGCATTATCTTCAACATTCAGCTCACCGACGGCCCTTCCTTCCGCCGGGACAGCGAGGCGCTGGATTATCTGGCCGGGCTGGGTTTTCCGGTGATCGACCATCCGGTCTATCCTGATTTGGAGTCTGTCTCACGGGCCATCGGGGATCTGGGTGAGAACCGGGAGCGGTACCCCTTTGACATTGACGGGGCTGTCATCAAGCTGGACGATCTGGAGCAGCGGGAGATCTTAGGCTCCACTGCCAAATTTCCCCGTTGGGCCGCCGCATGGAAATATCCTCCCGAACAGAAGGAGACTGTGCTGGAGGACATTGTCGTCCAGGTGGGCCGTACCGGCGTCCTGACCCCCAAGGCTGTGGTCAGGCCGGTGCGACTGGCGGGGACCACTGTGACCAATGCCACGCTGCACAACCAGGACTTTATCACCGAGAAGGACATCCGCATCGGAGACACCGTCGTCCTCCAAAAGGCGGGAGAGATCATCCCCCAGGTGGTCAGTGTGGTGAGAGGAAAGCGGCCGGAGGGGACAACGCCCTACCTGCTGCCCCGAGCTTGCCCGGTCTGCGGTGCGCCGGTGGAGCGGGACGAGGACGGAGCTGCCCTGCGCTGTACCGGGGCGGAGTGTCCCGCCCAGCTGGTGCGGAATATCACTCATTTTGCCAGCCGGGACGCCATGGATATTGAGGGTCTCGGCCCGGCTGTCGTCCAGCAGCTGGTGGAGGAAGGACTGATCGCCAGCCCCGGCGACCTCTACAATCTCGACTTTGATCGGGTGGCACAGCTGGAAGGACTGGGGGAGAAGTCCGCTCAAAACCTGCAAAAGGCGCTGGAGAAGAGCAAGTCTCAGGGACTGAGCCGTCTCCTCACCGCCTTTGGCATCCGTCAGGTAGGTGCAAAGGCCGCCCAGACGCTGAGCCGTAAATTTCAGACGCTAGACCGGCTCATGGACGCCACGGAAGAGGAGCTGACTGAGACAGAGGATATAGGAAGCATCACCGCTCAGAGTCTCATTCAGTGGTTTGCCGCTCCGCAGTCCAGACACCTCATTGAGACGCTGCGGACAGCGGGCGTGTCCTTTGAGAGCGCCGAGGAGGCTGTGGGGGTGGCGCTGGCAGGGAAGACCTTTGTCCTCACCGGCACACTGACCCGGTACAGCCGCTCCGAGGCCAAAAAGCTGCTTGAGGCCCAGGGAGCCAAAGTGGCCGGCTCTGTCTCCAAGAAGACCGGTTATGTCATTGCCGGCGAAGCCGCAGGCTCCAAGTTGGCTAAGGCCCGGGAGCTGGGCATCCCCGTCCTCACGGAGGAGGACCTGGGTGCTATCCTGACAGGCACATTTCCCATTTGAGTAAAGAGAGGAATCAATCATGGAAATTCAACTGGCATCCCGAATGGACGCTTTTCAGCCGGGTATCTTCAGCGTATTGAACGACAAAAAGCGTCAGCGCATCAGTGAGGGCAAGCCCGTCTGGGACCTCTCCGTCGGCACGCCGGACTTTGAGCCGGATGAACATGTCATGAAGGCTGTGGAGGAGGCAGTGAAGGTCCCCTTCAACTATACCTATGCCCTTAACGATCTTCCGGAGCTGACCGAGGCGGTCCAGGGCTGGTACGAAAGACGCTACGGCGTTGTCCTGGCACCGGAGGAGATTGCCAGCGTCAACGGCAGCCAGGAGGGCATTGCCCATATTGCCTGGACGATTTGCGATCCTGGCGACATTGTTCTGGTGCCCAATCCCGGCTATCCAATCTTTTCTGTAGGCCCGGAACTGTGCGGGGCCAAGCTGGCCTGCTATGA
The DNA here is from genome assembly GCA_900314485.1 of uncultured Eubacteriales bacterium. Taxonomy (GTDB): domain Bacteria; phylum Bacillota; class Clostridia; order Oscillospirales; family Oscillospiraceae; genus Onthomonas. Next base: position 59,611 of record OMVL01000002.1, read on the forward strand.
TCTGCTGGAGGAGAACCACTATCTGCCCGACCTGAGCGCCATTCCGGAGGAACTGGCCCGAAAGGCAAAGGCCATGGTGGTCTCTTACCCCCTGAATCCGGTGTGCAAAACGGCGCCCCGCAGCTTCTATGAGGAGCTGGTCCGCTTTGCCAAGCGCTACAATATCATCATTATCCACGATAACGCCTATTCCGAGATTGTCTATGACGGCAGAGAGGGCGGCTCCTTCCTCTCCGTCCCCGGGGCCAAAGAGGTGGGGATTGAGTTCAACTCCCTGTCCAAGAGCTACTGCCTTACCGGCGCCCGCATCTCCTTTGTCATGGGCAACCGTCAGATCGTTCAGAAGTTCAAGACTCTGCGCAGCCAGATCGATTACGGCATCTTCCGCCCGGTCCAGCTTGCCGGCATTGCCGCTCTGAACGGCCCCCAGGACGGCGTGGAGTGGCGTAGAGCGGAGTATCAGCGCCGGCGGGACGCCCTGTGCGGGGGCTTCCGTTCCGTCGGGTGGGACGTGCCGGACAGCGAGGGCAGCATGTTTGCCTGGGCGCCTCTGCCCAAGGGCTTTACCGACTCCTTCCGGTTCTGCACGGAGCTTTTGGAGCAGACCGGACTGCTCTGCACACCCGGTGTCGCCTTCGGCTCTCTGGGCGAGGGACATGTCCGCTTTGCCCTGGTCCTACCTGTGGAGGAGATCGAGAAGATCGTCGCTGCAGTGGACGCCAGCGGCATCATCCGGAAGTAAACGGAGGAAGGGAGCGTACTTATGCCTGCTGATTACGCACTTCTGGCCGAACAGCTGAGCGGCTTGCTGGAGGGAGAGCGGGATGTGACCGCAAATCTGGCCAATGCATCCGCTCTGCTCAACGAGACGCTGGAGGATCTGAACTGGGTGGGCTTCTACCTCCGCCGGGGAGAGGAGCTGGTGCTCGGCCCTTTTCAGGGCAGGGTGGCCTGTATCCGCATCCCTCTGGGCCGGGGTGTCTGCGGCACAGCAGCCGCTCTGGACGAGATCCAGCTGGTGCCGGACGTCCATCAGTTCCCCGGCCATATCGCCTGCGACGGGGCCTCCAATTCCGAGATCGTCCTTCCCCTGCACAGCGGCGGAAAGGTCGTTGCCGTGTTGGACATTGACAGTCCTTCACTGAACCGTTTTCAGCCCTCTGACCGGGAGGGACTGCTCCAATGTGCCCGTATCGTTGAGGCGGCCTGCGACTGGGACGGCCGAGGATGGGACAAGTGAGGAGGTGGGAATATGGAAGAGAAAAACGCTGAGCAGGGGAGAGACGGCAGAGTCTGGAAGGCGCTGCTCCGCCTGGTCATCAAGATCGGAGTCGTCTGCGCTGTTGCTGCCCTGCTGCTTCACTTTGTCTTTGGCATCTTTGCGGTCCATACCAATGACATGTACCCCGCAGTGAGAGACGGCGATCTTTGCATCACCTATCGCCTGAGCGCCTATGGATATGACCAGATCATTGCCTATCACCACCAGGGGCGGACCTATTTCGGCAGAGTCGTCGGTTTGCCGGGTGATGTGATTGACATGGACGAAGAGGGAAATTACACCGTCAATGGTAATGCCCCGTTTGAGACCGTCTACTACGAGACCAAAAGCGTCCAGGGCTCTCCTGTGAACTACCCCTACACCGTGGGAGAGGACGAGCTGTTTGTGCTCTGTGATCTGCGGGACAACGGAGCCGACTCCCGCAGCTTCGGCGGGATTAAAACCGGGGATACCGACGGCGGTATCGTCCTGCTGCTCCGGAGACGGAGTTGGTAAGCCGGCAAAGCAAAGCGGGCACAGCGCGTCAAAAGAGCGGTCTGACAAAATGTCAGGCCGCTCTTTGACAGTTTATACTGACATTTCAAAAATTGATTATCCAGTTTACTAAGCCATGCTGAAATGAGAGAAAATGCGCGTAGGGGCCGGGCACGACCGACCTGCTGGATGACAGATTTCCGGAAACGACGGGCGAGTCATGCCTCGTCCCTACGAAATGTGCTCTGTTTTTACCAAAATGCGGTGTATGGAAACATATCTCGCTGACTCAACTGGATAACCAGATTGGTATAAGTGCTCTCTGCAACGGTGATGACTGCCTGCTTCCCCCTGCCGCTGGCGGCGTATAGACCCGCTTCAGTGATCTGGTCGATTTGCGCTTTTGCCGGCAGATCCGGTCTAAATTTGCGAATGCTTCTTCTGGTTTCCATCGCCTGAATGATCTTGTTCATGGGATTCCCTCCGTCAAATGCCAATTTTGGATCTATATAAATTAGCTAGCATGGAAATCAGAACAAATCTACCATATATCGAAAGGAGCAGTCTCTTTGCTGCGGGGATGTTCGGCAAAACGACAGTTTTGCTGCCCGACAGTCCACTTCAAGGTTGATTTACCGTAAAAGTTCCTGTATGATAGAAAAAAAGGTGCGTATTAGCGCGGGCATGAGGTTCTGCGCCCAGCCCCTCTGCCGCCGCACGCCGCAAGGAGGAACCTGATCCATGAAGCCAGTCATTGTCGTCGGGCACAAGAATCCGGACACGGACTCCATCTGCTCTGCCATCTGCTACGCCAGCCTGAAACGCAAGCTCACCGGAAACGATTACATTCCCTGTCGGGCCGGCGAGGTCAATAACGAGACCCAATATGTTTTACAGCGCTTTGGGGTGGAAGCGCCTCAATTCATTGCCTCACTGGAACCACGCATTACAGATGTCCAGTACCGTCATGTGCACGGCATCAGCTCCCACATCTCTCTGAAACGTGCCTGGGAGTATATGCGTGACAACGACATCCAGACCGTCCCGGTGGTGGGGGATCAGGGGCAGCTCAAGGGCATTCTGACGCTGGGGGATGTGGCCCGATTCTATATGGAGGATCAGGACGCCAACGCCCTGGCTGAGGCAAAGACCAGTTATCGGAATATCGTGGACACCCTCAGAGGCGAGTTGGTGGTGGGTGATCTGAACAGCCACTTTTCCGAGGGAAAGGTGGTGGTGGCTGCCGCCAACCCCGATGTGATGGAGGACTACATCGGCGAGCATGACATGGTTATTTTGGGCAACCGCTACGAGTCCCAGCTATGCTCTATTGAGATGAAGGCGGGCTGCATCGTGGTTTGTCTCGGCTCTAAAGTGTCTCACACGATTCGGAAGCTGGCGGAGGAGGCGAATTGCGCTGTAGTAGCCTCCCCGCTGGACACCTACGCCTGTTCCAAGCTCATCAATCAGGCGGTTCCGGTGCGCCATGTCATGCGGATCAAGGGGCTGCTGACCTTCCGGCATGACGATCTGGTCTCTGATGTGAAGACGGCGGTATCCAAGCTGCGTATCCGCTATTTTCCCATTCTCGACGGCGACGGGCGGTATATGGGCATGATCTCTCAGCGCAATCTGCTGGACATTGAGCGTCAGCAGGTCATCTTAGTGGACCACAACGAAAAGGGACAGGCGGTGGACGGCATTCGCTCGGCTGAAGTGGTGGAGGTCATCGACCATCACCGCATTGATGCTGTAGAGACCACCAACCCCATCTACTTCCGCAATCAGCCCCTGGGCTGTACCGCAACCATCATCGCCATGATGTATCAGGAAAACGGCGTGGAGATCGAGCCGACGATTGCCGGACTGCTCTGCTCCGCCATTCTCTCCGATACGCTGATGTTCCGCTCCCCAACCTGCACGGCGGTGGATGAGCACATTGCACGGATGCTGGCCAAAATCGCAGGCATCGACATTCAGACGCATGCCACTGCCATGTTCAATGCCGGCTCCCGCCTGGGAGACAAGACGCCGGATGAGATTTTCCACATCGACTGTAAGCGCTATCAGGCGGGAGATAAATCTCTGGCCGTGGCCCAGGTCACCAGCGTCAGCGGCCGGGAACTGGACGGTCTGAAAGGGAAGATGATCTCCTATCTGAAGGACTATCTCCCCGCCTCCGGGCTGGATATGCTGTTTTTGATGCTGACGAATATCATTGACGAATCAACAGAGCTGATCTTTGCGGGGCAGGGAGCAAGAGAAATCGTCCAAGCCGCCTTTGGACAGGCGTGCCAGGAGCACAGCGTGTCCCTTCCCGGCGTGGTCAGTCGAAAGAAGCAGCTGATGACCGCCCTGATCTCCGCAATTGAGGCAGAAGCAGAGGCCTGAGCCTCTCTCGACTGCGCACGTTTCCCTCATGAAGGAGGTCTGTTTATGGTAAAAATCGATCTGATCACAGGTTTTCTCGGCTCCGGGAAGACGACCTTCTTAAAGAAGTACGCCAGGTACCTCATGGACAAGGGACTCAATATCTGTATTCTGGAAAACGACTACGGAGCGGTCAACGTGGATATGATGCTGCTCAGTCCATTAGAAGGGCTCAACTGCAATTTGGAGATGGTTGCAGGGGGCTGTGATTATGACTGCCATCGCCGGCGATTCAAAACCAAGCTGATTGCCATGGGCATGTGCGGTTATGACTGTGTGCTTGTGGAACCCTCCGGTATTTTTGACACTGACGAGTTCTTCGATGTGCTCTGCGAAGAGCCGCTGGACCGGTGGTATGAGATCGGCAGTGTGATCTCTATCGTGGATGCGTCTTTGGAAGAGAGCCTCTCCCCGGAATCGGAGTATCTTCTGGCCTCGGAGGTGGCGAATGCCGGCGCAGTCCTGCTCAGCAAGACCCAGACGGTCCCCGCCGATGCTGTCACCGGAGCGGTGATGCACCTAAACCGGGCCATGGAGCGGGTACAGTGTAAACGGCGCTTCGACGCTGAGGTAATCACAAAGAACTGGGACGACCTCACCGATGCGGATTTTGCGGCCATTGCCCGGGCGGGTTATGTAAAGCAGAGCTTTCGAAAGCAGCCTGTCCACCAGGAAAACGGCTATTCCTCGCTCTACTATATGAATCTCTCCCTCACGGAAGGCGACCTTCGGGAGCGGGTGCCTCAGCTGCTCCGGGACAGTGCATGCGGCCATGTCATCCGTGTAAAGGGCTTTCTCCGGGGCACGGACGGCAGTTGGCTGGAGCTGAATGCCACCCGCCAGAGTATGGAGCTTTGCCCCATTGAGGCAGGCCAGCAGGTGATCATCGTCATCGGCGAGCAGCTCAACAAAGACGCAATTGGAGCATACTTTCAGGTCTCCTGAACCATGCCCGAATTGCCCCCAGACACCGATTGGTATGACAAGTAGAGCGGCAGGGAAGTGTACGGCAAGTGGCGCTATAACTATCCGAAATACGATACCTCTCAGCGTTGGGTACACGTGCCGC
>OMVL01000058.1 GCA_900314485.1 uncultured Eubacteriales bacterium
GGCGATCTCATTGGCGGCTGAGCAGCCGGTGACGCCGATGCCGCCCAGGTTCAGGGGGTGATCCCACACCACCGCGCTCTTGCCCGCCTGGGTCTCGCCGAAGGGGATGCCGGTCTCCTCAACAAAAGTGCGGAATTGCTCATGCGCCTCACTGTAGCGCACGCCGCCGCCGCAGATGAGGAGAGGCTTTTTGGCCGTGCGGATCAATGCCGCAGCCTCCGTCAGGGCTTCCGCCTCCGGCAGGCGGCGGGCTAAACGGTGGACCCGCTTGCGGAAAAAGCTTTCCGGATAATCGTAGGCTTCTCCCTCCACATCCTGAGGCATGGCGATGCAGACGGCGCCGGTATTGGCGGGGTCGGTCAGCACGCGCATGGCGGAGATCATGGCGCTCATCAGCTGCTCGGGGACAGCGCGGAAGGCGTCGTTGGTGGAGAGAGACAGATCATGGATCTGCTCCACCTGCTGCAGCACCGGATCCGGCTGGCGGCAGGCATAGACATCGCCGGGCAGGATCAGCACGGGGATGTTGTTGGCGGTGGCGGTGGCGGCGGCGGTGACCATGTTGGCAGCACCGGGACCAACGGAACTGGTGACCGCGATGATCTTCTTTCGCTTGCACTGCCGGGCAAAGGCCACGGCGGTATGGGCCATGCCCTGCTCATTCTTCCCTTGCCAGACCTTCATTCGGTGGGCCTCCTGGCCCAAAGCCTGCCCAAGGCCCACCACGTTGCCGTGGCCGGGCAGCATGATCACACCCTCCACGAAAGGATGCTCGATGCCGTCATAGGCGATATACTGGTTTTCCAGGAAGCGGACCATGGCCTGTGCCATAGTCAAACGTACGGTTTTCATCGTCTTCCTCCTTATCCCTTGAAGATGTGGTCGTTGGCATCCGGTTTCCAGAGCCAGGCGTGTTCTGGGTCGTCGATGCGGGTCTTCAGCCAGGGATCGCCGTCCAGATGCCGGATCCCCCAGGAGTAGCAGAGGGCATACCCGGGAGCAGTGACCTGGGAGTGGAAGCCCGAGGTGATAATGCTCATGCCGTTGTGACTGGTTTTGTAGATCTCCCCGTTGGCAAAGCCCGCCCCGAAGCCCTGGGGATGGTCAAAGCGGTAAAAGTACACCTCCGGCTGAGGATGGTGGTGGGGCGGGTAGCTGGACCACTTGCCCGGGTAGCTGAGCACCTCCCCCAGCACCATGTTGGAGAAGGGAGCGTTTTCATAATCGAAGAAGGTCTTGATTTCCCTCTTCATTGCGCCCATCAGCTCGCCCTTGGCGCCGGCGTGCTGGGTCTGCACGGTCTCCGGGGTGTACAGGACAGCTTCATAGTCCCGCTCGTTCAGGGTCTTCTGTATGTAGATCTCGCTATGGCAGCGGGCGGTGAGGCGGATCTCGGTGCGTCTGGGAGCCAGCAGACAGTATGCCTCGTGATAGAAGCAGTCCGGGCGCTGGGCTTCAACGCGCTTGTCATTCCAGGCAATCTCTGCCGCGCCCTGGAAGAGCAGCACCGCGCATTCCTTCTCCTCCTCCCAGATGGTGAAGCTGTCCCCTTCCTCCATGAGCAGCAGGCCCACGTCCATCATGGTGCCGTAATCGTCCTCGGCGGTGTCGATATAGGTATTGTAGCCCCGCTGCAGCTCGGTGTTCTTATTCAGGTAAGTCATGCTTGCCTCACAGTCCGGTATGCTCGCGGATATAGCGCCGCCCCTTGATGGCATACTCCAGCGGATCGGCCTTGGCCGGGTCCTGCTCAGCCTCTACCAGCAGCCAGCCCTGATAGCCGGCCTCGCTCAGCACCTGAAATACAGGATCGAAATCCACGTTGCCGTCTCCCGGAACGGTGAAGGCGCCGTTGCGCACGGCGGTGAGAAAGCTCCAGTTGTTCTTTCTGGCCTCCTCCACTACGCTGAGACGCATGTCCTTCAAATGCACATGGCCCACCCGGTCCACATATTTTTTCAGCATGGTCAGGGGATCCTCGCCGGCGAAGGTGAAGTGGCCCGTGTCATAGCAGAGGAAGACGGCCTCAGGGTCGGTATTGGCCATCATGCGGTCTGTCTCCTCCGAGGTCTGCACCACAGTGCCCATATGGTGGTGGAAGCAGAGCTTGAAGCCCCGCTCCCGGGCTACCCTTCCCAGCTTGTTCAGTCCGTCGCAGAAGCGGTCCCACTCGGCATCGCTCATCACATATTTGTGACCGCCGGTGAGAATGGGAACCTCCGTCTTCCCCTGGATCGAGTAGCTCTGCTCGCTGACATTGATGCGGTTGGCGCCTACAGCCGTGAGGAAGTCCAGCTCCCGGATGAAGTCTGCCTCCACCTCCTCATAGGGCTTTGTGAGCAGGAAGGAGGAGAACCAGCGGCTGGCGATGCGCATGCCGCGCAGGTCCAGCTGCCTTTTCAGCTCCACAGGATCGCTGGGGTATTTGTTGCCGATCTCACAGCCGGTGAAGCCCGCCAGGGCCATCTCGCTGACCGTCTGCTTGAAGGTGTTCTCCGCGCCCAGCTCAGGCATATCATCATTGCACCAGCCGATGGGCGCAATGCCGAGAAAAACAGTTTTGGGGTCAAACATCCCTTTCTTCCTCCCTTTTCAAGCGTTAAAATGTGCAACCAATCCGGCGAAGTCGGTCCCCTCCTCCACCGCGCCCAGGCTGATGGAAAGCTCCGTCAGTTCCCGAGCCAGAGCCTCGCTCACCGCAAAGCCCGTCTTTTTCATCTCATCAAATTTCCGATATTCGATCTCGCCCGGCAGGAAGATCTCCTGCACGCCGGGAGCCTTGCGTCCATCCTTCATCATGCGCACATAGCGGTCCACCTCGTCCTTGAACTGCTCGATGGGCATGAATTTGCCGGGATCGATCACGATCACGCAAAAGCCGGTGTTTTCCTTTTCCAGCTTGGAGAACAGGCCCAGATCCGTGCCGAAGCAGGCGGCGGAGAACATGGTGCTGAGCACGTCCACCATTACAGCCAGACCATAGCCCTTATGCCCCGCGATGGGAGACAGGGAGAAGGCCTTTCCGGGGTCCGTGGTGGGAGCGCCGTCATAGTCCTTGGCCCACTCCGCGGGAATGGGTTGGCCCTCCCGCTCGGCCGCCTGGATCTTGCCCATGGCCACGCAGGTGGTGGAGATGTCCATCACGATGGGATACTCCTTCCCCGCCGGAACGCCCAGGATGATGGGGTTCGTGCCGATGAGCCGGTCAGCCCCGCCGAAAGGCGAGGTGAAGGCATAGGTGTTGCAGCAGACCAGCGCCACCATATCGTCCGCAGCGGCGCGCCACCCGTAATAGGAGCCGCAGCCGATGTTGGCATTGTGGCGTCCTACTGCCATGGCAATGCCGAATTCTCTGGCCTTTTCCTTCGCCAGGTCATATGCCTTGTTTACGGAAACAATTCCGGAGCCGTTATCACAGTCGAACACCAAAACGGCGCCGCTGTCAAGTAGTTTTTCAAATCTGGGTTTGTTGTTCAGGGAGCCTGCCTTGATCTGACGCAGATAGCGGGTCAGGCGGGACAGGCCATGGGAATACACGCCGGTAAAGTCCGAGTGGGCGATGACCTTGGCAATGATCTCCGCGTCCCCTTCCGGAAAGTCCGAGACGGTGAGAATGCCGCGAACCAGGCGCACTTCTTCTTCATAGCCGATATTCATAGCATTTCCTTCTTTCGATTCAGTTACGGATCCTGGGCAGCGTAGAGCCTCCAAAGGGCATGGCCAGAACGCTGGCGTCTGCGCCAAGCTCCCGGAAGGCGGCGTCCAGCGCCTCCTGGGCCGAGGGCATGGGGTTGAGGAAAATGGAGCGCACAAACTCCTCCTCCAGGTCCGATACCAGGCAGACCCTGGCCTTCCGCAGGGTCATGGCAATGGCTGCGGCCTTATGCCCGCCCAGCTGGAAATCCCTGCCGATGCGTTCGATCATGGCCTCCGGTGAGGGGGATGTAGTCATCCACTCCTCAAATACCCGCTCGCCCAGACCCTCCCGGCAGGAGCCGATCAGGATGATGATGCCGCCCTGGCGCACCGCGTGGCGGGCATTGTCCAGGGCCTTCTGGGTTTGGTACAGGTTCAGGTCCTTTGGCGCTCCACCCTGGCTCACGATCACGATGTCCGCCGGCCTGTCAAGGAGCTTGAGATAGATGGTATCCAGAAAAGCGCAGAGCTTCCGATGAGCTGCTGTCACGTCTCCTGCAGCCGCGCACAGGATCTCCTTGTGCTCGCCCAGCACCACATTCAGGATAAAGTCGATCCCGCAGATGGCCCCGGCCTCCTCGATGTCCATACGCAGGGGATTTCCTTCCAGATTTCCGGCGCAGGCCTCCGGGCGCACCATCATGGAGTGATTCGACTGAATGGCCGCCCTTGTGGAGCAGCCCGGCATGATCGCCTTGGCCCCGCCGGAATAGCCGGCGAAATAATGGTACTCCACATTCCCCAGGCAGATCCTCCGATCCGCCTCGGCCACAACCCGTGTAATATCCACCGGGGTTCCCGCCTTGGTGACGCCCAGGTGCACGCAATCGGTCGGATCGCTGTCCACGCAGCGGATCTCCCGCCAGGCCCGCTCCCCCGCCAGGCGGCGCTTCTCCTCATCGCTCTGATGTCGGTGGCTGCCCAGGGCAAAGACCAGCGTGATATCCTCCGGCCGGATCCCCGCGGCATAGAGCTCATCCAGCAGCGGGGGCATCACCTTGGCCGTGGGCATGGGCCGGGTCAGATCGCTGGTGATGATGGCAACAGTCTGGCCGGGATGAAGGATCTCCCTCAGACGCGGCGATCCCACAGGCTCCCGCAAGGCCCGGCGCACTTCTTCCTCCTCCGAGGCGATGGCGGGGGCCGCGTTTGCCCGCAGCACCCCCATCAGGTTCTTCTCGGGCAGCTCCACAGTCTGCACACCGCTGCCCATTCCGAATTCCAGCTTCATTTCGTCTGTTTCCTCTTCACGGCCTCCCGCGCAGCACGGGTCACATGCTCCGCTGTGAGGCCGAAGCGCTGCTGCAGATAGCCCTGGGGACCCACCTCGCCGAAGCAATCCTCCACAGCCACCGCCTCCAGCGGTGTGGGGCAGCGGCGGGCCAGCAGCTCGCTCACAGCAGAAGTAAGGCCGCCGATCCGGTTGTGATTTTCCGCTGTGACCACGGCGCCGGTCTTTCCGGCCCAGGCCAGCACAGCCTCCTCGTCCAGGGGTTTCACGGTAAAACAGTCCACCACTGCGGCGCTGATGCCCTCTTCCTCCAGGGTTTTGGCGGCCTGCATGGCCTCATGGACCAGAATGCCGCAGGCGAAGATCACAACATCCGTGCCCTCCCGCAGCGTCACGGCCTTGCCAATGGGCAGCTCGCTTCCCTCCGCATAGACCTTGGCATAGCTCTTACGTCCCACGCGGATGTACTTCACCCCCGGCCGATCCTTGCACTGGCGCAGGACGCTAATGAGCATGGTGGGGTCGGTAACATCGATCACAGTGGCGCCGGGAATGGCCCGGTAAAGCGCCATGTCCTCAAAGGGCATGTGTGTTCCACCGTTCATGGCGGCGGTGACTCCTGGGTCGGTTCCGATTATGGTGATGTCGTTTTTCGCGTAGCCAGCCGAAAGGAAAAGTTGGTCGTAGCAGCGGCGGGAGGCAAAGGGTCCGAAGGTATGCACCATAGGCTTGAAGCCCGCAGCGGCCAGGCCGCAGGCCACGCCGATCATGTTGGCCTCAGCAATGCCGCAGTTGATCGCGCGGTCTGGATTGGCAGCGGCCCACTTGGCGGTGCCGATGCAGTTCATCAGGTCAGCATCCAGATAGATAAAGTCAGGGTCCTCCGCAGCCAAGGCAGGGATGGTCTCCCCCAGCACGCTCTTGCAGAGGCGGGGATCCATGCTGCCGTCATATACGATCTTCATGCTTCCACCTCCCAGGCCTGTTTTTCAGCCTCCAACGCCTTGGTCCAGCGCTCGTACTGCTCATCGCTCACCGGCAGGCTGTGGTTCATAACCTTTTCGGCCACCTCCTGCACACCTGCGCCCTTCACCGTGTCCAGCACAATGGCATAGGGCCGTTCACCGCCGGCTCTGGTGCGTTCCAGAGCCGGGACCAGCTCATCGATGTCGTTGCCGTTTACCTTCACGGTGTCAAAGCCGAAAGCCTGCAGCTTCTGAACAAAGTCCCCCATGGGGTAGACGTCCTGGGTCCAGCCGTCCAACTGCCGCTTGTTCCAGTCCAGCAGAACGACCAGATTTCCCAGCTTCTTTGCAGCCGCAAAGGCGAAGGCCTCCCAGACCTGGCCCTCGTTGCTCTCCCCGTCGCCCACGATGAGGAAGACGCGGCTGTCTCGGCCGCGGAGCTTGTCTCCCAGGGCCATGCCGCAGGCAAGAGACGTACCCTGGCCCAAAGAGCCGGTGGTCATATCAACGCCGGGGGTCTTATTGCGGTCACAGTGGCTGGGCAGGCGGGTACCCGGTCGGTTCAGGGTCTTCAGCTCCTCATAGGGGAAAAAGCCCTTCAGAGCCAGGGTGCCGTACACGGCAGGTCCTGCATGGCCCTTGGAGCAAACCAGCTTGTCCCGCTCGGGCCACTTGGGATCTTGGGGATCAAAGCGCATTTCTCTGCCGTAAAGCACGGCCAGCACATCCGCAATGCTCAGCGCGCCGCCGATATGGCCCGAGCCAATGGCGTGGATGGCTTCAATAGCAGCCATGCGAATCTGGCAGGCAAAGGCTTTCAGTTTTCTGTTCTCGTCCATTTCATGCTCCCTTCTCGGGAATGGCGGAGCCATGGCGCAGCGCCCGCACCACGGGCAGCTCCTCTCCGCTCAAAAAGCGGATCAGCGCGCCGCCGCCGGTGCAGATATAGCCCATCTTTTCCGTCAGCTCGTACTTTTCCGTGGCGGTGATGCTGTCGCCCCCGCCCAGAACGGTGTATCCCTCGGTATCGGCTATAGCCTGCCACACGGCCTTGGTACCGTACTCGCTTGCCACCTGCTCAAAGACGCCCATGGGTCCGTTGACGAACACCGTGCCCGCCGAGAGGATGGCCTCCCGGTAGGTTTTGGCCGTCCAATAGCCCACATCCACCGCGGCGATTTCCGCCGGGATTTCGCCCACCAGAGCCTCCTGGCGTTTGCCGTCCTTCACCCAGGCCAGGTCCTTGGGCAGCTGGATCTTGCCGCCGTAGCGCATATACAGGGTCTTCGCCTTCTCGATGAATTCTCCGTAATTGGATTTGTAGATAAAGTCCAGGCTGCCCTGGCCGATGCCGCTGCCGGCGGCGGCCAGGAAGATGTTTCCCACAAGGCCCCCTGTGAGGATCGTGTCCGCTACGCCCCGGGAGAGTACCGTCTCCATCATCTGGAACGCGTCGGCGATCTTGGCGCCGCCCAGCACGAACACGCAGGGCCGCTCCGGCTGCTCCATCACCTGGGACACCGCACAGTATTCCTGCTCAAAGAGCCGGCCCATGGCGGAGGGAAGCACCTGCTCAAAGCCGCAGAGGCTTGGCTGATCCCGATGGGCGGCAGCAAAGGCGTCACACACATAGAGGTCTGCCAGAGGAGCGAGTTTTTCCACCACCTGGGTCTTGGCCTGCTCAACGTGGCTCAGGCGCAGCTTCTGTTCAAAGAGGGTCTGCTCCTCCGCCACAAAACGGACGTTGTCCAGCAGCAGGATTTCCCCTTCCCTCAGGCCGCGGATGGCTTCCCGGGCAGCGGGACCGCACACATCGTCGATCCACTTCACTTCCCGGCCCAGCAGCTGAGTCAGTACAGCGGCATGGGGCTTGGTGCTATAGTAGTTTTTATATTCGATGTCGCTTCCCTGATGGGCCAGCAGCACCAGCTTTGCTCCCTTGTCCGCAAGCTCCCGCACCGTGGGCACGCAGGCCCGGATGCGGTTGATGCTTTTCAGGGTGCCGGT
>OMVL01000053.1 GCA_900314485.1 uncultured Eubacteriales bacterium
AAAACCCTTGACAAAGCCTGTCCCATCCTGCTATACTGACTCTTGCGTTCAAAGACAGCAGGAGCATCTGCGTAACCGGCGAAAGCCATCCTGCCGAGAGTGCATAGAAAATCGAATGATTTTTCTGTGTGTACTGTCCTCCTGTCTTTTGACGCGGAGGATTTTTCTATTGTGAGGTGAAATGAATCATGCCGAACGCAAAGGTTTTGAACGAGAAGGCCGCTGTCGTGGCTGCTCTGGAAGAGCGTATCAAGAACGCTCAGGCCGGCGTCCTGGTGGACTACCGCGGCATCACCGTCGCTGAGGATACCGAGCTGCGCAACGAGCTGCGCAAGAACGGTGTTGAGTACGGTGTCGTGAAGAACACCATGGTCCGTCGTGCGCTGGATGATCTGAATCTGGCTGAGCTGGACAAGGTGCTCAACGGCAACACTTCTCTGGCCACCGCTACGGACGATCCCATCGTTCCCGTCCGTCTCCTCAGCGAGGCTGCTAAGAAGCTGGGCGAGGAGAAGTTCCACATCAAGGCCGCTTTCGTGGAGGGTAAGGTGCTGAGCCAGAGCGAGATCGCTCAGTTTGCCACTCTGTCCTCTAAGAGCGATCTGTATGCTCAGTTGGTGGGCACCCTGATGGCACCCGTGGCCAACCTGGCTGCCGTTGTCGATGCGATCGCCAACAAGGGCGGCGAAGCTGCTGCTGAGTAATTTACCCGGCGCAAACAAACCAATTATCCAAACATAAAATTAGGAGGTTTATTATCATGGCTGATATCAATGCAATTGTTGAAGAGATCAAGGCTCTCTCCCTGCTGGAGGTTAAGGAGCTGACCGACGCTCTGAAGGAGACCTTCGGCGTCGAGGCTGTCGCTTTCGGTGGCGGCGCTGCTGCCGGCGCCGGCGCTGCCGCTGCTGAGGTCGAGGAGAAGACCGAGTTTGACGTGGTCCTGGCCAGCTTCGATGCTGCTGCTAAGATCAAGGTCATCAAGGCTGTCCGTGAGATCACCGGCCAGGGCCTGGCCGACGCCAAGAAGACCGTCGAGGGCGCTCCCAGCACTCTGAAGGAGGCTGTCGCCAAGGAAGAGGCCGAGAAGATCAAGGAGACCCTGGAGGCCGCCGGCGCAAAGGTCGAGCTGAAGTAATTTTACTTCCCCTGAAAAATCCGAAATTCCCGCACTGCATAGGCAGTGCGGGAATTTTTTCGTCTAATTGAGTTCTCCCTCATTGGCCTCCTGGGAGGTAAACTCCGTCTCCGGGGCTGCCGCAACAAACTCCGCCTGCAATACCGCCTGGGGCCAGTTCAGGCTGACCCGGGCGTGCTGCTGCTTTTGCTGAGCGGCCTGCTCCAAAAGGACGCAGAGCCGGACCAGCCGGTCCCGGGTGAGATAATCTCCCCGCCACTGGAAGATGAGGGGCTGGCCCTTGCGGATGGCCTGCAAGGCCCGTTTGGTCACGTCCTCCTCTTTCGTAAAGGCCAGCTTCCGCTCCCGGTAGTAGCTGCGGCTGCTGTCGGCGCAGGCGGGGACGGGGAAGATCGCCGGCTCGTGGTCCCGAAAGAGGGCGGAATCGTCCAGATTGAAGTAGTCGTACCGAATGGGACCGCCCTTGCCCAAGGAGTTGTCAAAGGTGGCGTCCAGATGGTAATATTTTCCGTCCAGTCGGACGATGTTCCAGGTGTGGCGGTACTTGATGCCCTTTTCCGGGTTGTTCTCCGAGATGGCGATGATGCACCAGACGCCCGCAGCGTCGCACAGGGCCTTTACTGCCTTGGCAATGCCCTCGCATACCGACACGCCCTGACTCAGCGGCCCCAGAATCTCGTGGGAATAGGGCTTTTTCAGCTTGTCGTACCGGACATTCTGGCAGATGAAGTCGTGGATATACTGCTCCTTATCCCGGTCGCTCTTGCCCTGGATGGGGCGGATGAGCTTTTGAATGCGGGCCTTCATAGCCTGTTGATGGGTGCGGATCTTCCCTTTGTCGAAGAGGTACTCCGGGACCAGCTCCACGCTGGAGGCCTCGGGACGGAACCGGTAGGAAAACCCGGTCACGTAGAAGATTTCCGGGCAGTCCAGCCGCAGCTGCAGAAGGATCTCGCTCAGCGCCCGCCCCTCCAACCGGGGAACGGAGAAGGAGGGAGCCAGAGCGGTCAGCCCCGCCTTCATGGCGTGGTAGACCTCCTGATGGGGGCGGCTCAGCCGCTGATAGTAATAGGCCTCCATCACAGGGCCAGAAGATCGGCGGTGAGGGCGGCGATCTCCTCCTCGGTGGTGGACCAGCTGGTGCAGAAGCGGACGGCATCCCGCTGCTCGTCCACATGCGCCCACAGCTCAAAGACGTACTTCTCCCGAAGCCGCTCGATCTGCTCCTTTCTGAGAATGGGGAAGATCTGGTTCGTGGGAGACTGGGCATAGAGGGGAATACCTGCCGCTTTCAGCGTCCGGCGGAGACGGTCGGCGCAGTTGATGGCGTTTTGGCAGGCGTTTCTGTACAGCCCGTCCTGAAATACCGTGCCGAATTGAACCCCCAGCAGCCGCCCCTTGGCCAGCATGCCCCCGTGCTGTTTGACGGAATAGCGGAAGTCGGTTTGCAGAGCCGGGTCGGAGATGACCACCGCCTCCCCGAACAGCAGGCCTGTCTTGGTGCCGCCGATGTAGAATACGTCGGTGAGCCGGGCGAGGTCGGGCAAGGTCACATCATTGGACGGTGCGGCCAGAGCGTAGCCCAGCCGTGCCCCATCCACATAGAGCGTCAGGTTCCGGTCCCGGCAGACGGAGCTGATGGCCTCCAACTCGGCCAGGGTGTACAGCGTCCCCACCTCGGTAGGCTGGGAGAGATAGACCATGCCGGGCTGCACCATGTGCTCGTGGGTGTGGTCCGACCAGTGAGCCTGCCAGGCAGTCTCGATCTGCTCGGCGGTGATCTTTCCGTCCTGAGAGGGGAGGGGCAGCACCTTGTGGCCAGTGGATTCGATGGCGCCTGTCTCGTGGACATTGATATGACCGCTCTCGGGGCAGAGCACCCCCTGCCAGGGCTTGAGGGCGGTGGCGATAACGGTCATGTTGGTCTGGGTCCCGCCCACCAGAAAGGAGACCAGTGCGTCAGGAGCCTGACAGGCCCTTCGAATCAGTTCTGCCGCCCGTTGACAGTAGGGATCCATACCGTAGCCCACCGTATGGTCGCCGTTGGTGGTCACCAGCGCCTCTAACACCTGGGGCAGGCAGCCGTTTACATAGTCTGATTCAAAGTGGTACATGAAAATTTACCTCGTGTAAAAAGTGGTGACATCAGTATAGCGCAGCGGAGGTGCCCTGTCAAAGCAAAAGGGCCTCCGGCCCGAAGGCCGGAGGCGGTTGAAGCGCTATGCAGGTGAATCAATTGCAGCCGCAGCCGTTGTTGCAGCCGCCAAAGCCGTTGTTGCCGCAGCAGCTGAAGAGGATGATGATGATCAGAATGGCCCACAGACAGCTATTGTTACCGCAGCCAAAACCGTTGTTGCAACCCATAATGAGAAAACCTCCAAAGATGATTTTGAGGAGTGGGTTTCGCCGTCCTCAAACCATACTATGCGGAAGCGCCGAAAGGGTGCGGAAAAACAGGCCCTACACTTTCCCGTACTGAAACAGATCGCACTTGAGCATCCCGTTGTAAAGCTTCCTTTTCTTCTTTGCCCTCTGCCCAAACGCCTGCTCAAATTCCGTATGGGAGGAGAGGATGCTGACCCGCCAGCCCTCCGGCAGGCGGCGGACGGCGGCGCCGAAGGTGTGGTAGAGCTTCGTCGCCTCATCGTGCTCCAAAAGCCGCTCTCCGTAGGGGGGATTGGTCACCACTCTGCCGTAGGGCTCGTGGGCGTAGAAGCGGCCTGCGTCGGCCACTTCAAATCGAACCGTGTCCTCTACTTCCGCCTTCACGGCATTTTCCTGGGCGATGCGGACGGCGTTTGGGTCAATATCGCCGCCCCAGATGTCGTACACCCGGTCATACTCCTTGTCCAGCGCCTCGTCCACGGCGTCCATCCAGAGTCCGGACTCCACTAATTTCCACTTCTGAGCGGCAAAGCTGCGGTTCAGGCCGGGGGCACGGTTTTTGGCAATCAGCGCTGCCTCGATGCAGATGGTGCCGGAGCCGCAGAAGGGATCGCAGAAGGGATCAAGTCCCCGGTATTTGCTCAGCAGCACCATAGCGGCTGCCAGCGTCTCCCGGAGAGGTGCCTCCACGCCTACCGCCCGATAGCCCCGCTTGTACAGACCCTGCCCGGAGGTGTCGAGACAGAGGTGCACCTGGTCCTTCATAATGGAAAACTGGATCTGATACCGCTCCCCCGTCTCGGGAAGCCACTCCACGCCGTAGGCGGCGCTCAGCCGCTGGGAGACCGCCTTTTTCACGATGGACTGGCAGGCAGGTACGGAGTGGAGCTGGGAGTTAATGGACCAGCCCTTGACCGGACATTCCCCCTCCTTTGGGATCAGCTCCTCCCAGTGGACGGCAAGGGTGCCCTGAAACAGCTCCTCAAAGCTGGTTGCCTTAAAAACGGAGAGGACCAGCAGCACTCTGGCCCCGCAGCGGAGGTTGATATTCAGCCGGGGCAGATCGGCCATGGTGCCCTGGCAGAACACCCGTCCGTTTTCCGCCCGCACGTCCTTCATGCCGAGACGGAGCAGCTCGTCCGCCACCAGGCGCTCCAGACCCAGAAGGCAGGGAATCATATATTGCAGTTGTTCCATTGTATTCACATCCTTTGCCGTTGCATATAAGTATAGCGTATCTCCGGACAGATAGCAAAATGAATTTCGGATTTCTCCCTGTTTCTTCCGGTTCTGAAAAATTCTGACTTCTTTTGACAAGGGATTTACTTTTTCGCAAAAGCGTGATATGATAGTTCAAATTTAGGAAAGGATGTGAAGACGTGCTGGCTGTGATTTTCTTCGTCATTTTGGAGGGCGTCTCTGTTCAGCTGACCTCTATCTGGTTTGCTGTGGGCGCTGTAGTCAGTCTGCTGCTCAGCTTTTTCATTGGCAGTATCTGGGCCCAGATCTGGGTATTCCTCATTGTCTCCTTCCTGTGCCTGCTGGCGGTAAGGCCTCTGGCAAAGAAGTACTTTGCGCCTCAGAGCCATAAGCCCACCAACGTGGACAGCCTGATCGGCCGGGAGGCCGTGGTGAAAGAGGAGATCAACAATCTGGAAAGCCGGGGACTGGTCAAGGTCATGGGCCAGGATTGGACAGCCCGGTCCCAGACCGGTGAGAATATCCCCGCCGGCACCATTGTCACTGTAGACCATATTGAAGGCGTGAAAGTTTTCGTCGCCTCCAGGGAAGCATAAAAGCGAAAGGAGCAAAACACTATGGAATTTATCCCTGTCATTATCTTGGTCGTTCTGATCATCGTTATTCTGATCAAGAACATCGTCGTCGTCCGCCAGTCCCGGGCCTATGTGGTGGAGCGTCTCGGCGCATTCCACTCCGTCTGGGGCGTGGGCATCCACTTCAAGGTCCCCTTTATCGAGCGGGTGGCCAAGGCAGTCTCTCTGAAAGAGCAGATCGCCGACTTTCCCCCTCAGCCTGTGATCACCAAGGACAACGTCACCATTCAGATTGACACCGTCCTCTTCTTCCAGATCACCGACCCCAAGCTCTATACCTACGGTGTGGAGCATCCCATGCCCGCCATTGAGAATCTGACCGCCACCACTCTGCGTAACATCATCGGCGATCTGACGCTGGACGAGTCCCTGACCAGCCGTGACATCATCAACTCCAAGATGCGCGTCATTCTGGACGAGGCCACCGACCCCTGGGGCATCAAGGTCAACCGGGTGGAGCTGAAAAACATCCTGCCGCCCAAGGAGATCCAGGACGCCATGGAGAAGCAGATGAAGGCCGAGCGTGAGCGCCGTGAGAAGATCCTCCAGGCCGAGGGCCAGAAGCAGAGCCAGATCCTGGTGGCAGAGGGCGAGCGCCAGTCCGTCATCCTCCGGGCTGAGGCCAGCAAGGAGGCAAAGCTGCTGGAGGCCGAGGCAAAGGCGCAGGCCGTCCTCAAGGTCCAGGAGGCCACCGCTCAGGCCATCCGGCTGCTGAACGAGGCAGCTCCCACCGACGCTGTGGTCAAGCTCAAGGCCCTGGAGTCCTTCGCCGCCGCTGCCGACGGCAAGGCTACCAAGATCATCATCCCCTCCGAGATCCAGTCTCTGGCGGGTCTGGCCGAGGGCCTGAAGGCCGTGGTGGATTCCAAGGAACCCTGACGCACCGATTTAAAGGGTCTGCCGAAAACGGCAGACCCTTTTTTGGGCCGGTTTTTAATGGGATTTTAAACTTTCTCCAATGCCCCTTTTAGGGAGAGGGCTTATACTGAGTACATCCAATACGACTGGAAAGGATGTCACCACATGAACGAGACGACGATCACACTGGAACAGGTAGAGCATCTCAAACGCACTGCGGACGTCAGCTATGACGACGCCAGAGAGGCCCTGATTCAGGCGGACGGAGACCTGCTGGAGGCCATGATCTGGCTGGAGCGGCAGGGCAAGACCCAGGGCGGGGTTTCCTCCTATTCCACCCGGGAGGGACAGAGCGCCGGCCCTCAGGTAGAGCAGGCCGAGCGCCGCTTTTACACCAGCGCTCAGCTGCCGGAGAAACGGCCGGGGGAAAGCCCCGCCTTCTGGCAGAAGCTGAAGCGGTGGCTGCTGGACAACCGGCTGGAGGCCTACCATCAGGCGTCCGGTAACGAGATCCAGATCCCGGTGGGCATCGCCGCCATTCTGCTGCTCCTGTCCTTTTGGTTTGCAGCCATCATTCTGGTGGTGGGCTTCTGCTTCGGCTGGCGGTATCGCTTTGCCGGCCCGGACCTCAACCGGGAGGATGTGAATCAGGTCATGGAGGGCATCAACGATACCGCAGGTGATGTGGTCACCAATGTGAAAAACACCTGGAATTCCAATATCAATAAGAGGAAGTGATACCATGGCCTCTGTGCTGATCGTCGAGGATGAGGAAAAGCTGGCCCGTATGCTGGAGCTGGAGCTGAACTACGAGGGCTACAAGACGGAAAAGGCTTTTGACGGCCGCACCGGGCTGGAGCTGGCCCTCTCGGGCAAATACGACCTGATCCTGCTGGACATTATGCTGCCGCAGCTGTCCGGTATGGAGGTACTGCGCCGCCTGCGCCGGGAGGGGCAGCATTATACCCCCGTCCTGCTGCTGACGGCCAGAGATTCTGTCACCGATAAGGTCTCCGGACTGGACGCAGGGGCGGAGGACTATATCACAAAGCCCTTTGCCATCGAGGAGCTGCTGGCCCGCATCCGGGTGACGCTGCGCAAGGGCAGGGGTCCGGCGGAGGAGCGGCAGGACCTGCTCGCCGCAGCAGACATCGCTCTGGACCGGGAGAGCCGGACGGTGACGAAAAACGGGGAGCCGGTCTCCCTCACCCGGCGGGAGTTTGACCTGCTCCAGTTCCTTCTGGAGCACCCCAACCGGGTGCTGACGCGGGAGCAGCTGCTCAATCAGGTCTGGGGCTATGACTACGCCGGAGAGACCAATGCAGTGGACGTGTACGTCAGCTTCCTGCGCAACAAGCTGGGGACCGCTGTGGTAGAGACAGTCCGGGGCGTGGGCTACATCCTGCGCAGTTAAAGGCGGGGTGGACCCATGACAAAGCGAAAAGCGGCGCTGGACGCCGTCACCCGAGAGATCGGCAGCAAGCTGTTCTTTCAAAATCTCATCGGCTTTCTGCTGCTGGATCTGGTCATCCTGCTGGTCTTCGGGGCAGGCAGCTGGGCCTGGAAGGTGCTGGCGGCTGCCGAGGTGCTGATCCTCGTCTACTTTATGAACCGGAACACCAAGATCATCCGCTCCATGCTGGCCCCGCTGGAGGCCATGGGAGAGACGGCGGACCTCCTGAGCCGGGAGGACCTGACGCCGAAGGACCTGGAATGTCTGATCGGCCGGTTGGACGACATCAATGTCTCTCACCTGAATCAGCGGGTCAGCCTGCCCGGCGGCAACAAGGAGCTGGCGGGCCTGACACGGGCCATCAACGCCATGCTGGAGCGCATCGATCAGGGCTATCAAGCGCAGGCCCGGTTTGTCTCTGATGTATCCCACGAGCTGCGGACTCCCATCTCCGTCATTCAGGGCTATGCCAATCTGCTCAACCGCTGGGGCAAGGACAACCCCCAGGCCCGGCAGGAGGCCATTGACGCCATTGTACAGGAGTCCGGCTCCATGGCCAGCATGGTCGAGCAGCTTCTCTTCCTGGTCCGGGGGGACAACGACACCCAGACGGTTCGGTTAGAGCCCGTGGATCTTACCCCCTTGGTGGACGAGGTGGCAAAGGAGACCCGCTTGCTGGACACCGGCCGGGAGATCAGGACCAACCTGGCTCCCATCGTGGTGGTAGAAGCGGATCCAAGGCTTATCAAGCAGGCCTGCCGGGTGCTGGTGGACAACGCCGTCAAATATACCGGCCGGGGCGGCACCATCACCCTCAGCCTGGACCAGAGGCAGGAGCTGGCCTATCTCTCCGTCACCGACGATGGGGCTGGCATCCCCGCCAAAGATCTGGACCACATCTTCCAGCGATTTTACCGCACCGACCAGTCCCGCACCCGCCAGACGGGCGGTACCGGACTGGGCCTGCCCATCGCCGACTGGATCGCCCACCGCCACAACGGCTGGATCGAGGTGGTGAGCCGGGAGGGACTGGGCAGCCGATTTACCCTGGTACTGCCGCTCTACGGCACGGGAAAACAACAGACACAGGACAATGGCTCCGCCGAATAACCGGCGGAGCTTGCCTTTTTGGCGCCCAAGTGTTACCATCATAATGTCGAAAAATGGGAAAGGGGGGCGAATGATGTCAAATCGTTTTCAGCGGCGGACGGGCCGTTTCTGGGCCGGATTTGGCTTTGCCGTCCTGCTGACTGTGCTTATTCTGCTGGCCCTGCTCTGCGACCCGGAGGTCCAAAGCAGACTGCCCTGGAATCAGTCCCGCGCCCCTGAGACGCAGGCGGAGGGCGAGCTGACCGTGTACTTTCTGGACGTGGGACAGGGGGATGCCGCCCTGCTGCGCAGCGCAGGGGCGACGATGCTCATTGACGGCGGGCCGAGGGACCATGAAGATAACCTGTTGGCCGATTTGGAGGAGCGGGGCGTGGATCATCTGGACTACATGGTGGCCACCCACCCCCATGAGGACCACATCGGCGGTCTGCCTGGGGTTATGGAGCAGATTGCCGTAGAGGAGTGCTGGATGCCGGAGGACGCAGCGGACACCTGGACCTACACCCATTTTCTGGAGGCGCTGGAGACCCATGACGTGGCCGTCGCCGTCCCTCAGCCGGGAGATACCATTTCCTTCGGCAGCTGCACCGTCACCGTTCTGGCGCCCCTCTCTGGGGCAGAGGAGCACAACAACAATTCTCTCGTCCTTCGGGTCGTCTGCGGAGAGACCGCCTTTCTCTTTACCGGAGACATGGAGGATGCAGAGGAGCGGGAGCTGCTCGGATCGGGAGCGGATCTCTCGGCCGATGTGCTCAAGGTGGCCCACCACGGGTCCCGCTATACCACCGGTATGGAGTTTCTGCGGGCCGTCTCTCCTGAGGTGGCCGTCATCTCCTGCGGAGCGGGCAACGAATACGGACATCCCCACTCCGCCCTCCTCCAGCGGTTGGACTATTTGGAGATCAAAACCTACCGTACCGACCAAATGGGCACTGTCGTCATCATCAGCGACGGCCGGACCCTGAGCGTCACCACAGAACAGGAGGTCACGCCGTGATCTATACCGTAGACCGCATAGAGGGGGCATTTGCCGTACTGGAGGATGAGAACGGAGCCGTAAGGGACCTTCCCCTCACAGATCTCCCAAAGGGAACGGAAGAGGGGGATAAGCTGGAGCAGACCGAAGCAGGCTGGCAGCTGCGGCCGGACTTAAAGGCGGCTGCACTGGCCCGAAGCCGGGTGCTGTTGGAACGGTTAAAAAAACAGAAATGAGCCATAGGGCGAATGTACTTTGCTGCGCACGCCCTGCCTGCGGTTTTGAATCGAGGGCTAAATCCCTCTTTTTTGCTTGAAAAAGATAGATTTTTGACGAAAAATGATTTCCAGATATTGGTAAATTTTAAAGGATATGGAAAAATCGGAAAAAGTAAATACTAAAACCGTATTTATTCGACAAAGACCAGCCAAGAGCAAAAAAATTGTCGAACACAAGTTGTCAACGTCGATTTTACCGGAAAATGGGAGGCGAAAGCGGATGGAAATGGTCGAAAAGTAACAAAATGTCGAATAAAATCGAGAAAAAGAGAACAATTTATGGAAGAAAATGGTTGCAAATGCCGGTCGTTTATGCTAAATTATGTGCAGTGATTCAAGAAGCCGGCGAAATGGGCTTTCATTGAAAATTTCACCAAAAAGGGGAAGGAAGAATATGAGTACGATCAAAGTCGTGATCGCCGATGCTGATGAGGAGACCAGAGCCGGTCTGCAGGAAGCTCTGACAGCGGAGGGCGACATTCAGGTAGTAGGGACCACGGGAGAGGGCAGCAGAGTGATCCCCCTGCTCCGGGAGACGGGAGCAGAGGTGCTGGTCATGGATCTGGTGCTCTACGGCATGGACGGGCTGGATCTCCTGCAGACCATTAACACCCAGGAGGCAAGAAAACCCGGCATTTTGGTCTATTCCAGTTTTGTGGCGGGCGGCGTGGCGGCCAAGTCCGCTGAGCTGGGCGCAGATTACTTTCTGGCAAAGCCCAACCAGAGCCAGGCGGTTATCGAGCGGATCCGTCTGCTGCGCAACAGCAGCACCGTGACCCCCAAGGCATACCAGAATCTGGAGACGCTGATTACCTCCATCATCCATGAGATTGGCGTCCCCGCCCACATCAAGGGCTACCAGTACCTGCGGGAAGCGATTCTCATTGCGGTGGACGACATGGACGTTATCAACGCCGTCACGAAAGTCCTCTACCCCGAGGTCGCCAAGCGCTATGGCACCACTGCCAGCCGGGTGGAGCGTGCCATCCGCCACGCCATCGAGGTGGCATGGGACAGAGGCGACCTGGAGACCCTCCAGAAGTACTTCGGCTACACCGTCTCCAACGCCAAGGGAAAGCCCACGAATTCGGAATTCATCGCCATGATTGCGGACAGGCTCCAGCTCCAGCGCAAGGAGCGGTGAGGGCTTGAAATTGCTGGGGTTTCGGGATTCAATGGCAATCGTTGCGATAGCGTCAAAATAAAAGTACGCAGAGGAGCGGTTCATCGGCACGCTCTGTTCGTACGCAGTTTTTACCCAGTGAAACGCCAACTGCCCCCTGACATCAGTCAGAGGGCAGTTTTGTCATTTTGAATACCCAGTCTCCGTCACCGGCTCCCGGGAGAGCAGCCCATTACAGGCATCCCAATATGCCGAGAGCGTCTGCGCCTTGCGGATGGCCTTATATTCCCGCTTGCAGCCGGGGAACAGACAGCTCCAGTAAAACCACAGCTCCTTCATCCAGCACAGCACATTCCGCTCCCCGGAGAGCTGGGCCTGATAGGCGGAAAGCAGGTCATCGTGAAAGGAGCGCAGCTCCTCTGCCGTGAGGGGCACACCCGTCTGACACTCCCGTACCAGACCGGGGTTTGCAATCAGTCCCCGGCCCAGCATGACCCGCTCTGTTTGGGGAAATTGGGCCTGAAACTGGGTCACCGCCGACTGGGAGAAGAGGTCTCCGTTATAGCAGACCGGCCACGGGGCATCTTCCGTTGCCTGAGCGAAGACAGCCCGCCGCACCGGGTACTTGTACTGATCCGACAGCACCCTTGCGTGGACGATCAGCTCGGTCAGGGGATAGCGGCGGTAGAGGGTAAGCAGGGCTTCAAATTCCCCTTCGTCCTCCACGCCCAGCCGAGTCTTAATGGAGATGGAAAGGGGAGAAGCGTCAAAAATCTCGTCCAGAAACCGCTCCAGTTCCTCCCGCCGGGCGAGAAATCCCGCTCCCCGGCCCCGGCTCACCACCGTCCGGGCGGGGCAGCCCAGATTCAGGTTGACCTCCGAATAGCCCAGATCAGCCAGATACCGGGCGCCGGCAACAAAGCGGTCCGCCCGGTTGGTCAGCATCTGGGGGACGGCGGGAATGCCGGCGTTTTCCGTCGGGTCGATCTGCCTGCGGTCATGGGCGTCAAAGATCATGCCGTCTCTGGGCTCCAAAAAGGGGATGAAGTAGCGGTCTGTGCCGGGGAAATGCCGGCAGTGAATGCGGCGGTAGAGACTGCCGGTAATGCCCTCCATGGGGGCGAAATAGAATTGCATCGTGTCCTCCGTAGGCCTGTCTGTGGAATGGAAACAGTGTATCAAAAATCCTTCCAAGCCGCAACAAAAAATAGCCCGGAACTCTTCAATCATTTTTGACAATATACTGCATAATGTGGTATGATACAAATAATAAGTTTCGTGGTTATCCAGATCACTCAGCCAGAGAATACGGACTCCCCCCGTCACCTTCGGTGACACCTCCCTCAGAGAGGGAGGCACTGGCGAAACTCGTTCGTCTTTTCATCAGTGCCAATGGCCCCCTCTTTGAGGGGGCTGTCACGAAGTGACTGGGGGAGTGTCCCCCTAAGCTGACTCAAATGGATAACCATGATAAGTTTCAACTAAAAGTGAGCATATGAGAGGATGAGCGCAGAATGATGAGAAACCGTCCTTATCCATTATACAACACACTGCCGGGCCTGGAGAATCTGAAGCAGATGTTGGAGATCAAGGCGTCCGCCGTTCCCAACGAGATTGCCTTCCGGTATATGCCAAACCGCAAGACGCTGGTGGAAAAGACCTACGCTGAGTTTTTTCAGGAGGTTCGCTGGCTTGGCACCTACCTGCTCAAGCGGGGCGTCCGCAACCGGAAGATCGCCATCATGGGCGAGAACTCCTATCACTGGCTGCTGGCTTATATGGCCATTGTCACCTCCGGCAACATTGCCGTTCTGCTGGCCAAGGACTTTTCCGCCGAGGAGGTGGGTATCCTCTTAAAGCAGACGGAGACCGACATCATTGCCGCCAGCAAGAGCTGCCACGCTGTGGCAGAGGCGGGCCGGAGAGAGGCGGGCAAAGTTCGGCTCATGGATCTGGGCGACATTGAGGAGATGGTGGCGACCGGCCGCAAGTTCTTTGAACGGGGCCGCAACCTGTATGACGCCGTGCCTGTGGACAATCAGAAGCTCTCCACCATCTTCTTCACCTCCGGCACCAGCGGCCTGAGCAAGGCTGTCATGCTGAGTCAGTGGAACATCGCAAGAGACATCTCCCTCACCTCCCACCTGTTTATCCCTCCGGAGGGGGCGGTGATGGCGGTGCTTCCCTTCAACCATGCCTTTGGACTCATTACCGCAGTTTGGAAGCCTTTTAACTATCGGCGGCCCGTCTTCATCAATTCCAGCCTGAACGATTTTATGAAGGAAATCCCCGTGGCAAAGCCCGGCATGCTCTTCCTGGTGCCGCTGTTTCTGGAGACCTTCTCCAAGACCATCTGGCGTACCGCCCGAAAGCAGGGCCAGGAGGAAAAGCTGAAAAAAGGCATGAAGCTGAGCAATGCCCTCATGAAGGTGGGCATTGACCGCCGGCAGGAGCTGTTTAAGGATGTGCTGAAGAAATTCGGCGGCAATCTGGAGTGCATCATCTGCGGCGGGGCCCCGCTGGATCCCCGCTATGTCAAGGAGTTCCGCTCCTGGGGCATTCATGTGCTCAACGGCTACGGCATCACCGAATGCGCCCCTGTGCTCTCCGTCAACCGCAACCAATACTGGCGGGACGGCAGCGTGGGCCAGCTGGTTCCCGGCATCTCCTTCCGTGTCTACGACAAGGACGAGCACGGTATCGGCGAGATCCAGGTCAAGGGCGACAACGTGATGATGGGCTATTACAATAACCCGGAGGCCACGGAGGAGGCCTTCCTGGACGGCTGGTACCGCACCGGAGACTTGGGCTACATCGACAAGGACGGCTTCCTCTTTATCACAGGCCGGGCCAAGAATCTGATCATCCTGAATAACGGCGAAAACGTCTCCCCCGAGGAGATTGAGCAGAATGTAGAGCGCATCCCGGAGGTGGGAGAGGTGGTCGTCTTCGAGGAGGACGGGGCCATTACGGCGGAGATCTTCCCCGACGACACCGACGAGCGCCCGGAGGAGGAGAAGCGGAAGATCATTGAAGAGGCGATCAAAAAGCTGAACAGCCGGCAGCCCAACTTCAAGAAGATCCACAAGATCAAATTCCGCAAGACTCCCTTTGAAAAGACTGCCACCCGCAAGATCAAGCGCTATCAGGTGGGCAAGCACGAATGATTTGACAAAACAAACCCGCTCCTTCCGGAGACTTTCCGGAGGGAGCGGTTATTGTTTCTTTTATTCCGTTTCCAACGACGAGAGCAAGATCCGGTCGTTATCCAGCGCCTTATTTGCCTTCTGCCGGAATTTGCGGAGGAGATCCTCCACCGTCAGGCCCTTTCGCTCCTCACCCTTCAGGTCGAGCACAATGGAGCCGTCGCTCATCATCAGCGTCCGGTTGCCCAGGTCCAGAGCCTGGTGCATATTGTGGGTGACCATCATGCAGGAGATCTTCCGCTCTGAGACAATGGAGCGGGTCAGCTCCAGCACCTTTTCTGCGGTGCCGGGGTCCAGGGCGGCGGTGTGCTCGTCCAGAAGCAGCAGCTTGGGGGTGACGATGGTGGCCATCAGCAGGGTCAGCGCCTGCCGCTGCCCGCCGGAGAGTAGGCCGACGGGGTGCTTCATCCGGTCCTCCAGATGCATGCCCAAAAGGGCCAGATGCGCCCGGAACATCTCTTTCTCCTGCTTGGAGACGGTGCTGAAGGCGGCAAAGCCCCGCTTTGCCGTGCGGAGATAGGCGAGAGACAGGTTCTCCTCAATGGTCATGTGGGGAGCGGTGCCCTTCAGGGGGTCCTGAAACAGGCGGCCGATGACCTTGGCTCTTTTGTACTCCGGCAGGTAGGTGAAGTTCTTGCCGTCCAGATAGATGCTGCCCTCGTCCACATAGAAGGAGCCGGCAATGGCGTTAAAGAGGGTGCTCTTGCCCGCTCCGTTGGAGCCGACGATGGTGACAAAATCCCCGTCCTCCAGCTTAAAGTTCAGGTGGGAGATGGCGGTCTTTTCATTGACAGTGCCGGGATTAAAGGTTTTGGAAATATTGGTCAGCTCCAGCATCTCACTTTTCCTCCTTTCCATGAACGGCAGCCAGCCGCTTTTTCTGGAAGGCGGCCCAGCCCTTGAGGGACGGCAGGGCGATGGCAAAGCCCACGATCACGGCGGAGACCAGTTTCAGACACTCGGCAGGCACATTCAGCTTAAGGGCGACGGCAATGATAAACCGATAGAGGACGCTGCCCACCAAAACGGCCAGCACACACCGCCACATACTGCCCTTGCCCACCAGTGTCTGGCCAATGATGAGGGAGGCCAGGCCAATGACCACCATGCCGGTCCCCAGATTGATGTCGGCGGACTTGTTGTACTGAGCCAGCACGGCGCCGGAGAGGGAGGTCATGGCGTTTGCGATGCACAGGCCGATGGTGATCATAGTGGTGGTGTTGATCGAGGAGGCCCGAACCATATCCGCATTGTCGCCGGTGGCCCGGATGGAGATGCCCAGCCGGGTGCCCAGAAAGAGGACGATGAGGGCGGAGACCAGCAGTGTAATGGCGGCGGCGATGACCAGCTTATACCAGCTGCCGAAGACGGGAAAGAGGGCCTCCCGGGCCGAGGAAAAGAGGGTGTCCGTATTGAACAGGGCCAGATTGCTGGAAAAGCCCATGACCGCCAGATTGATGGTGTACAGACCTGTATTGGTTACAATTCCTGCCAGAATGGAGGGAACGCCCAATCGGGTCTGGAGAAAGGCGGTGATAAACCCGGCCAGCGCACCGGCCAGTATGGCGGCAGGGAGGGCCAGAAGAGGATGGCCTGCAATGCAGACGGTGGCGGAGACGGCGCAGCCCAGGGTAAAGCTGCCGTCGGTGGTCAGGTCGGCAATGTCCAGAATACTGTAGCTGACAAAGAGGGCCAGGGCCACCAAGGCGTAGATAAAGCCCACTTCCAGGGCGTTTTGCACGACGGATAGTGACAGCATGGGGGTGATTCTCCCTTCCCAAAAATACGCTGTGGGGAAAGGCGGCTCTGCCTTTCCCCAGCGTTCGTTTAGAGCGGATTAGTCCTCGGTGGTGATGACTTCCTCCACGGTGGAGGCCATGGTGGAAAACACGGAGTAGTCAGCGTTCAAAGCGGAGGCGGTCTCGGTATTGACGGTAATGATGCCGCCCTCCATCACGTGGTACTCGGGCACATTGCCGGTGAGCAGCACATCCACAGCCATATCGGCGGTGTAGGTGCCCAGCTCGGTGTAGTTCACGCCGCAGGTGGCATAGGCGCCGTTGCGCACGAAGGAGTCAGCGCCGGTGTAATGGGGAATACCGGCCTGGCACAGGGTCTCATAGATGGAAAGCTCTGCGGCCATGACCACGTTGTCGGTGGGGGTGAAGATGGCGTCCGCCTCGCCCACCAGAGAGGAGACGGCGGCCTGGATCTCGTCGGTGGTGTTGCCGGTCTTTTCTACGTAGGCGATGCCCTTATCCTCCAGATAGGCCTTGGCCTCGGCAATGGGGGCGGCGGAGTTGATCTCGCTGTTGGAGTACAGCAGACCCACGGTCTGGATGTCGGGATTCTGAGCGAACATCATGTCCATGATGAAGGCAGTGTTCAGGGCGTCGGAGGTGCCGGTCACATAGTCGATACCGGTGAGACCTGCGGCCTCAGGATCGGTGATGGCAGCAAAGATGACGGGGATGGGGTGATCCTCCACGGCGGTGACCATGGTCTGAGCGGCCAGGGTGGCGATGGGGATGACGGCGTCATAGCCTCCGTCCACCACCTGGGAGCCGATCTGAGCCAGCACAGTGGGGTCGTTCTGGCCGTTGAACTCGGCGTAGGTGATCTCAATGCCCTTCTCGGCAGCCTGGGCGTCCAGCTCGGCCTCGATGGCGAGACGGATCTCGTCCAGAGAGGCGTGATCCAGCTGCTGGACGATGGCCACCTTGTAGCTGGCGGCGGCAGCGTCGCTGTCGCTGTCGGTGTTGGTGTTGTCAGCGCTGCTATTGGAGCCGCAGGCGGCCAGAGAGAGGGCCAAAGCCAGGGCCAGAATCAGCGCAAACAGCTTCTTGAAGTTTTTCATGTTCTTTTCCTCCTTAAAATGTTTGGGTTTAACGGGCAAAAAATAAAACTCCTATCCCACTCATGGGACAAGAGCTCTCTCCTGCGGTACCACCCAAATTGATACAACGATCCACTTTCCACGCACACACGATGCGCCCCTTCTTGATAACGGGTCAGGCTCCCGTTGACGCCTACTGGGGATCTCTCCCGTTCAGGTCACCCTCCGAAGTCCATTCCATCCCGGCCTCGTCACTGCGCTCGCACCGTCCGCAGCTCGCTTTGGGCTCAACTCTGAGATGTACTTCTCTTCGTCAGCGGTTTTTTGGATTGAGGTTATTATAGACGCAGGATTTTGGAATGTCAACCGTTTTTCAAAAAAATTTCCGACCGGACAGAACTGTTTCGATCTGCCCGGCCGGAAAGCGAAATCACTGTTCCGAAGCCGGCTCCGGGTCGGACGTCGTCTCAGCGTCCTCCTCCGGCTCGTTCTCCGGGGCCTCGGCAGAGGCCTCCTCAGAGGACTCCAGCTTCAGCTCAATGTGGGACTCGTTCTCGCCCTTTTCCTCGTCCCCGTTCTCGTTTCGCTCCGCCTGCTCGAAGTCGGCGACAGTGATGTAGACCAAATCGTCTCTCGTGGGATTTTCCAGCTGCGCCACCCGGTCGGACTGGACGGAGACCAGCACCTCGAAGAGATTGCGCACGTCACGGGCGTTGCCAAAATTCTCGTCCCGGTTGTCGTAGAGGTCTCCGAAGAACTTGGGCAGCCGCTCCTTCAGCTTGTCCTCTACCTCATAGCCGTTTTTCTTGCAGAAGGAGTAGAAGATGCTCTCCAGCGCCTCGCCCTCGTAGTCGTCAAAGTAGAGATACTTGTTAAAGCGGGACTCCAGACCGGGGTTGGAATGGACGAACCGGTTCATCAGGTTGGTATAGCCCGCCACGATGACCACCAGCTCCTTCCGGTGGTCCTCCATGGCCTTGAGAATGGTGTCGATGGCCTCCTGACCGAAGTCGTTGCCCCCGGGCTGGCTGGCAAGGGCATAGGCCTCGTCGATAAAGAGGATACCGCCCAGGGCGGACTGGATCACCTTCTGGGTCTGGATGGCAGTCTGGCCCACATAGCCGGCCACCAGACCGGACCGGTCCACCTCAATGAGCTGGCCTTTGGGCAGGACGCCGATGGCACGGTAGATCCCCGCAAGCAACCGGGCGACGGTGGTTTTTCCGGTGCCGGGATTGCCCATAAAGACCAGGTGCAGGCTCATGGGCGGGATGGGCAGACCCTGCTCCTCCCGGAGCTTGCGGATCTTTACCAGGTTGACCAGGCTGTTCACATCCTTTTTCACCCGGTCCAGACCGCACAGGCTGTTCAGCTCCTCCATCAGCTCCTCCAGTGTGGGCTGAGGCTCTTCTTCCTTGCTTTCGCCCTGGGCAGCTTCCGCTTCGGCGGCGGGGCCGGCTACGGCGGGCTGTTCCGGCTGGCCGGGCTGGATGTCCTCCGGCCGTTCGGTCTGGGAGGCGGGGGGCTTTCCGGCGGCCTCCAGCAGCTGGTTGACGCAGGCTCTGCCGTATTCCACTGCCTTGGGGCTCATGGTGTCGTCCGCTGCGGCAAAGAGCAGGAACACCAGCCGGCACAGCTCGCAGAACTGGCCTGCCCGGTTGCGGCGGGTGCCCCGGTCGGCGGAGACCAGCTGGGCATAGAACCCGGGAGGGGTAAAGACGGGCGGCTCCTCCACGGCGGCGCAGAGCTCCAGGTAGAGCATCTTGGCAGGCCGGTTTGCGCCGGAGCAGATGGTGTTGTAGGTGTTCATGTGGTTCTGGGTCAGGCCGTTCCCTCTGGCCCAGATAGAAAGGGCGCAGCGGCGGAAAAAGGCGTCCACCTCCTGCTCAAAGCTGAGACGGAGGTTGGGATCGGCCAGCTGTCTGCGATAGGTGGCAATGGCTGCCCGGTATTTGGTGGCAATGGCGTTGCTGTCAAGTCTGTCCTGCGGCATGATAGGTCCCCCTCCGGGCATTTGCCCGTGTTGTGTTCAGTCTACCCCACATTATAATAAAAAAGCAAAACCGGGTCAACCGGAACAGGGTTGTTTGACAAAAAAGAAGGACATCGAAGCAATTCCGATGTCCTTTGATCTGGAGCGGAAGACGAGGCTCGCCCGGCGGCAGCGGCCGCCGGCACGCACACGGGCTTTTCAACAGTCCCCCGGACTGTTGAAATCGGAACCGTGTTCCGAGCGCCCTTTTCGAACCTCGTCATTACAGAAAAACCGACCCACCCCAAAGGGGTGAATCGGTTCTTTGGAGCGGAAGACGAGGCTCGAACTCGCTACCTCCACCTTGGCAAGGTGGCGCTCTACCAGATGAGCTACTCCCGCACAACAGAGATTATTATAGCCACCATAGGGGAGAATGTCAAGCCCTCCCTCGGAAA
>OMVL01000009.1 GCA_900314485.1 uncultured Eubacteriales bacterium
GCTGACGGCGAGAGATACCAGAGTATACTTACAGACCCACAGAACAGGAAAGTGCTGGATATCCTGCCTAATCGCCTTGAAAATGACCTGATTCGATACTTTCTCAGCTTTCAAGACAGAGACCGCGTGAAGTATTTTGTGATCGACCTGAGCCACCATTTCAAGAATGTAGCAAAGACCTGCTTCCCCAATGCCACCATTGTCGCGGACAGATACCATGTGTCACGGCAGGTGATCTGGGCTATGGAGCATGTACGAAAAAATGAGCAGAAGCAACTGCCCACTCGCTTCCGAAAACACTTTAAACGATCCAGATATTTGCTGAACAAATCGCTGGACAAGCTGACGAACGATGAAATAAACGCTCTTGCCCTTATGTTTGAGATATCTCCTCGATTAGCATCGGCGTACAGATTGAAAAACGCATTCCTGGATGTTATGCGCGCCCCTCATTCCCAAGAAGGGAGCAAATTACTGTGTGATTGGATTCTGTTTGCTGAGTCTCAACTGGATTATCTCCCTGAGTTTAAGAAATGCACCACGACCTACCACAACTGGTCTCAGGAGATACTCAACGCACTGGATGTTCCATGGTCTAATGGATATACAGAGGGCTGCAACAACAAGACCAAAGTGCTTAAACGTGTTTGCTTTGGCGTCCGTAATTTCAATCGTTTTAGAAATAGAATCCTGCATTGTGCTTCCTAAAGAAAATGTACCTGCACTTTGCAGTGCCGGTACATTTTCTTTAGGCTTATTTTTTCTCTACCCCAACTATTGACGTAGAGCCTCTATACTCATTGACCCACCCCGTAAAATATCGTAAAATAGGGGACAGACATTACAGAAAAAGACAGGTGAATCCATGCTGACAGACACTCAGGCCGCCCGCTTCTGCAACGCCCGGCGAGCCTTTATTGAACAGGAATTTTCCAGCCTCAACCCCCAGCAGCGTCAGGGCGTCCTCACCACCGAGGGTCCGCTCCTTCTGCTGGCCGGCGCCGGCAGCGGCAAGACCACCGTCCTCATCAACCGGGTGGCAAACCTCATCAAATACGGCAGAGCCTCCGACCCCGCCGAGACCGATGTGCCTACCTGGGTAACAGAGGGCGACTTAAACGCTCTGGAAGCCTTCCTCAACGCCCCGTACGAGAGAGAGCGCAGCCGAATGGAAGAACTATGCAAGCTGAATCCCGCCGCACCCTGGACGATCCTGGCGATCACTTTTACCAATAAAGCGGCAGGGGAGCTGAAAGAGCGTTTGGAGCGCAAGCTGGGCCCGGAGGCAAACGACATCTGGGCGGCCACCTTCCACTCGGCCTGCGTCCGCATCCTGCGCCGGGACATCGAGCCTCTGGGTTTCTCCCGCAATTTCACCATCTACGACACCGACGATACCAAGCGGGTGATGAAGGAGATTTTAAAGGCCCGGAACATGGACGAGAAGATGTTTCCGCCCCGGACGGTCTTAAATTACATCTCCAAAGCGAAGGATCGGATGCTGCTGGCGGAGGACTACCTCGCCGAGTGCAAGCAGGCGGGAGACTACCGGTTGACGGAGATCGCAAAGCTGTATGTGGACTACGAAAAGCGGCTCTGCGACGCCGACGCACTGGACTTTGACGACCTGATCTTTCACACTGTCCGGCTGCTGCTCACCTCAGGCGAGGTGCGGCAGTATTGGCAGAACAAGTTCCGCTATGTCCTCATTGATGAGTATCAGGACACCAACCACCTGCAATATCTGCTGGCCTCCACGCTGGCGGGGAAGTGGGAAAACATCTGTGTGGTGGGCGACGACGACCAGTCCATCTACCGCTTCCGGGGGGCGACGATCGAAAACATCCTCTCCTTTGAGGAGCAGTACGAAGGGGCGAGAGTGATTCGTCTGGAGCAGAACTACCGCTCCACCCAGACCATTCTGGATGCCGCCAACGCAGTCATCCGCAACAACCGCGGCCGCAAGGGCAAGGAGCTGTGGACAGAGGCGGGAGCGGGGGAGAGGATTCAGTGCTACACCGCCATGAACGAGAACGACGAGGCCCAGTATGTGGCATCTCAGGTGCTGGCGGGGGTCAGCATGGGGCGCAGCTGGAAGGACTATGCCGTCCTCTACCGGATGAACGCCCAGTCCAACGCCATGGAGTACGCCTTCAAGCGTAACGGCATCCCCTATAAAATCTTCGGCGGCATCCGCTTCTTCGACCGGGCGGAGGTCAAGGACATGCTGGCCTATCTCTGCGTCCTTCACAATCCGGCGGACGACCTGCGGCTGCGGCGCATCATCAACGTCCCGGCCCGGGGCATCGGCGCAAAGACGGTGGACACGGCGTCTGCCATTGCCGAACGGGAGGGGAGGAGCCTTTACGAGGTCGTCTCCCACGCCAAAGACTATCCGGAGCTCTCCAAATCGGCCTCCAAGCTGACCGGGTTTATCGGGATGCTGGAAACCTTGAAGGAAAAGCTGCCGGACATGGAACTGCCGGAGTTCTACGATGAGGTGGTGACGGCCACCGGGTACATCACGGCCCTGGAGGCGAAGGACTCCTTTGAGAACCAGAGCCGCATTGAGAACGTGCAGGAGCTGAAAAGCTCGGTGCAGGGCTATGTGGAAAACGCCGAGGAGCCGAATCTGGCCGGCTTTCTGGATGAAGTCGCCCTCTACACCGATTTGGACAGCGCAGAAGATAGCGACAACTGCGTCGTGATGATGACGATGCACGCCGCCAAGGGACTGGAATTTCCCTGTGTCTTTGTAGTCGGCATGGAGGAGGGCATCTTCCCCGGCATGCGGGTCATTGGAGAGCCGGAAGAGATGGAGGAGGAGCGGCGGCTGTGCTACGTGGCGCTGACGAGGGCGAAGCAGCGGCTCTACCTCACCTGCGCCAGCCACCGGATGCTCTTCGGCCACACCACCAGCAACCGTATCTCCCGGTTTGCCGGGGAAATTCCGGAGGAGTACGTGGAGAAGAGCGGCCGCAGCGCTTATAGCGTGGATGACCGGGAGTACGGCGGCCGCTGGGCAGACCGCCCCAGACGAAGACCGGAGGAGGACGATTCCTACTCCCAAATTCCGCAGGAGGAGCGCACCGAATACCGGCGTCCTGCCCGTTCCGGCGGCCTGGGCGGCGGCAGCACCATTGGACGCTCTGCGTTGGGACAGAGAATGCAATCCGCCGTGGGACAGACCTCCGGCATTTTAGCACAGTTCCGCAAGGGCGAAATGGTGCAGCATACCGCCTTTGGGCGGGGCATGATTACCGCCGTCACCCCTATGGGCGGGGATGCCCTCATTGAGATCGCCTTTGACAACGTGGGCACGAAACGGCTCATGCTCAAGTCAGCGGCGCAGCATATGAAAAAGGTGTAACAGGACGCAGGCCGAAAACGTCCCTCAGCCTGCTGACCGACGGCGTTCACCTCCACACCCTGCAATGCCCTGACGAGGGGGCGTATGAGTGGGTGTGCGAGGCGCTGAGAGCGGCGGGGATTTTGCTGGAATAAATGTGATTGTGGTTGTGGTAATGGGACGATAAATCGAAGTTTGTGGACATGTTTTTAGTCGAAATGGGATGGTAACGGGGTATGAATGATTATTTACGGGAAAGCCTGAGCTATTTCGGGTTATATAAGAAGATGCTTAGTGTAAAGCATAAAATCCTGCCTGAAAGCGTGAGCTTTGGACCAGACAAGGAGCAGTATTTCCTCTACTATGAACCAAAAGAAGTTGTAAGCGAAAAGATCATCTACTGGGTGCATGGCGGAGGATGGAATGCAGGCAATCCTAAATACTTTGACTATGTTGGCCAATCTATAGCCGATGAAGGCTATCGAATGATTTCAGGTGGGTATAGGCTGTCGCCCAGAAACAAATTCCCGATTCAGATTGATGATGTATGCTCGTGCTACAATGCTGCGCTCAATTATCTGCTCAACAGAGGCGTGGACACCTCGCAAATCATCGTTGTCGGCCCTTCTGCCGGTGCACATCTGACATCAATCCTGTGCTATAGTGAGAGAGTTCAGAAGGAATATTGCGTCGACATATCGCCGGTCATTGGTTTCATCGGTTTTGGCGGGCCTTATAGCTTCAGAAAGGATCAATCGAAAACCGTTAAAATACTTCTGAATCAGCTTTTCACGAAGAAATATGACAGACGACAGGCCGAGCCTGTTTCGCTGATGTGTAAGAACCATATTCCAATGCTGCTTATACAAAGCAGGCATGATGGACTTATTCAATATGAGTGCGCACAGGACTTTGCTGCAAGGGCAGAAGAACTTGGCAACACCTTTGAGCTATACAGCGTAGAGGACAGGAAAAACACACATTCCTGGTACACGGCGGGATTGTTCTTGGAAACAAGACAAGAGAACAAGACTCTGGATAAGTTCTTTACATGGATTGAAGAAAGGTAAATTCCAGTTTACCCTAGCACCCAGAGCACAAAAACGCCCCTCTCCTTTCGGAGAGGGGCAAATGTTATTTTCAGGAGACGCTTACTTCAGATTGAAGAAAGCGTTGATGCCGGGATACTGAGCCACATCGCCCAGCTCCTCCTCGATGCGGAGCAGCTGGTTGTACTTGGCCACACGGTCAGTACGGCTGGGAGCGCCGGTCTTGATCTGGCCTGCGTTCAGAGCCACAGCGATGTCGGCAATGGTGGTGTCCTCGGTCTCGCCGGAGCGGTGAGAGACGATGGCGGTGTAGCCGGCACGGTTGGCCATCTGGATGGCGTCCAGGGTCTCGGTCAGGGTGCCGATCTGGTTGACCTTGATGAGGATGGCGTTGCCCACCTGCTTCTCAATGCCGGTGGACAGACGGCTGACGTTGGTGACAAACAGGTCGTCGCCCACCAGCTGGACCTTGTCGCCGATGGCGTCGGTCAGCTTCTTCCAGCCCTCCCAGTCGGTCTCGGCCATGCCGTCCTCGAGAGAGATGATGGGGTACTTGTCGGCAAAGTCCTTCCACATGGCGACCAGCTCGTCGGCGGTCATGTGCTTGTCGGTCTTGGGCAGGTGGTAATCCTTCTCGCCCTCCTTCTGCCACTCGGAGGAGGCAGCGTCAATGGCGATCTTGAAGTCCTTGCCGGGAACAAAGCCGGCGGCCTCGATGGCCTGGACAATGGCCTTCAGAGCGTCCTCGTCGGAGGGCAGGTTGGGAGCGTAGCCGCCCTCGTCGCCGACACCGGCGGCGGGGGTGCCGTTGTTCTTCAGGACGGTCTTCAGGGTGTGGAAGACCTGAGCGCACCAGCGCAGGCCCTCACGGAAGGTGGGAGCGCCCACGGGCATGATCATGAACTCCTGAATCTCCACGTTGTTGGTGGCGTGAGCGCCGCCGTTGAGGATGTTCATCATGGGGACGGGCAGGGTCTTGGCGTTGACACCGCCGATATACTGATACAGAGGCAGACCCAGAGCGGCAGCGGCGGCCTTGGCAGCGGCCAGAGAAGCGCCCAGAATGGCGTTGGCACCGAAGTTGGTCTTGTTGGGGGTGCCGTCGGCGGCAATCAGAGCCTTGTCGATGGCGACCTGGTCCAGCACGTTCATGCCGATCAGCACGTCAGCGATCTCTTCGTTGACGTGACCGACAGCGGTCAGAACGCCCTTGCCCAGATAACGGCTCTTGTCGCCGTCCCGGAGCTCGCAGGCCTCATAAATACCGGTGGAAGCGCCGGAGGGAACGGCAGCACGGCCAACGGTGCCGTCCTCCAGATAGACCTCGACCTCAACGGTGGGGTTGCCGCGGCTGTCAATAATTTCGCGGCCGATGACGTCCTCGATTTGAATGATCTGCTTCATGGTAATGTCTCCTTTATGAAAGATTTGGGCAGACAAAATTAGCCTGCCCATTTTGGGGCGGATTATCAAAGAAAATCCTTTGTTTGTTAATTCTAACTAAATGTATTATAGTAAGAGTGGAAGAAATTGTCAAGGGGAAGAGGGGAATTGAAGAAAAGAGATCTTGCACGGCGGGCGCACACTCTGCACCCCTACGGACGGTGTAGGGATTCGGATATGTCCGTAAGACAAAATAGCAAATCCCCCGGCTCCGCTGGAGCCGGGGGCAAATTACGTTGTGGGGTTTAGGCAGCTTACTGCTCAATCAAACTGACGCCATCCATCTCAGCAGGCTTCTCCAGGCCCATGAGATCCAGCATGGTGGGAGCGATGTCGCACAGACGGCCGTTTTTCAGTTTGACGTCGGCGCCTACGATGCAGAAGGGCACCGGGTTGGTGGTGTGAGCGGTCATGGGGGAGACGCCGTCCTCTTGGAGCATCTGCTCGCAGTTGCCGTGGTCGGCGGTAATCAGGGTGACGCCGCCCATCTTAGAGGTGGCATCGACCACCTGGCCGACACAACGGTCTACCGTCTCAACAGCCAGCACAGCAGCCTCCATAACGCCGGTATGGCCCACCATGTCGCCGTTGGCAAAGTTGAGGATGATGACGTCATACTTGCCGCTCTCAATGCGCTCGACACAGGCGGCGGCGACCTCGTTGGCGGACATGTCCGGCTTGAGATCGTAAGTCGCCACCTTGGGGGAGGCGATCAGGCAGCGGTCCTCGCCGGGGAAGACCTTCTCGGCACCGCCGTTGAAGAAGAAGGTGACATGGGCGTACTTCTCCGTCTCGGCAATGCGCAGCTGGGTCAGGCCCAGGTCGGAGATATACTCACCGAAGATGCGATTCAGCTTCTGCTTGGGGAAGGCGATCTCCACGTTGGGCATGGTGGCATCATAAGAGGTGGTGCACACATAGTTCACGTGGAAGAAGCCCTTTTTCCGCTCAAAGCCGGTGAAATCGGGGTCCACAAAGGTGCGGGTGATCTCACGGGCACGGTCGGGGCGGAAGTTCATAAAGATGATGCTGTCGCCGTCGCCGATCTCAGCATTCTCGGCGGTAATGACGGGGATGACGAACTCGTCGGTGACGC
This sequence comes from uncultured Eubacteriales bacterium, assembly GCA_900314485.1. GTDB lineage: Bacteria > Bacillota > Clostridia > Oscillospirales > Oscillospiraceae > Onthomonas. The sequence goes on from OMVL01000009.1 coordinate 6,938, forward strand.
CGGCGTCATAGCTGGCCTGCATGGCGCCCACGGGGTCGTCGATAAAGCGGGACTCGCTCTCGCCGTAGACCATGGCCTTGTAGGAACGCTCCACCCGGTCCCAGTTGGTGTCACGGTCCATGGCGTAGTAACGGCCGGAGATAGTGGCGATCTTGGCCCCGTACTCATCGCAGGTCTCCTTCATCTGGGCGACAAAGTCCTTGCCGGAGGTGGGAGGCACGTCACGGCCGTCCATAAAGCAGTGGACGAAGATCTTCTCCACGCCCAGATCGTGGGCCATCTTGACAGCGGCCTGAATGTGGGTGATGTGGGAGTGAACGCCGCCGTTGGACATCAGGCCGTAGATGTGGACAGCCTTGCCGGCGTCCTTGGCGGCCAGAATCGCCTTCTTGTAGGCGGGATTTTCAAAGAAATCGCCGTCAGCGATGGCCTTGGAGATTTTGGGCAGATCCTGGAAGACCACCCGGCCGGCACCGATGTTGGTATGGCCCACCTCGGAGTTGCCCATCTGGCCGTCAGGCAGACCCACGTCCAGACCGGAGGCGGAGAGCTGGCTCACCGGATTTTCGGCAAACAGCTTGTCGAGAACAGGGGTATTGGCCTGATAGAAGGCGTTGCCCTTGTGCTCCGAAGTCAGGCCCACGCCGTCCATAATAATCAGAGTAGTAGGTGTTTTCATAGAAATCCTCTTTCCAGATAGAGTAGTCAGAGACAGCAATTGCCGTCTCTGACCGGGAAAAATTACTCCTGATTGGCTGCGTTGATAATGGTGGTGAACTTCTCAGGCACCAGAGCAGCGCCGCCGATGAGGCCGCCGTCGATGTCGGGCTGAGCCAGCAGCTCGTAGGCGTTCTTGTCGTTCATGGAGCCGCCGTACAGAATGGTGACGGAGCGGGCCACACGGGCGCCGTACAGCTTGCGGATGACGGTGCGGATCTCGCAGTTGACCTCGTTGGCCTGCTCGGGGGTGGCAGTGCGGCCGGTGCCAATGGCCCAGAGGGGCTCATAGGCGATGACCACATGGCGCATCTTCTCGGCGGGGATGCCGGAGAGTGCGGTCTTGACCTGCAGGTCGATCAGCTCCTTGGTGATGCCCAGCTCACGCTGCTCCAGGCTCTCACCCACGCAGATGATGGGATACAGACCTGCCTCGATGGCAGCTTTGGCCTTCTTGTTGACGATGATGTCGTCATCGTTCCAGTACTGACGGCGCTCGGAGTGGCCGATGATGACGTACTTGACGCCGGCGTCCTTCAGCATCTCGGCAGAGACCTCGCCGGTGTAAGCGCCTTTGTCGTGCTCGGACACGTTCTCAGCACCAACCTGCACCCGGCAGTCCTTGAAGGCCTTCTGGGCGGCGGGAATATTGATGAAGGGAGCGCAGATGAGAATGTCACACCACTTTGCCTTGGGCAGCATGGTCTTCAGTTCCTCGGCAAAAGCCTTGGTCTCGGAAGCGGTCTTGTTCATCTTCCAGTTACCTGCAATCAGGGTCTTACGGTATCTTCTGTTCATAATTGTTTACCTCTTTCTATCATAATATGCCGAACGGCATGAGTTGGCAAAGTAAGAGCCGGGATGTCAGCGGATAGAAGGTGCTGAATCTCGGTCATTTCCGACAAAATCGGAAAGATATTTAGCAGGTTGATAAAATGGTGCTCCGCTCACCTGCGCCCTGCGGGGGACGCAGGTGAGCGGTAATAGATCAGGAAACGGGAGATTTTGCTTACTTATCAAGCAGCGCTGCGAAATCAGAGGAGACGCCTTCGGCGTTTCATTCGATGCGCAGCTCAAACGTGCCGCCGGCACGTTTGGCTTAACAAATATTCCTTATTTGTCAAGCAACGCTGCTACACCGGGCAGCTCCTTGCCCTCCATGAACTCCAGAGAGGCGCCGCCGCCGGTGGAGATGTGGGTCATCTTCTCAGCATAGCCCAGCTGCTGGACAGCGGCAGCGGAGTCGCCGCCGCCAATAATGGTAATGGCGGAGGTCTTGCTCAGCGCCTCGGCAACAGCCTTGGTGCCCACAGCAAACTTGTCGAACTCAAACACGCCCATGGGGCCGTTCCAGATGACGGTGCCGGCATCGGCAACGGCAGCCTGATACAGCTCGACCGTCTTGGGACCGATGTCCAGGCCCTGCCAGCCGTCGGGAATCTCGCCGGCGGCGACGACCTGGGTGTTGGCGTCGGGAGCAAAAGCGTCGGCGGCCACGGTGTCAACGGGCAGCAGCAGCTTCACGCCCTTGTCGGCAGCCTTCTTGACCATCTCGTTGGCGTAGTCCTCCCAGTCGGCCTCCAGCAGGGAGTCGCCGATCTTGCCGCCCTGAGCGGCGGAGAAGGTATAGGCCATGCCGCCGCCGATAATGATGGTGTCGGCAATCTCCAGCAGGTTGTTGATGACGCCGATCTTGGAGGAGACCTTGCTGCCACCCAGAATAGCGACCAGAGGACGCTTGGGAGCGGCCAGAGCGCCGCCGATGATCTCCAGCTCCTTCTGGATCAGGAAGCCGGACACAGCGGGCAGATAGGCGGCGACGCCTGCGGTGGAGGCGTGGGCACGGTGGACGGTGCCGAAGGCGTCGGAGACATAGATGCCGTCAGCGCCGGCCAGATCGGCCAGAGCCTTGGCGAAAGCGGGATCGTTCTTGGTCTCGCCCTTGTCGTAACGGAGGTTCTCCAGCAGCAGGATCTGACCGGGCTGCAGAGCGGCGGCCTTGGCCTGTGCGTCCTCACCGATGATGTCGGCGGCCATGATGACCTCCTTGCCCAGCAGCTCGGACAGGCGGACGGCCACGGGCTTCAGGCTCAGCTCGCTCTTCCACTCGCCCTTAGGCTTGCCCATGTGAGAGCAGGCGATGACGGCGGCGCCGTTGTCCAGCAGATACTGGATGGTGGGGAGAGCGGCACGGATGCGCTTGTCGTCGGTGATCTTGCCGCTGCCGTCCTTGGCCAGAGGGACGTTGAAGTCGCAGCGGAGGAGGACCTTCTTGCCCTTGACGTCGATGTCAGTGACTGTTTTCTTGTTGTAGTTCATAAACGTTGATCTCCTTTCCTATGCTAAATGTTCTGTTCAGCCTTGGGTGTGCTCCGGCTGCACCAGCTTCATCTCTCCCTCTCCGGAAAGACCGGAAAAGCCGGTCTGACGCAGGGCCTCGTAGACCACAATGGCCACGGAGTTGGAAAGGTTGAGGCTGCGGGCCTCCGGACGCATGGGAATACGGATACACCGGTCATAGTGATCCATGCGAAACCACTCCGGCAGCCCGGCGGTCTCCTTGCCGAAAAACAGCCAGCAATCCTCTGCAAAGGCCGCCTCAGCGTAGGAGCGGGGCGCTTTCGTGGTCAGCAGCCAAAGATGTTCCGACGCCTGGGGGTAGGCATGGAACAGGTCCTCCAGACTGTCGTGGATCTCCAGCTGCAGCATGGGCCAGTAGTCCAGCCCGGCCCGCTTGACCCGGCTCTCCGTGATCTCAAAGCCCATGGGGCGGATGAGGTGGAGCTTTGCGCCGGTGACTGCGCAGGTGCGGGCAATGTTGCCCGTATTCTGAGGGATCTCCGGCTCTACCAACACGATATGCAGCATAGTCCGGCCTCCCTTCAAACACGGTACATTCTACCCTCTTTTTACCAGAAAAGCAACAGTAAATTAGCGGATTTCAAGCCATTTTCGCAAATTTTTTTATGACCTCCCACAAACAGCCCCGTTTCACCCGCCGGAAAGCGACTTTTTTGGGGAGGGAGACCTTGCCAAGTGGGGGAGAGGTGTGATATTGTTATCATTGTGGCGAAAAAGCGCCTCAACGACTGGTAAATAAAGGATGCGACAGGATATGAATGCTTTCGAACGCAGACAGCGTATTGTAATAAAGGTAGGCACCTCCAGCCTGACCCGGCCGGACGGCAGCCGCAATCTCCGGAATATGGACCTTCTGGCCCGGACCCTCTCCGATTTAAAGGGCATGGGACACGAGATCATCCTGGTCTCCTCCGGCGCCATCGGCATTGGCACCGGCAAGCTGGGCCTGCCGGGCCGACCCGCTCAGCTGCGGATCAAGCAGGCTGCCGCCGCCGTAGGACAGTGCGAGATGATGCACATTTACGACAAATTCTTTGGCGAGTACGGCCACACGGTGGCCCAGGTACTGCTGACCGGAGAGGACGTGGTGGATCCCGTCCGCCGCAGCCACCTCTCCGGCACCTTCTCCGCCCTCATCGGGCTGGGGGTCATTCCGGTGGTCAACGAGAACGACTCCGTCTCCGCCGCCGAGATCGAGACCGGCGAGCAGAAGGTGCTGGGGGACAACGACACCCTCTCCGCCATCGTGGCGGGGCTGTGCAAGGCGGATCTGCTCATCGTCCTCAGCGACATTGACGGCCTCTACGACGGCGACCCCCGGAGAAACCCGGACGCAAAGCTGATCCATCGTGTGACGGAGATCACCGACGAGACCTACGAGATGGCCGGGGGCGTGGGGAGCAAGTGGGGCACCGGCGGCATGGTCACCAAGCTGGACGCCGCCAAGACAGCTATGGCGTTGGGTATCGACATGGTGCTCACCAACAGCGCCCGGATGGACGCCCTCTACGACATTGCCGAGGGCAAGAGCGTCGGCACAAGATTTGTGGCGAAAAGAGACTGATTGACGTTAGAAAAGGGAGGTGATCTTCTGTGGCAGAGCAGCGATTTCATCATCACGAAACCGAGGAGGAACCTCTCTATCACGTCCACAGCCATGGAAACGGCCATCCCCACGTCCACGCCAATACCAAAGCTGTCTTAAACCGGCTCAGCCGGGCCATCGGGCATTTGGAGTCCGTCCGTCAGATGGTGGAGGACGGGAGAGACTGCAGCGAGGTGCTGATCCAACTGGCGGCGGTGAAGTCCGCCATCAACGGCGTGGGCAAGGTGATTTTGAAGGATCACATCGACCACTGCATCGTGGACGCCGTGGAGCAGGGAGATCACAAGGCTATTGAGGATCTGGAAAAGGCCATCGACCAGTTTATAAAATGAGGTAAGACCGACAAAATCCACCTTGCCAATTTTGGACAGACATGGTATATTGACCTTGATACAAAGGGAGTAGTTCGCATTCCGATTTTCGGAGTGTTGCAGCGTTCGTCATCACGCCGAAAGGCCGGGCGCTGCGGGTGAGGAGCGAGACTTTTATCGCATTTTTGTCATGCGGTAGAGGTCTCGTGTTTTTTATTCTGCCGCAACAAACGGAGGAAGGAACGAATGACAACAAACGTACTGCAAACCATCCTGCTCTTTGGACTGGGATTGATCCTGATCTGTCTGGGCGGGGACAAGCTGGTGGATGCCGCCGTGGCCATCGCCCGGAAGCTGGGCATCCCTCAGATCGTGGTAGGCGCCACCATTGTCAGTCTGGGCACCACCCTGCCGGAGATTTTGGTCTCCACCACGGCGGCCTTTCAGGGCTCTGCCGCCATTGCAGCGGGCAACGCCTTCGGCTCCGTCATCTGCAACACGGCGCTCATTGCCGGCCTGACCCAGACCATTCGCCCCATGGACAAGGTGGAGACCAGGTCTGTGGGCTGGCGGGCCGCCTTTTTCTTCGCAACGATTGCGATTGCGGACATTGTGGGCCTGCTTACCGGAGCGTTTAACCGTGTCTTCGGGGCCATCCTGCTTCTGACTTTTGCCGTCTACGCCTGGCTGAACATCCGCTGGGCTTCCGGCGAGGGGGAGGAAGGAGAGAGCGGGGAAGAGGACGGCTCCCTCCTGAAACAGTTTGCCATTCTGGGGGTCTGCGCCGCCATGCTCTATTTTGGGGCAAATCTCCTGGTGGATAACGGTATTATTCTGGCTCAGCTCATGGGCGTGCCGGAGCGGGTCATCGCCGTGACCTTTATTGCGCTGGGCACTTCGCTGCCGGAGCTGGTGACCTCGGTGGTCTCCATCATCAAGGGCTACGGCAATGTGGGCCTTGGAAACATCATCGGGGCCAATCTGTTTAACCTGCTGCTGGTTATGGGCATTCCCGCCGCTGTGGCAGGCATCCCTCTGGAGCGGTCCACCCTCATGGTGGATGTGCCGGTGGGCTTTCTGGTCATGGCAGTGCTCATCGTCCCCATTCTGCTGCGGAAGAAGGCGTCCCGCTTGCAGGGAATATTGCTTTTGGCCATTTATGGGGCATATTGCTGGTTCAGCTTCGCCTAAAATGCAAAATATCCTGCAAACATCGTCAAAATAGACAAAAAGGGGGTTGGAAACAACCCTCTTTTGTTGTCTGGTAAGCCTTGCCATTGCATTTTGGATTGTGCTATAATGCATTTGATTGAAGTTGGCACGCTATAACTGATCGTGTTATAACGTGGCGTTCCATGAAATCAAAGAAAGGGGTCCATGCAAAATGGCAAAAATTGATTTAACCAAGTATGGCATTACCGGCACGACTGAGATCGTGTACAATCCCTCCTATGAGGATCTGTTCGCCGAGGAGACCAAGCCCGGTCTGGAGGGCTATGAGGTTGGCAAGGTCACCGAGCTGGGTGCTGTCAACGTTATGACCGGCATCTACACCGGCCGTTCCCCCAAGGATAAGTTTATCGTCGTTGACGAGAACTCCAAGGACACTGTGTGGTGGACTTCCGACGAGTACAAGAACGACAACCATCCCGCTTCCCAGGAGGCATGGAAGGCTGTCAAGGACATTGCGAAGAAAGAGCTGAGCAACAAGAAGCTGTTTGTCGTGGACGCTTTCTGCGGCGCTAACAAGGATACCCGCATGGCAGTCCGCTTCATCATGGAAGTGGCATGGCAGGCTCACTTTGTTGAGAACATGTTCATCAAGCCCACCGCTGAGGAGCTGGCTGACTTCGAGCCTGACTTCGTTGTCTACAACGCCTCCAAGGCCAAGGTTGAGAACTACAAGGAGCTGGGCCTCAACTCCGAGACCGCTGTCGTCTTCAACATCACCAGCCGTGAGCAGGTCATCATCAATACCTGGTACGGCGGCGAGATGAAGAAGGGCATGTTCTCCATGATGAACTACTATCTGCCTCTGAAGGGCATTGCCTCCATGCACTGCTCCGCCAACACCGATATGGAGGGCAAGAATACTGCCATCTTCTTCGGCCTGTCCGGCACCGGCAAGACCACCCTGTCCACCGATCCCAAGCGTCTGCTGATCGGTGACGACGAGCACGGCTGGGACGACAACGGCGTGTTCAACTTTGAGGGCGGCTGCTACGCTAAGGTCATCAACCTGGACAAGGACTCCGAGCCTGACATCTACAACGCCATCAAGCGTGACGCCCTGCTGGAGAACGTCACTGTGGACGAGAGCGGCAAGATCGACTTCGCTGATAAGAGCGTGACTGAGAACACCCGCGTGTCCTATCCCATTGAGCACATCGAGAAGATCGTCAAGAACGTCAACCCCGTCTCTGCCGGCCCCGACGCACAGAACGTGATCTTCCTGTCCGCCGACGCTTTCGGCGTGCTGCCTCCCGTCTCCGTGCTGAACGCTGAGCAGACCAAGTACTACTTCCTGTCCGGCTTCACCGCCAAGCTGGCCGGCACCGAGCGCGGCATCACCGAACCCACCCCCACCTTCTCCGCCTGCTTCGGCCAGGCCTTCCTGGAGCTGCATCCCACCAAGTATGCCGAGGAGCTGGTCAAGAAGATGGAGAAGAGCGGCGCCAAGGCCTATCTGGTCAACACCGGCTGGAACGGCACCGGCAAGCGTATCTCCATCAAGGATACCCGCGGCATCATTGACGCCATCCTGAACGGCGACATTCTGAATGCCCCCACCAAGACCATCCCCCACTTCAACTTTGAGGTTCCCACCGAGCTGCCCGGCGTCGATCCCGCTATCCTGGATCCCCGCGACACCTATGCTGACGCCTCTGAGTGGGAGACCAAGGCTAAGGATCTGGCCAGCCGCTTCGTCAAGAACTTTGCCAAGTACGAGGGCAATGAGGCTGGTAAGGCTCTGGTTGCCGCCGGCCCCAAGGTCGAGGAGTAATTCTCAAAACAGCGTCAATCTCCGAAACGAAAAGCAGGACCACCCGCAGCAGCGGGTGGTCCTGAGCATTTTTGATTGCTGAAGGATAGTATGAAAAAGGTTATCTTCGGATGTGAGAAAGATTCAGTTGCCATCCGGTATATTCAGTTATATAATATTGTCTATAGTCTTATAGAAGACGTCAAGCCCTTTGCTGCCCCCCTTTGGGTCATATAAGAACAGAAATGAATATTCGGCCTAAAATGAATGAATATAATGAATATCTATTCGCTATTAGTGGGAATTATACAGGCGGGACTGGGATAAAAACGAAAAATTATGCAAGATGAAGGTTGTAAAACCTCTGCCTCTGTGGTAGTATATATCTCGAAGAACAACGGCAGCGCCTGCTGCTGCAGATATTTGAGGAGGAAATCATCATGAGCGAGATCAAGAAAGTAGTTCTGGCCTATTCCGGCGGACTGGATACATCCATCATTATTCCCTGGCTGAAGGAGAACTACGGCGATCCGGAGATCATCGCCGTCTCCGGCAACGTGGGTCAGGCCGACGAGCTGGAGGGTCTGGAGGAGAAGGCGCTGAAGACCGGCGCCAGCAAGCTGATCGTGGCCGATCTGACCGACGAGATGGTGGACGACGTCATCATCCCCTCTGTGAAGGCCGGCGCCAAGTACGAGACCTATCTGCTGGGCACTGCCTTTGCCCGGCCTGTCATCGGCAAGAAGCTGGCGGAGATCGCTCTGGCTGAGGGCGCTGACGCCATCTGCCACGGCTGCACCGGCAAGGGCAACGACCAGGTCCGCTTTGAGCTGGCCATCAAGCGGTTTGCCCCCGGCATGAAGATCATCGCTCCCTGGCGGGAGTGGGATATCAAGAGCCGTGATGAGGAGATCGACTACGCTGAGGCCCACAACGTCCCCCTGAAGATCACCCGGGAGACCAGCTATTCCAAGGACAAAAACCTGTGGCACCTGTCCCACGAGGGCCTGGATCTGGAAGATCCTGCCAACGAGCCGAATTATGATAAGCCCGGTTTCCTGGAGATGGGCGTTTCTCCCGTCCAGGCGCCTGACGAGCCGACCTATGTGACCCTGGACTTTGAAAAGGGCGTGCCTGTTGCCATCAACGGGGAGAAGAAGAAGGCTTCGGACATCATCCGGGACCTGAACGAGTATGGCGGCAAGAACGGCATCGGCATCATCGACATCGTGGAGAACCGGCTGGTCGGTATGAAGGACAGAGGCGTCTACGAGACTCCCGGCGGTACCATTCTGTACGCTGCCCACGAGCTGCTGGAGATGATCACCGTGGATAAGGACACCCTCCATGTCAAGCAGAAGCTGGCGGTAGACTTTGCCGATCTGGTCTACAACGGCAAGTGGTACAGCCCCCTGCGGGAGTCCCTCTCCGCTTTTGTGGACAAGACCCAGGAGTTTGTCACCGGCACTGTCAAGGTGAAGCTGTACAAGGGCAACATCATCCCCGCCGGCATGACCTCTCCCTACACTCTCTATTCCGAGAATCTGGCTACCTTCGACGAGTCCGACTATGACCAGAAGGACTCCGCCGGCTTCATCAATCTGTGGGGCCTGCCCACCAAGGTGCAGGCGCTGCGGGAGCTGGGCCAGCTGAAATAAGTTCGGCAGCAATGCATCGACAAACGCAGAATGCGGTGAAATGCGCCGCATTCTGCTTTGTCCGTTTTTGAATGACGATATTTTGATATAAATGGGGTAACGCATTATGAAATTATGGGGCGGACGCTTCGACAAAGAGACTGATTCTCTGGTCAACGACTTCAATTCCTCCATCCGCTTTGACGCCCGGATGTACCGGGAGGACATTGCCGGCTCTATCGCCCACGCCACCATGCTGGGGGAGCAGGGCATCATCAGCCGAGAGGAGACGGCTTCCATTGTGGACGGCCTTCGGGCGATCCTTGCCGATGTGGAGGCGGGTAAGGTGGAGTTCTCCGAGGACAACGAGGACATCCATATGAATGTCGAGACCCTGCTGACCCAGCGGCTGGGGGCCGCCGGCAAGCGGCTCCACACCGGCCGCAGCCGGAACGACCAGGTGGCGGTGGACTTCCGGATGTACGTCCGCGCCGAAATTCCCAAGATCATCGACATGCTGCTCAAGCTGGAATCTGTGTTGGTGAAGCAGGCGGAGCGGAATGCAGACGCTGTCATGCCCGGCTATACCCACCTCCAGCGTGCCCAGCCCGTCACCTTCGGCCACTACATGATGGCCTACGCCAATATGTTCAAGCGGGACATCACCCGCTTTGAGGACTGCCTGGAGCGGATGGACGAGTGCCCTCTGGGCGCCGGCGCTCTGGCAGGCTCCACCCATCCCCTGAATCGGAATCGGACGGCGGAGCTGCTGGGCTTTTCAAAGCCCACCGACAACTCGCTGGACTCCGTCTCCGACCGGGACTTTGCCATTGAGTTCCTCTCCGCCTGCTCTATTTTGATGATGCATCTCTCCCGTTTCTCCGAGGAGGTCATCCTCTGGTGCAGCTGGGAGTTTAAGTTCATTGATCTGGACGACGCCTATTCCACCGGCTCCTCCATCATGCCCCAGAAGAAGAATCCGGACGTGGCTGAGCTGGTCCGGGGCAAGACAGGCAGAGTGTACGGCAGCCTGATTACGCTGCTGACGGTGATGAAGGGTATCCCCCTGGCCTACAACAAGGACATGCAGGAGGATAAGGAGTGCGTCTTTGACGCCATTGACACGGTGGAGCTTTGCGTCCCCGTCTTTGCCGCCATGCTGGACACCATGACTGTCCGGCCGGAAAATATGTACCGGGCGGCCACCGGCGGCTTTATCAACGCTACCGACTGCGCCGACTATCTGGCGAAAAAGGGCATGCCCTTCCGGGATGCCTATACCCTGGTGGGCCGCCTGGTCAACCACTGCATCGCCACTGGCAAGACCCTTGACACCCTGACGCTGGAGGAGTATAAAGGATTATCCCCCATTTTTGACGAGGATGTGTTTGACGCCCTCAGCCTCAAGACCTGCGTGGGACAGCGCAAGACCATCGGCGGCCCCGCTCACGACGAGGTGCTGCGGCAGATCGGCGTGATCAAGTCCTTTGTAGAGGAGCGGGCAGGAAAATGAGCAAACCCCGGATTTATATCGACGGTGAGGCCGGAACCACCGGACTGCAAATTTACCAGAGATTGGAGCAGCGGCAGGACATTGAGCTGCTCCGCATCGACCCGGGAAAGCGGAAGGATACCGCTGAGCGCAAGCGTCTTTTGAACGAGGCGGACATCTCCTTCCTGTGCCTCCCGGACGCCGCCGCCATCGAGGCGGTTTCGCTGGTGGAAAATCCCAATGCCCGCATCATTGACGCATCCACTGCCCACCGGACAAATCCGGACTGGGACTATGGCTTTCCGGAGCTGTCCAAGGCGAGACGGGCGGCCATTCAAAACTCCAAGCGGGTGGCGAATCCCGGCTGTCACGCCAGCGGCTTTATCTCCTCCGTCATGCCGCTGTCTGCAATGGGGATCCTTCCGGCGGACTACCCCCTGACCTGCTATTCCCTCACCGGATACACCGGCGGAGGCAAGAAGATGATCGCCGAGTATGAGGACGAGCATCGTGATCCCCGCCTGTCCTCCAGCCGCATCTACGGCACAAATCTCCACCATAAGCATGTCCCGGAGATGATGGCTGTCTGCGGCCTGACGGCGGCTCCTGTTTTTTCGCCCGTGGTGGGAGATTTTCCCCAGGGCATGGCGACCACCGTCCTGCTCCACAACCGCATGCTGAGCGGCAAGCCCACAGCGCAGGAGATTCATGAGAGACTTTCGGAATACTACAAGGACGAATATTTCGTTCAGGTTGCCCCCTTTGGCGGGGACGAACCGGTGATTTTTGCGGGCACACTGGCAGGGACGAATTTCCTCCGCCTTATCGTCTGCGGCCACGAGGAGCAGACCACGGTGACAGCTCTCTTCGACAATTTGGGCAAGGGCGCTTCCGGTGCCGCCGTGCAGAATATGAATCTGATGCTGGGCTTTGACGAAAAAACAGGATTAGGTTCATAATCAAATAAGCCTGCAGGGGCGGCTTGCAGCCGCCCGTCCCATATCCATAAAATTCCTCCAGAACAAAGGAGTGACTTTAAATGAAAGAAATTCCCGGCGGCGTAGTTGCCGCAAAGGGTTTTCAGGCAGCCGGCATCCGGGTGGGCGTGAAGTCCAGCCCGGTGCCCGACGGCAACCAGCCCATTGCCCCTGTTCCTTTTGGCGGGGCGGGCAAGAAAGACCTGGCTCTGATTTGCTCGGACCGTGTCTGCTCTGCGGCGGGCATGTTCACCACCAACCAGGTGAAGGCCGCCCCGGTCTATGTGACGAAGGACCATATTGCAGACGGAACTGTCTGGGGCATTATTGCCAATTCCGGTAATGCCAACGCCTGTGCGCCCAACAGCCGCATCCACGCCGAGGAGATGTGCGACGCCATTGCGGAGGAGCTGGGCCTTTCCCCGGCGGACTTTGCCGTCTGCTCCACCGGTGTGATAGGGCAGGAGCTGAATGTGGGGGCCATTTTGAGCGGCATCCCCGGCCTTGCGGCCTCTCTGTCTGACGACCCTCAGGCCTCCGACAACGCCGCCCGGGCCATTATGACCACGGACACGGTGAAGAAAGAGATCGCGGTAGAGCTGGAGCTGGGTGGTAAGACTGTGCGTCTGGGCGGCATTGCGAAAGGCTCTGGCATGATCCACCCCAATATGGGCACCATGCTCAGCTTCGTCACCTGCGACGCTGCCATTACGCCCCACATGCTCTCTGAGATCGTGCACGAGGTGGTGCCACGCACCTTTAACCGCGTCACGGTGGACGGCGACACCTCCACCAACGATACTTTTTTGGTCCTGGCCAACGGCGCGGCGGGCAATCCCCTCATTGAATGGAAGAATGAGGACTATGCCGCACTGAAGGACGCCTTGATGTACATCTGCACGGATCTGGCCCGGAAAATGGCTGCCGACGGCGAGGGCGCCAGCCGGCTCATCACCTGCACTGTCCACGGCTCGGAGAACGAGAGCAAGGCTGAGCGGCTCAGCCGCAGCGTAGTAGGCTCCTCTCTGCTCAAGGCAGCCATGTTCGGCGCTGATGCCAACTGGGGCCGGGTGCTCTGCGCCATGGGCTATTCCGGGGCCAATTTTGACCCGGAGCAGGTGGACGTGACCTTCCGCTCCGTGGCGGGTGAAGTGCCTGTCTGTAAGCTGGGCAGCGCCCTGGACTTTGACGAGGACTTTGCCAAGAAGGTGCTCAGCCAGGACGAGGTGGTCATTGACGTCAAACTTTACGAGGGCGACGCTGAGGCCACCTGCTGGGGCTGCGATCTGACGTACGAATATGTGAAGATCAACGGCGATTACAGGAGCTGAGAGGCGGAGAGACGAGATGGCATATAACAACATTGACCGGGCCCAAATTCTGGTGGAGGCCCTGCCTTATATTCAAAAGTACAGCGGCAAGACGGTGGTGGTCAAATACGGCGGCAACGCCATGATCTCCCCTGACCTTCGCTCCGCCGTCATGAGCGACATCATCCTGCTCCGTCTGGTGGGCATCAATGTGGTGGTGGTCCATGGCGGCGGCCCGGAGATTAACGAGATGCTGAAAAAGGTGGGCAAGGAGTCCAAATTTGTGGACGGTCTGCGCTACACCGACGGGGAGACGGTGGACATCGTACAGCAGGTGCTCTGCGGCCGGGTGAACAAAAATCTGGTGGCTACCCTCAACCGCATGGGCGGGCAGGCAATGGGTCTCTGCGGCATGGACGCATCCCTCTTTGAGGCCCAGGTAAAGGACCGGAAATACGGCCTGGTGGGGGAGATCGTGAAGGTCAATCCCCAGGTGGTGGAGGACTGTATCGAAAAGGGCTATATTCCCGTCGTCTCCACCGTTGCTCAGGGCATGGATGCCGAGACCGCCTACAACATCAACGCCGATACCGCCGCTGCCAAGCTGGCTGTGGCCCTCAAGGCGGAAAAACTGATCCTGCTCACCGATGTCCGGGGCCTTCTGCGGGACCCCAAGGACGAGGAGACCCTCATCCACATCGTGCACATGTCCGATGTGCCCATGCTGAAAAAGTCCGGCATCATCTCCGGCGGCATGATCCCCAAGGTGGAGTGCTGCGTGGAGGCGGTCCGGGCAGGCGTCAAACGAAGCCATATTCTGGACGGCCGCATCCCCCACTCCATTCTGATCGAGATGCTGACAGACCGGGGCATCGGCACCATGTTTTTATAAATGAGGAGCGAGATTCCATGACCTTTGAAGAACTGAAAGCGCTGGATCATCAGTACACCATGCAGACCTACGGCCGCTTTGACGTGGCCATTGACCACGGCAAGGGAGCTACTCTTTACGGTCTGGAAGGGGAGGAGTACGTTGACTTTGCCAGCGGCATCGGCGTGGCCTCTCTGGGCTACGGACATCCTGCCTGGGTCAAGGCGGTGGAGGAGCAGGCCCATAAGCTGGCCCATGCCTCCAATCTGTTCTACACCGAGCCGTATGCCAGACTGGCCCAGCAGCTCTGCCAGCGCACCGGCATGAGCGCCGTCTTCTTCGCAAACGGCGGCGGCGAGGCCAATGAGGGCATTATCAAACTGGCCCGAAAATACTCCTTTGACAAGTACGGAAAGGGCCGCAGCACCATTGTCACCCTGCGAAACTCCTTCCACGGCCGGACCATCACCACCCTGAACGCCACGGGGCAGGACGTATTCCACAACTATTTCTTCCCCTTCACCGAGGGCTTCCGCTATGCCTTGGCCGACGATCTGGACTCAGTAAAAGCCCAGGCGGGGGAGGACACCTGCGCTGTGCTCATTGAGCTGGTCCAGGGTGAGGGCGGCGTGCTCCCTCTGGACAAGACCTTCGTCCGGGAACTGGCAAATTGGTGCCAGGAAAAGGACTACCTGCTTCTGGTGGACGAGGTGCAGACCGGCGTGGGCCGGACCGGCTCTCTCTTCTGCTTCCAGCAGTACAGCATCCTGCCTGATGCGGTCACCTTTGCCAAGGGCATTGCCGGAGGCCTTCCCATGGCGGGGGTCATGGCAAACGAGAAGTGCCGGAATGTCCTCACTCCCGGCACCCACGCCACCACCTTCGGCGGAAATCCCATTGCAGCGGCTGCCGCTCTGGCAGTGCTCAATGAGTTGGACGACGCCTTTTTGGCCGGGGTCAACGTCAAGGGGGAGTACCTGAAGGAGAAAATCGCCTCCTTCCGAGCCGACTGCGTGGAGACGGTCCGGGGATTGGGCCTTATGGTGGGCATCGTCCTGAAGGACGGCGTTGACCGGGCGGCTCTGGTCAAGGCGCTGTATGATCGGCACATTCTGGTGCTGACAGCCGGACCCAAGACCATCCGTCTGCTGCCGCCGCTGGTCATCTCTTATGAGGAGATGGACAGGGGACTGGAAGCGTTGAAAGACGTACTTTGCGGCGCATAACCGCTGGAATAAAGGAGTGTTTGACATGAACAAAGACCTGCTGAAAATGCTGGATCTGACGGGAGACGACATCCTGAAGATCCTGGACCTGGCCGACCAGCTGAAGTACGACCAGCATCACGGCCTGCCCCACAAGTATCTGGAGGGCAAGACCCTGGCCATGATTTTTGAAAAGAACTCCACCCGTACCCGGGTCTCCTTTGAGACCGGCATGTTTCAGCTTGGGGGCCACGCCCTGTTCCTCTCCGGCAAGGAGAGCCAAATCGGTCGGGGCGAGCCGATCGAGGACACTGCCCGGGTTCTCAGCCGCTACTGCGACGGCATTATGATCCGCACCTTCGGCCAGGACGAGGTGGAGACCCTGGCAAAGTATTCCTCCATTCCTGTGATTAACGGCCTGACCGACTTTGCCCATCCCTGCCAGGTGCTGGCGGATTTGATGACCATTCGGGAACAGATGGCCCATTTGGACGGGCTGAAGCTGTGCTTTATCGGAGACGGCAACAATATGGCAAACTCTCTTATCGTAGGCGGCTTGAAGGTGGGTATGGAGGTTGCCGTGGCCTGCCCTGAGGGCTACCACCCCGATCCCGAGGTGCTGGCCTTTGCTGAGGGCAAGCCCTTCACCCTCACTGATGACCCGAAGGAAGCCGCCAAGAACGCAGACGTCATCATTACCGATGTATGGGCCTCCATGGGCCAGGAAGAGGAGCGGGAAAAACGGGCCAATGCATTCGCCGGCTATCAGGTGAATGAGGAGCTGCTGTCCGTGGCCCATCCAGGCTGCATGGTGCAGCACTGCCTGCCTGCCCACCGGGGGGAGGAGATCACCGCTGATGTCTTCGAGGCCCATGCTGATGAGATCTTTGAGGAGGCGGAGAACCGCCTCCACGCCCAGAAGGCAGTCATGGTGCTGCTCATGGGCGGAGTGAACTGAAAATCGCATAAAGAAAAACGTCCGAACGGGGAGAGCTCCCTGTTCGGACGTTTTTATATTTTAGGTTATTCCGGATCGGACTCCGGCGCATCTTCCCCGGTGGAGGGGATCGGCGGCTCCGAGATCAGAGAGATCTTCCGTGCCGGCTTTTCAATGCCCTCAGCGTCGGTGGCGGGGACGGCCCTGCTCTCTGTGGAGAGGGCGCTGGGATTTGCCCCGTAATTGTCCACCAGCTCCGGGTCCCGGCCCTCAATAATTGCCATCATCTCCTGACCGGTGATGGTCTCCTTCTTCAGCAGATATTCGGCAATCTGATCCAGCAACGCTCGGTTTTCCTCCAGGATCTGCTTTGCCTCGGTGTGGCACTGCTCCAGAAGCTCGTAGATCTCGGCATCCACCTCGGCGGCGGTGGCCTGAGCGCAGGTCAGGCCGTAGCTCTGCTCCAGATACTGGCTTTGGACGGTGGCAAGGCCCATGATGCCAAACTTGTTGCTCATGCCGTACATGGTGATCATCTTCCGGGCAAGTTCAGTGGCCCGTTCAATGTCGTTGGAAGCGCCGGTGGTGGCGGTGTGAAAGACCACTTCCTCCGCCGAACGGCCGCCCAAGAGGGTGCGCAGCTCGTTTTTTAGCTCACCCCGGTCCATGAGGAATTTCTCCTCCTCCGGCAGCTGCATAGTGTAGCCCAGAGCGCCCTGGGTGTGGGGGACAATGGTGATCTTACTGACCGGCTCTGTGCCCTTCTGCCGGGCGGCCACCAGAGCGTGACCCACCTCGTGATAGGCGATCAGCCGCTTTTCCTTCTCGGTCAGCACGGTGCCCTTTTTCTCGGTGCCGGCAATGACCGTCTCAAAGGAGACCAAGAGATCGTTTTGATTGACCGCCTTGCGGCCCATGCGGACAGCACGAAGAGCGGCCTCGTTTACCAGATTGGCAAGGTCGGCGCCCACGGTGCCGGCGGTGGCCTGAGCGATCTTGTTCAGGTCAACGTCCTCTGCCAGACGGATCTTCCGTGTGTGTACCTGAAGGGTGGCAAGACGGCCTGCCAGATTGGGCCGGTCCACGGTAATGCGCCGGTCGAACCGCCCGGGACGGAGCAGGGCCTTATCCAGCACCTCCGGCCGGTTGGTGGCGCCCAGAACAATGACGCCCTTGGTGGGGTCAAAGCCGTCCAGCTCGGCCAGGAGCTGATTGAGCGTCTGTTCCCGTTCGTCGTTGCCGCCCAGGCGGCTGGCGTCACGGGATTTGCCGATGGTGTCGATCTCGTCGATAAAGATGATGCAGGGGGCCATTTTAGCCGCCTCTTTAAAGAGGTCGCGGACACGGCTGGCGCCCACGCCCACAAACATCTCCACAAAGTCGGAACCGGAGATGGAGAAGAAGGGCACCTTTGCCTCACCTGCCACTGCCTTGGCAAGCAATGTCTTACCCGTACCGGGAGAGCCTACCAGCAATGCGCCCTTCGGGAGCCTTGCGCCGATCGCGGTGTACTTCTCCGGAGAGTGGAGAAAGTCGATAATCTCCTCCAGAGACTCCTTCGCCTCGTCCTGGCCTGCCACATCCCGGAAGGTGACGCCGGTGGACTTCTCCACATACACCTTTGCGTTGGACTTGCCCACAGCGCCGATACCGCCGCCCATCCTGCCGTTCATGGCAAAGCGGAAGAAGACAATCATGGCCAGCACCATCAGCGCCATAGGCAGGATATAGCTGACTAAAAATTCCGTGATGACGTTCTGATCGTGGTAGGGGGAGTAGAAGGCGACGCCGTGCTCCTCCAAAAGCAGGAGAAAATCCGTGTAGTTCAGAGGCGTAGTGTAGAGAGTGGGAACTTCCGTTCCCTCCGGCAGCTCCTTGCCTTGCTCCTGATAGTAGCGGGTGAGCCACTCTTGGCCGCCCTCCTCGGTGAGGGTGACGGTGTATTTGCCGCTCTCCAGCTTGACCTCGGTGACCTGATCCTCCTTGACCATCTCTACCAGTTCGCTGAACTTGATCTCCACCGACCCTCGATTTGCGGTGTGACCGATGACGTAGTTGATACCGATGGTAATGATCAGAGACCAGATAATGAGCGTGACAACGCCGGTGAGATTTTGCCTGCGGTTGTCGTTCTGATTCGGTTTCTTGTTATCCTTCAAAGACATGACCCTCTTTATATGCAAAAGCAATCCGTAGTTACAAATCAACAGAATATAATATAACACACAAAGCCCATGAACACAAGCAAAAGACCCGTGAACATTCTGTAAAATCAAGAAAATGCAGGCAAAACAAAAGACCCGACTGTTGTCAGGTCTTTCGGAAAAACGGTTACACTTCCATGATCACAGGCAAGATCATAGGACTCCGCTTGGCCTTGCGGAAGAGGAAGCCGGAGAGCTCCCGCTTGATCTCCCCCTTGATGGCGGCCCAGTCGTCTCCGGGCCGGACCTCCGCCAGGACGTTGGCGGCCAGTTGCCGCACTTCGTCCATCAGCTTCTCCGACTCCTTGACATAGACAAAGCCACGGGTGATGATCTCCGGACCGGAGAGGACAGTGTGATCGATGCAGGACATAGTGACCACCACCACGATCATACCGTCCTCTGCCAGGCGCTTCCGATCCCGGAGGACCACGCTGCCCACGTCGCCCACGCCGTAGCCGTCTACCAGGATGCGGCCTGCGGTGACGGTGCCGTTTTCACGGATGGCGTTGGGGCTGATCTCAATGATGTGTCCGATGTCGGAGATGATCACATGATCCGGCCGCATGCCCATCTCCTGGGCCAGCTTGGCATGGAGCTTCAGATGCCGCTGCTCGCCGTGGACGGGGATGAAAAACTTGGGACGGATGAGGGCGTGAAGGATCTTCAACTCCTGCTGACAGGCGTGGCCGGAGACGTGCAGGTCCAAATTCCGCTCGTTGATGACAGTGGCGCCCCGGCGGTACAGCTCGTTGACCACGTTGCCAATGGCGTGCTCGTTGCCGGGAATGGCGGAGGCGGAGAGGATGATGGTGTCCCCCGGCTGCAGTTCAATCTGGCGGTGGGTGGAGTTTGCAATGCGGGTAAGGGCGGACATCGTCTCGCCCTGGCTGCCGGTGGTGATGATGCAGACCTTGTCCTTGGGAAGGCTCTTGATCTGATTCAGGTCCACCAGCGTGTGCTCCGGCACGTTCATATAGCCCAGCTTGGTGGAGACCGCCATGGCGTTTTCCATGCTCCGGCCGGAGACGGCTACCTTGCGACCGTACCGGGCGGCCACATTAATGATCTGCTGGATGCGGTCAATGTTGGAGGCAAAGGTGGTGACGATGATCCGCTCGGTGCAGCCCTTAAAGAGTGCGTCAAAGCTATTGCCCACGGTGGACTCGCTCTTGGTAAAGCCGGGCCGCTCCACGTTGGTGGAGTCGCACATGAGGGCCAGCACGCCCTCCTTGCCCAGTTCCCCAAAGCGGGCCAGGTCGATCATGCCGCCGGAGATAGGTGTGGGGTCGATCTTCCAGTCGCCGGTGTGGACAATGGTGCCCAGAGGGGTGCGGATGGCAAAGGCCACGGCATCGGCAATGGAGTGGTTGGTGTGAATAAACTCCACCTGAAACACGCCTGCCCGGATGACATCTCCCGCCTCGCAGGTGTGGATCTCGGTGGTGGAGAGCAGGTCGTGCTCCGCCAGCTTCAGCTCCACCAGGCCCGCCGTCAGGCGGGTAGCGTAGATGGGGGTGTCAATATCCCGCAGGACGTAGGGGAGAGAGCCGATGTGGTCCTCGTGTCCGTGGGTGAGAAAGATGCCCCGGATCCTGGACTGATTTTGGATCAGATAGCTGTAATCGGGAATGACCACGTCAATGCCGTACATATCGTCGTCCGGAAAACCCATACCGCAGTCAATGACAATGATGTCGTTCTTATACTCGATGACGGTCATGTTCTTGCCAATCTCATTCAATCCGCCAAGAGGAATGATCTTCAGTTTTTCTGCCATAAAATACTCCTTTGATTCAAGTAATAAGTAAAAAATAAAGTTCGTGGGGACGTAATAAGACGAAAAGGGCAAAACGGGGGCGGGGTATCCCAGAGAGAGGCGGCCCTGCACTCGCCGCCTCCGGTGGGATTGCCCCGTTTTGGGTAAAGGATGAAATTGTTTCAAGCCTGCATTGCCTGACCCGGCGGTCACAACGCGTGTTACGTCATCCCTATTATACCAGACAAAATGTGGAAAGTATATCCTCAAGTTTTCACAAATGCCCTGTCTCTTTTGCCTTTTCGCTGATGAAATCACACAGTTCCGCGGCAAATTCCTCTGTGGGACCCTCTGCAATGATGGAAAGGGCGGACCGCTCCGCCATGGGGGAGAGCCATGCAGAGCCGCCTCCTGCGGTGACGCGCAGTCCGTCGCCCTCCAGCTCTGCGTGGGGAAAGGCCCGGTAGAGGGCCTCCATAGCCCCTGCCCGGCTGGTGAGGGGCAGTTCCCGGCGGCGGAGGGCAAAACGGGGGAGACGGGCGGCCAGTTGGGTCAGGCTCTGCCCCCGGCGGACCAGGTATCCCGCTATCAGACACCCGGCGGCGCAGCCGTCCCGCAGGGGCAGCAGCCGCTGCCAGTGCTCCTCCGCCCCCTCATCCCGGCCCAGCCGGAGGATCGTCCCGCCGTAGACCGCAGCCAGACGCTCTGCCAGCACCGGAGCGGAGGAGGGAAGCGCCAGAGTCTGCTCCCCCTCTTCCAGCAGAATGAGGCAGCAGAGCATCTGCGCCCACTCCGGCTGGAGCAGCCGCCCCGCTTCCGTCCGCAGGGCCAGCCCGAAGCCGCCGGGCTGGCTGATCCAGGCGGGGAGCCCCTCTCGCTCCTCCGACTCTACCCGGCAGCCGATCTGCCGCAGACTTTCCGCCAGTAACTGCCCTTCCCGGTTATCCTGAGAGACGGACAGGCGGATGGGGGAGATGGGCCAGGGACAGTAGCAGGCGGCGGCATCCAGATAGCGCCGATCCGCTCCGGTGACCTGCCGGATGGCTCCGGGCCCGGCGGCATTGCCCTGATGATTTCCGGCGGAGAGCATGGCCTCCAGCCGTCTCAGCCGCTCCTGAGGGAGGGGGAGCCCCTCCGCCCCAAAGAGATAGAGAGTGACACGATCCCCGGTCTGGCGCAGATAGAGGGAGACGGGGAGATGATATACACCGGCTAGCCACCCGGCAGCGGCAGGAACAGAGGCGTCGTGGAGATAGACATTCCCTCCGGCTGAGGCAATGCCGGATTCTGCCGCAAGGGCCAGCACCTTGGCCCCGGAACCTCCGCTGTGGCCCAGGCCGCAGCCCCCCTCCATGGCCAGCAACCCGCCCAAGCGCAGCAGAAAGTCCGGCGAGATCTCCGACCGGAGCCGACCGGAGAGGATCCCGTCCTCCCCAAAGCGGAGGGGTTGGGAGGCCTGGGAGGAGACGGTGGTGCCGGGAGGGAACTTTGCCCCGGCCTTGACGGCGATGTTGGCCAATACGGCCACCCCGGAGCCGAGGGCGGTGTTTTCCTCCAGCGTCACGCCCGGGCCGGTTCGTGCGCCGGTACAGAGGATGCTGCCGTTTACCGTGCTGTCCCGGCCCACAGACGACCCCAGCAGTACCGAACGGCGGACGACAGAGCCGGAGCTGATCTTTGACCCTTGCTCCAAAACGGCATAGGGGCCGATGAGACAGTTTTTTTCCAGTGTGACCCCCGGCCCGATCCAGCAGGGGGGAAGAATGACGGCATCCTCGGGCAAGAGGCCCTCGGCGTAAAGGCCGGGCTGCACCTGGGGATAGGAGAGCTCCAGAGAGAGCCGTCCCTCCAGTGCATCCTCAATGACCTGCCGATAACTCTCGCAGGAACCCATATCCCGCCAGTAGCCCTGGGGCGTATCGCCGTACAGCCCCCGTTTCTGCTCCAACAGACGGGGAAAGAGGTCCCGGCTGAAGTCCCAGACCCGGTCGGTGGGAATGTCCTCCAAAACGCTGTTGTTGAGGAGATAGACTCCGGTGTTGACCTGGTCGGTGAAGACCCGGCTCCAGCTCGGCTTTTCCGCAAACCGGGTGACTCTTCCTCCCTCGTCCGTCAGCACCAGACCGTATTCCGTAGGTTCCTCCACCCGGTGCAGGAGAATGGTGGCCTCAGCCTTGCGAATGCGGTGGCGCTTGATGCAGGCGGAGAGATCAAAGTCACACACGCAGTCCCCAGACAGAACGATGCAGTCCTCCCCCTGCAAGAAGGATTGGCAGGCTTTGACGCCCCCCGCGGTGCCAAGGGGCTTTTCCTCCGTAAAATAGGCAATGGACACCCCCCAGGGGCTGCCGTCACCGAAGTAATCTGTGATCTTTTCCGGCAGATAACCCAGAGTCATGGCGATCTGGGTGATGCCGTGGCGGCGGAGCAGCAAAATGAGGTGCTCCAGTACCGGACGGCCGAAGAGGGGGACCATGGGCTTGGGCAGATCGGCGGTAAGGGGGCGCAGCCGTGTACCCTCGCCGCCTGCCAGTAAGATCGCTTTCACAGAAAACCATTCCTTTCGTGTGATGGAGAATGGTTCTAGTGTGGTCGGATTCGGGGCGGAGCATACGGAGAGAGGGGAAATTTTACGGCGGAGCTGAATCGGTTGCCTGAAGGGGACAGCTTTTGCTATAATAGTAATAAGCCATCGAAATTTTCCGCCTCTGCGCTCCGTAGAGTGCCGTTTTTGTGGGATTCTATGGCCCGTGGGTGGGATCTTCTTTGCAAAGCAGGTAGTATAAACGTCGAAAGGAGGCGTGAAGCATGGATCAAATCAAAATCGGAAAGTTCATCGCATCCATGCGAAAGGAACAATCCATGACCCAGCGCCAGCTGGCCGATGTCCTGAACATCAGCGATAAGACGGTCTCCAAGTGGGAGTGCGGCAACGGAATGCCCGAGGTGGCACTAATGCTGCCCCTGTGCGAGGTTTTGCGCATCAATGTGAATGAACTGCTTTCAGGCGAGCGGCTGGACGGCGCCGACTACCAAAGGAAGGCGGAGGAAAACATGATGGAACTTGTAAGGGAAAGAGAAGAAAGCAAAAAGAAAATTATTTTGGCTGTGGTCGTATGTGTACTCACGATCCTCTCCGGAGTGACCATTATCCTGGTTTCCGGTCTGCTTGAAATGAGCACATGGCTGCGCGCTGTGCTGATTGCAATTGCGGCCATCGTGACCGTGGGAGGTATCGGTGTCGCCTGCGTACTGGATATGAGTGCCGGAACATTTGAATGCAGAAAATGCGGAACAAGGTTTGTTCCGTCCTCGGCGGCGTATATCGCCGGAGTGCACACGATCACCACAAGAAAGCTCAAGTGCCCCCATTGCGGCCAGGTTTCTTACTGCAAAAAGCGGCTGACGCACTAAGACGGCAAATGCCCGGGTCGCAAGACCCGGGCGAAATTTGTTTACGACTGTCCCAAATACTCCATAGGATCCACCAGCTCCCCGTCCTTGCGCACGGCAAAGTGGAGCCAGGCCCCTTCGTGGGTCTCGCCGTTGGCGGACTCGCCCACCGTGCCGATGACCTGACCGGCGGAGACCCGGTCGCCCTGCCGGACGGCCACCTCAGGGTCCAAATTGCCGTAGACCGTCATGATCCCGTCTCCATGATTCAGGGTCACCGTGGTACCCAGCAGCAGATCATCCTGGACAGAGAGGACCTCTCCCGCCATGGCAGCGTGGACCTCGTCACCCAAGTTGGCGGAGAGATCGACGCCGTTGTGAGTGCGCCAGTCGCCCATGGCGGCGTTATAGGTCAGCTCCGTGTCAGAGAAGGCAGCCACGGCCTCTCCTTCCACCGGGGCGGTAAAGGCGGCAGTCTCCTGAACGGGTGTTTCCGCCGCCGTCTCCTCTGCCTGCTCCGGCTCGGCAGATTCTGCTGTCTTTGCAGGTTCCACCGTCTCAGCGGGGACCTCCTTCGCCGTCTCTTCCGCAGCAGCCTGTTCCTCCTGAGCGGCCCGGGCGATCTCCTGTGCCTCCCGCATGGCGTCCGTCACTTCCTGTGCGGCCTCAGGGGTCAGACTGGCAGGGGTCTCCACCTCCACCTGAGCGGGAGCGGAGACGGGCTGATCGGCGGTGGAAAGAGTCATGTCTGCCAGATGGTAGAGATAGTAGCCGGACCCGCCGATGGCCATAATACACAGCAAAAGCACCATGTAAAAGCCTTTGCCCAACAGGAAATCACCGACGCGGCTGAAAAACGATTTCTTCTTCATGGTAAAAAACACCTCCAAAGCCAAGTATGGACGGCTTCGGAGGTGTTTATTCACAGTGTTGCCTGATACAGCCAGTCATTTAACGCAGGCAGATCTTTCGCCACAAAAACGTGGGGCCAGGCGGCGAAGGCAGATGCCGGCGTTGTCCCGTTGCAGACGGCGGCAAAGTCCAGCCCCGCCCGGCAGGCGGTTTCGGCGTCAATGACGGTGTCGCCCACAAAGAGGGCTTCCGACCGCTTCAAGCCCGCCTTAGAAAGAGCCAGCAGAGCGGCGTCCGGGGCAGGCTTGGGATGCGCTACATCCGAGCCGCCCACTACAAATGCCACCCGGTCAGACAGATTTTTGTTCGCCAGAATGTCATAGATCACATCGCTGCGCTTGGTGCTGACGATGGCCACGGTGAC